>NZ_JAKJHX010000012.1 GCF_021648855.1 Tychonema litorale BBK16 | reverse complement strand
AGAGAATTAAAGCCGTCCTAGAAGGACGGGGCTTCAGACCCAGTTTCTTGGTGAACCTTAAATATCGATTACCCAAATTTTGCGATCGTGCCTACAATATATCGAATGTCTCAGCAATTTGATGAGGATAATCAGTTCATTATTTTTGATGCGATCTCACCAACTGAAATAAAAGCTACAGCATTAGTCAGCAGGTTAGTATATCATGGGACGCAACAAAGTTGATATTTTAGCAAATTTCAATCCATAAGACAAGTTAAAGATACGGCGGTCATTTGGGCGATCGGCTTTACTATCAACGAGAGTAAAGGAGAGTTTATGAAATTAGCGATCGCAAAAGAAATAGCAGCAGCGGAACGCCGGGTGGCTTTAGTCCCCGACGCTGTGGCGAAATTAGTAAAGCAAGGTGTCGAAGTTTTGCTTGAGGCCGGTGCGGGGGAAAAATCCTTTTTCTCGGATCTGGCTTACGAAACAGCCGGAGCTCGCGTTGTCGCCGATACCGCTACGCTGTGGGGCGAAGCCGATGTCGTCGTCAAAATCGGGGAATTGCAAGAGTCTGAAGTTCATCAACTGCGCGAAGGAGCAGTTTTCATCGGATTTTTGAATCCTTTGGGAAATCCGGCTTTGATACAGCGGTTGGCCGATCGCAAAATAACGGCATTCAGCATGGAAATGATCCCGCGCACCAGCCGCGCTCAAAGCATGGATGCGCTGTCATCTCAGGCTAACGTCGCCGGTTATAAAGCGGTATTGATCGCAGCAGCGGCTTTACCGAAGTATTTTCCGATGCTGACAACGGCGGCGGGTACAATTCGCCCCGCCAAAGTGTTGGTAATGGGTGTGGGCGTTGCGGGCTTACAGGCGATCGCCACAGCACGTCGTTTGGGCGCAGTAGTCGAAGCATTTGACATCCGCCCGGAAACAAAAGAACAAGTGCAAAGTTTGGGTGCTAAATTTATTGATGTCGAACTTAAGGAAGAAACTGTAGCAGCAGGTGGCTATGCTAAAGAGTTATCAGAAGCAGCTAAAGAATACACTCGCCAAGTGCTCACCCAGCACGTCGGCGCTTCCGATGCAGTGATTACAACCGCTCAAGTTCCTGGTAGAAAAGCCCCGATTTTAGTGACTAGAGAAATGGTGGCTCAAATGAAACCGGGAGCAATAATTGTTGACCTCGCGGCGGAACAAGGCGGCAATTGCGAGTGCACGGAAGCGGGGAAAGATGTTGAATGGAATGGTGTTAATGTGATTGGGCCGATTAATTTGCCTGGTTCAATGCCTGTTCATGCTAGCGAAACTTACTCGAAAAATGTCTCGTCTTTACTTCAGTTGATGCTGAAAGATAAGGAACTAATTTTGAATTTTGAAGATGATATCATCGCTGGTTCTTGTGTGGCTCGCGACGGTGAGATTAGCAATCAGCGAGTCCGGGATGCTTTAGCTGCTCAGGCTTCAGTCGTAAGTTAGATGGTTAGTTACCCGCGATCGCAAAAATACCCGGCGATTGAAATCGCGGCTACACAAACAATGTCCGCCTATGCGATCGCAAAAATACCCGGCGATTGAAATCGCGGCTACACAAACAATGTCCGCCTATGCGATCGCAAAAGTACCCGGCGATTGAAATCGCGGCTACACAAACAATGTCCGCCTTCGCGGACTAATGAGGTTCTCTTGTTACAAAGCTCTGCCTTGTAATACATTCCAGGAGGCTCTGCCTCCAGCAAAAATACCCCTTTTATTTCTTAGTCTGCGGAGGCAGACTTCGTTTGTGTAGTAGCGGTTTCAACCGCCGAATCTTAACGTAAAACCGATAATCGGGAACGAGTTATTTCCAATTACCAATTACCAATTGTTATGGCAGAAGGATTGATTGCAGGTTTAGTGGTGTTTACTCTAGCATCGTTTGTGGGATTTGAAGTTATTAACAAAGTCCCCCCGACGCTACATACACCTTTGATGTCGGGTTCCAATGCGATTTCTGGAATTGCGGTTTTAGGCGCAATTCTGATTTCGGGCCAAGGTAATGTGACTGTTACTTCTATTTTGGGGACGATCGCGATCGCCCTTGCGACAATTAACGTTGTTGCTGGTTTCTTAGTCACCGATCGAATGCTACAAATGTTTAAGAAAAAGGAGGTTAAAGCGTGAGTGATTTTCTGCCAAGTGCCATTCAACTAGGTTATTTAGTTGCCGCATCTTTGTTTATTGTCGGTTTGAAACAGTTGGGATCTCCTGCAACTGCGCGTCAAGGAAACGTGTTAGCTGCGATCGGGATGTTAATTGCGATCGTTGGTACTTTACTCGAAAAACAAGTCATTAGCTACGAATTGATTGCAGTCGGCATCATCATCGGTTCCATTTTGGGGACAATCATGGCGAATACCGTCGCGATGACGGATATGCCGCAGATGGTGGGTTTGCTTAACGGTTTTGGGGGCGCGGCTTCTGCACTCGTTGCTGTGGGGGAATTCTGGCGCTATCTCAGCATCCCGGAATCGCCGGCACCCGACGCGACAATCACGATCCTTTTGGGCGTGTTGATTGGCGGAATCACTTTCACTGGTAGCCTTGTAGCGTTTGCGAAGCTGCAAGAATTGCTACCGGGTGCACCGATGACGTTTCCGCTGCAACAGCCGTTTAATGCCATGCTGGCGATCGCACTTTTAGCCGGCAGCGGTTATATGCTGACGAATCCCGAAAATGTGCCGGTATTCCTCGGTTTGGTGGCGATTTCCAATATTCTGGGAATCATGTTTGTGCTCCCGATTGGGGGTGGCGATATGCCCGTCGTGGTGTCGCTGCTTAACTCCTATTCGGGGATTGCGGCGAGTGTGGCTGGGTTCATTTTGATGAACAATATGCTGATTATCGCTGGTGCATTGGTGGGCGCGTCGGGGATTATTTTGACGCAAATCATGTGTAAGGCGATGAATCGATCGCTTGGTAGTGTACTGTTTAGCGCCTTTGGTAGCGGTGGCAAGACTGCTGCTGCTGGGGGCGCTGCGGGTGCTACTGACAAAACTGTTCGCAGCATCAATCTCGAAGAAAGTGCGATGATGTTAGGCTATGCGCGATCGGTAGTAATTATTCCCGGTTACGGGATGGCTGTAGCGCAAGCACAACACGCCGTGCGCGAGTTAGCCGACGGTTTGGAAAAAATGGGTGTTGACGTGAAATACGCGATTCACCCGGTGGCTGGGCGGATGCCGGGGCACATGAATGTGCTGCTAGCAGAAGCAAATGTGCCTTATCCGCAGTTGTATGATATGGACGATATCAACCCGCAGTTTGAAGAGACGGATGTGGCGTTGGTAATCGGTGCGAATGATGTAGTGAATCCGGCGGCGCGTCACGATACGGCGAGCCCGATTTATGGGATGCCGATTTTGGAGGTTGATAAGGCCAAACATACGATCGTAATTAAGCGCGGAATGAGTGCTGGTTTTTCGGGTGTTGACAACGAGTTGTTTTATAAGGATAAGACGATGATGTTGTTTGGTAGCGCGAAGGATGTGGTTGCGAAGTTGGTTGCTGAGGTGAAACAGTTGTAGGATTGCGAGGCCGAGAAACCGGGTTTTTTACGACAATATTTCGTTGTAGTCGATAGATTTGATGAAAAACCCGGTTTCTTTGGAGAAACCCGGCGGTTGAAACCGCGTCTACACAAACAATGTCCGCCTGCGCGGACTAAGAAAATTACCGGGTATTTAAGTCTGATTTGATATGAATATTCTTCAGTCGGCGGAGGCCGACTTCGTTTGTGTAGAAGCGATTTCAATCGCCGAATCTTATAAGCCGATTCTTGACTTCAGAAGGATCTGCTGTTTCAAAAAATAGTTCCAGCGCCTCGATCAAATTCTGTCGCGCTTCTTCTATATTGTCACCTTGACTGGCAATATCGAGTTCTGGGCAAAGGGATATATATCCGTCGCCTTCTCGTTCAATAATTGCTGTAAACTGTTGTGTTGACTTCATAATTTGAAGTGGCGGACTGCCAAGCTCAAACAATTATAGTTTTACTTGAGATTATATCATATCTTTACAGGACTTATGCGCTCCGACAAAGAAACCGGGTTTTTTACCTAATCTGTCGGTAGCAACGAAGTATTTTCGTAAAAAACCCGGTTTCTATGCCCCATATCCAGGACTATTTTATCTACTATAATAGCATTAAACCAATTCAGGAAACATTTCCATGAACAGGCAAAAAATACTCCTAGATCCAGTTTTACCGACAGAAGAAGAAACCATAGCTATCAAATTGTTGGATAAAATGCTATGTCTCAAGACAGAAAATGATGATTTTGAGACATTAAAAGTAAAATTGGTGGAAATTGGCGGGGAAGAAATCGCACTTCCTGAATCTCTCTATCAATTGTTGTGTCAAGCTGCACATTTAATGGCGGCTGGTAAAGCAGTATCTTTAGTGCCAATTGAGCAAGATATGACTGTGGAAGAAGCTGCGAGTTTGCTCAATGTGTCGCCAGAATTTGTGGTCAAATTACTCGATGATGGGGAAATTCCCTATGGAAAAGTAGGAAACCAGCGGCGGATAAGTTTGGCAGGTGCGATCGGCTATAAACAGCAGCGTACTGTTAAGCGCCGTGAAATTCTCAAGGAATTAGCTGAGTTTAGCCAAGAAGACGAATTGCATAAGACTAGAGTATACAGCTAGCAGAAATGGATCTATATCCATCACCTTCTAGTTTATTTAATAGTTATGGTAACTTTTTGTGTGGATTTCAAAATAATATGATAAGATTATATGACAGTCGGTGAGTTTCTCGGAGACGTGTTACTTGGCTGATTGATAATGTTTTAACTTATTCTTCTTGTAGTCTATCAAAATCTGATCGAGGATTCTGTACCATGAGTAATAGTGAAAAAATTTTTAACACCGCAAATCTAAGTGTGGCTGTAGTAAGCATGTTAGTGGCAGGAATTACTTTTATTCAAGGTGGGCCTATCAATTCGTTTTTATTTGGAGGAAAAGAAGACCATTTTTTCTGCGAACTTCGCCCAGACACTAAGCGAGGAGGTAATATTTGGACTGTCATGTACCGTCACGAAAGAGGTGCACAACCTTGGCTAAAAATGGTGACAACTTTAGGCGGTAGTTATACACCGCAAGTGCGCTGCGAAAAAATTGTCGATCGCTTAGAAACTTATCGTAAAGATGGTTTGACTAAGTTAGATTATAGAGCCGATCCTAATACGCCAAAGCAATATGTGATTTGTGCTAAAACCAAATTAAGTGGTGATAATTGTCCGCTATTGGTGACATTGAATTCTGGTAGCGACACAGATGCTTATAAAACATTAAAAGAGATGACTGAGGATTTGCAAAATGGTACTGGTGTTTATCAAAATAGCGGAGGTAAGTTGGTGAATCCTAATTTTTCTCCTGCTTCGCCAGTGATTGATTTAACTCCTTTTTTGACAGAGACGGATCGCCTTGGTGGATCTAATTCTACTAAGTGATATTAAACTGCATAGAATTCACGCAAAAAACCGGATTTATTCCAAAAATAGTCGATTTTTTCGATAAATATTTGCCAAGAAACCGGGTTTTTGCCCACGTATATAAGTCCTGTTCAAGTCTTTATCGGTTACAATTTACAAGTCTCTGCGTGTGAGAAAAATATCCCCCCACGGTGACGAAGAGTATTATCACCGTCATTCAAATTACTAGCTACATTGGTACTCATTGGAAGATAAGCCTCTGGTTGATCCTTATTCCAAGTAAGGAGATCGTCCCGAAGCCAATCTCCTTCTTTCTTTTTCCAGCCAATTGCTTCACCAAAGTTTGACCAAATTTTTTGATCATACTCTTTAGCGCCACCAAGACTTTTATAAATTCGTTTTTGTACAGAAAAGCCAAAGCGTCCATCACTATATTTTACCCAAAGTTTATCAATCGCTAGTAAATCAGGACACGAAAAATTTTCGATATCTTCTGTTGTTAAGTAACGTTCTTTTTGTTTACCTGCCACTTCTAACATTTTGTTGCCAGTTTCCTCATCTGCTTCTTTCCACTTTCCATCCTCCAATAACTTGCTTAGCTTACTATAGTCTGCTTTAGTAATGGGTGGCTCTCCCGAATCAGGTAACTTTGTCACAATAGATTTATTTCCTGCATCAGGTGGCTTTGCCACAATGGGTTGACTTACCAAATTAGACTGATTTACTAGATAATTTTTAATCGGAATTCCCCACTTAAAAGTGTTAATTTGTACCCCTCCAGCAACTCTTGCTGCCGCTTGTTGCAGCGTGGCTTTCTGTTGATCAGACAAACTTGCTTGCTGACTCTGCAAATCCGCAATAATTTGAGCGTCTGTCTTCCCATGAACAGCAACGACTTTCCCGCTAGTATCTAAAACAGGCCCGCCACTCATCCCGCTAAAAGTATTAGCATCATAGGAAATTCCATAACCCTGATCCAACACATTCAACTCCGATACATAACCACGCACAAATTGTCTCACTAATTTGCCACCACCAGCCCTGTCTGGAAACCCAGAAATGTAGATTTGGTCTGTTTGTTTCACACTATCGGAATCCCCAAAATTGAGACTTGGATAAGAACATTTATCCCCGGCTGACGGAAACGTTACTACCGCTAAATCCAAATTGGAACTTGTTTGGATGCTGTCAGTTTGATAAAGTTTTTGGTCGTTAGTTAGCAGGTTCAAGCTACGCCCTTCAACCACATGACGTGCCGTGAGAACCGTGCAAACACCCGTTTCCCCCGGCACAATAAAGCCCGTACCGTGTCCGCCTTCATTCTGGTAGGAAATCAAGACGATACTATTTTTAACTGTTTCGGCAATTTCTTGAGATGACTTCTGCTGTCCGCAGCTTGTTAAGGACAGTCCGATGAGGGTAAAAATTAGCCAGCAAGAGCGGGATTTCATAGATTTTGCTGATAGTTTTAGGGAATAAGGCAGTAAATGAATAATTTATACAACAGTGATCTGTTGTTTTCTAGGTAGGAGATTAACATGAAAGTATACCATTTTTTTGTCATGGTAGCTACAGGTAAGGAGATGGGAGCGATCGGAGGTGACAAGTTAAGATTTAGGACTTACGGACTCCGACGAAGAAACCGGGTTTTTACCGAATCTGTGGACAAGAACCAAGTATTTTCGTAAAAAACCCGGTTTCTGGGCCCCATACTAAGTCCTATTCCGTTATAATTTAGCTAGGATATTCTATCTGTAAAAATGGGATAGTAAATTATGACACTCACCGAATTAAAAATCGATCTAGCATCCTTAAATTCAGCCGACAAAGCAGCGGCTATAGAAATTTTACTTCAAACCTTAAGCACTGGTGCTATAGGCATTAAAAAGACTCCCGGCGTGTGTGGCGGTGATGCTTGTGTTGGCAATACTCGCATACAAGTTTGGGTACTTGTGGGTTATCGCCGTCTCGGATGCAGCGATGCGGAACTTTTTAAGTGCTATCCCCATTTGACTGCGGCTGATTTAGTCAATGCTTGGGCTTATGCTGATGCTTACCCAGAAGAAATTGAACAAGCAATCAAAGAAAATGAGGAAGCCTAAAACATGGCGCGACTTTATGCAGACGAACAGTATCCGTTGCCAGTAGTTGAGTTTCTTCGACCTTTAGGTCACGATGTTTTAACAGTTCAAGAAGCCGGAAACGCAGGATTAGGAATTCCTGATGAGGATGTATTGGCTTTTGCAGTGAGTAATGAGCGAGCAGTTTTGACTCTCAATCGAGGGGATTTTATTCGACTGCATCGCTCACAACCAGACCATGCTGGTATTATTATTTGTACTCAAGATAGCAACTGGGAAAGACAGGCGATCCGAATTAATGATGCTATTTCTGCTGAAGAATCGTTGAGCGGTAAATTGATTCGAGTTAACCGTCCTTCAAGGTAAAAAAAGCCGTAGCTTGGGGGGCGGGATGCCGTCACCGTTTAGGTGCTTCCGATGCTATAATCCTAGAATCATTCCCCGATCGCACCGCCACTCACTTGATAGATGCCTGGGCTGATGACAATGCTTCCCCAGACGAAATTGAACAAACAATTATAAAAAATGATTGAGATTGTAAAAAATGGCACTGAAAGAATTAGAAAAACAACTCCTTGCCTTAACTCCTAGTGAAAAAACTCAAGCAATACAGCTATTAGTCCAAAGTTTAAGCAATACTTGGCAAGGAATCGAAAAAACTCCTGGCGTGTGCGGCGGCGATGCTAGAATTGCCAACACTCGCATACCCATTTGGTCGATGGTAAATTATCGCCTTCTGGGTGCAAATGATGTGCGGATTTTGCAAGACTTTCCTCATTTGAGTGCAGCGGATTTGGCGAATGCTTGGGCTTATGCTGAGGCACACCCAGAGGAAATTGAAGCAGCAATCGCTAGAAATGAGGAAGATCAATAAATGGTGCGTCTTTATGCAGATGAAAATTTTCCACTGGTTATCGTGGAATTACTGCGAACTTTTGGTCACGATGTTTTGACAGTGCAAGAAGCTGGAAATGGTGGACTGGGGATTCCTGATGAAGATGTGTTAGCTTTTGCTATTAGCCACAATCGAGCCGTTTTGACGCGCAATTGGGATGATTTTAGACACCTGCATCGTTTGCAACCAGACCATAACGGTATCATTATTTGCAAAGAAGATTTGAATACAGAGAGACAAGCTACACTGATTAATGAAGCTATTTCTGCGGTCGAAACATTGACAGGCAAATTGATTAGGGTAATACGTCCACCGAGGTGAAAAAGCCAACCATATAAAATTTTTCCAATTCAAAATCTATGGACTCCCACAAAGAAACCGGGTTTTTTATAACAATACTTCGTTGCTACCGACAGATTAGGTAAAAAACCCGGTTTCTGGCCCCTATCCAAAAACCCTATAATTAAATTTCCCATTGAACCCAATATTATGTAAAATCATTTGGGTGTCTGAGGAAAAACTATATGCGCTTGGTTAAATATATTGCGATCGCGATTGTCAATACTTTCGGTGTCGTCATCGGTATCATCTGGGTAGCAGTCCCCCAAACGCTGGCCCAACCTTCCCTCAACTACCAACTCGCCATCTCTGCGCGACAGCTAGACGGCGAATCTCCGCAATCCCTCCCCGAACTCTACAAATTGCGCGATCGCCTTAAACTAGAATTAGACCAACTTGCCAAAACTCCCGACAATACCTCATTTTTCTTAGAACCCTGGAAGCCCCAAACCCAGCGCCAAAAATCAGAAAATATCGTACAGCAACTCGAAAATCTCAAAAGTCGCATTCAAATCGAAGAAACAGCCAAAAATACTTGGAATGACTCAGCTAAAATAGCTCGTGAAGCTGTCGTAATCGGACGCACCGCAAAAAGTTCTCCAGCTAGTTGGGAACAGTCAAAACGCCTGTGGCAGTCCGCTATCAACACACTCCGCCAAATTCCCCATGGTTCTTTTTTGGCTAGTGGTGCGATCGACAAAACCATCGAATATCAAGGCAATCTCACAGTCGCTACCTATGAACTGCAAGTTGCACGAAATGTACAAAAATTTTTAGAAGAAGAACAACAGAAAAAAGAGTTAGAAAGACAAGCATTTGAGAAAAAAGAACAAGCCCGCAAAGAACTGGAAAGACAAGAATTTGAAAAGCAAGAACTTGTTCGTAAAGAGTTAGAAAGACAAGAGTTTGAGAAAAACGAGATTGTCAGAAAAGAACGAGAAAAACAAGAACTTGCCCGCCAAGAATTAGAGAATGCAGAACGAGAAAAACAAGAACTCGCCCGCAAAGAATTAGAGAGACAAGAACTCGCCCGCAAAGAATTAGAGAGACAAGCACTAGAACTCAATCAACCAACAATTCAACCAACTACAAAACCAAGTTCAATCCCATTTTTATTGCCCACATCTTCATCAGACTTCTTTTTTGCTGGAGATACCAACAGAGACGGCGAAATTAATCAGCAAGACGAACCTGGTAAACAACAATGGTCTTTGTCTAGTGGCCCGCTAGTTCTATTTAATGACAAATTAGGTGATCAGCGCAAAATACCAGTTTGGCAAGAAGCAAAAATTAGCGCTCCTCGCCGCCCAGCTATGCTTTCTCAAGTTCATTTAAAACTATCTGAGAATTTCAAAGATTCTCAAGTATTTATCACTGCTGATAGCCTAGCTGCACCTCACATTAGCGTTTTTCAAAAGATAGGCGACGGCTGGCAAGCTGTGGATATATCTGGTACTAAACAGCTAGTTTTTAGCACTGATATTGTGTTAGGTGTAGAAGCAAAACAATTTGCCGATCGCAATTGGAACGGTCTCATCAATCTCAAAGCAACTGCCATAAGTAATGGTACAGAAATCGCCTCAAATACCATCCAATTGGGAGTTACACCTTGGATCATGCCATCCAATATCGCACCAGTTACAGAGGTGCAAGTCAGCGACAGAGGCTCGGCAAATAGTGAATTCATCTCCCAACTCAAACAAGCGGTAGAGCCCACTGGTGCTCTGGTAAAAGTCATCCAGGGCGATCGGGCTTGGATGCAAGATACTCAGAAAAACGGCTACGTTCAATTTCCCGAAAAACTCAAACTCCGCAATTTTAATGTCGCTGTCAAAAGCAATAGTAATCCCCTAGGCAATAACCCAGATAAATCAAATTCAGATCCGGATTTGACCGTATTTAAAATCGGCAAACCTCGCAACGAAGAATCGGCGAATCAGTGGGCTGATGGCTACGGAAATTTGCAAGTAACGCCGCCACTTCCCGCATACCCAATGGGTCGAGTTTATTACGGTAATCCGGGGAATGCTAGTTTTAATCCAGAAGTGCTGGACTTCATTCAAGCCCAGAGAATTCAAGGCCAACCAGTGGATATTGATACTTCTTGGCTATTGACTCGCCAAGTGGATGAAATTATCAATTTTATTCCCAGTACAACTCCCGGAAAGTATATAATGGCGATCGCCAGTCCAGAAGCCGGAGTCAAGCTATTGGAGGAGTTGGCAGGAAAAGGTTACGGTGATGTGACGATAAATCGCGGTTTGAGTAATGAAATCACAGTCAGCGCTGCTTTGAGAAATCCAGCTTTAATTCAACACAATCTCAATTTGCAAAAGCAGAAACTTAATCCAATTATTGAGAAGTTGAAAAGAGAGTTTTCACTGACAGATGACCAAATCATTCAAGTTCCAGCGATGTTTGGCTACAGCGGTTATGCTTGGTGGCCGAACATGGTCAATTCCGTGCCGGTAAATGGCAATTTATTAGTTTCTAATCCCCGTGGGGCGCTGATTGGTGGCAAGGATTACACTCAGGAAAGATTGCGCGAATTGCTGCTACCTTTTGGTGTCAATATTAGTTTCCTTGACGATAGGTATTATCAAGAACTTAGGGGGAATGTGCAGTCGGCGACAAATACTGTGAGGAAGGGAGAGGAACGACCTTTTTGGCAGTCTTTGCCTAATAATTAGTAATTGGGAATCGGGCATTGGGAATCGTGAATCAGGAATTTGTAGGGGCGGGTTCACCAACAATACTCGCCTGTAACCAACAATCTCCTAAACCCGCCCCCACCCAACCGTAAATCTCAAGATATCTCCTAAACTCGCCTCCCTATGCTAATATTTAGGGAAACTATGCTAGGAGTTTAAGAGATGGCTACCCTGCAAATAGAAAATATACCAGAGGAATTGTATACGAGGCTGCAAGAGTTAGCCGATGCTCAAAACCGCTCGGTTAGTGCATTTGCGATCGCCATTTTAGAAGCTGAGTTGTCAACAAAGATAAAACCCCTCTCAGGACAAAATAAAAAGTCTGTAAGAGAATTATTGGCAGAAATCAGCCGTCGTCGCGAGTCTCGTCCCGCAAATATGGGAATGATATTAGATAGTACCACTTTAATAAGAGAGGATCGCGACAGATGACCAATCCTATGAGGTGCGTAGTCGATGCTAGCGTGGCGATTAAGCAGTTTATCCCCGATCCACTGTCATCTAAAGTCGTTCAATTATTTACCTATCTTGAAATTCCACAGACAGAAATATTTGTACCGGATCTGTTTTATATTGAGTGTGCAAATATTATCTGGAAGTATGTCCGTGCTGGACTTTATGCTGCTGCTGATCTCCCAACAGATTTAGCTAATCTTAAAGGTTTATCCTTGCGTGCAGTATCTACTGCTGAACTGATTTTAGATGCAACAAATATCGCCTTAAATTATGGAATCTCTGCTTATGATGGCAGTTACGTTGCTCTTTCCGAACAAGTTGGCGCGCCTTTGCTAACTCTAGATCAAAAGCTAGTCAGAGCTTTAGCAGACACATCTTATGATGTTCGATCGTTTAACGATTTCGATGTACCGCCACTGTCTTATTCTTAGCTTTATCGGTAATTAATTCGCTTTTTTATTGTTACCAGTAAAAAGGTCGGTATCTTTTCAGTGCCAGCGATCGCACAAATAACGTAAAATACTCAAAAGCAATCTTTATACTACAATTTTATCCCCATGAGTGACCAACCGGAAAATAATCAAATTTTGACTCAGCAACCGGAAACCATTGCCAGTGTCGATGCCGATTCCGAATCAGCAGAAATTCCGGCTGAAGTTGCCCCAGCCGAACCTACTTTAACTACCTATTCAGAATCAATAGAAACTTGGATGTCAATTGCCACAGGTGAACATTCTTCAAGTAGATATGATGAACCAATGATAGAAATTTCACCAGAAATCTCGCCAGAAACTTCTACCGAAATCCCCCACACAGAAAACACTTTAACTGCTAATTCTGAACTAGCAGAGATTCCGACTGAAATTGCCGTCAGAGAAGATATTATAGCTGCAAGAAGCGAACCAGAAACTTTTCCAATAGCAGCGGAAATTCCACCAGCAACTATTGATTATGAAAATCACCCAACTCAACTAAATCAGACAGTAAATCCCGAACCGAATAAAACAGGAGTTTGGCGAATTTTAGCGGTATTTTTTAGTGGAATTCTAGTTGGTTCTGTATTCAGTCTCGGCACTTTAGTAGCGTGGAGAATGTATCAGGAAAGAGTTAATCTACAAATCAAATTGCCCTCTGATGTACCACTTCCCGAAAGTCCTTCTCCTGTTCCAATCCCGCCCGCTAATCGACTTCCCACGATTCCCCCGGCCCCCGGCACTCTCCAGCCACCTGCCAGCCTACCGTCGCCCAATCCTACACAAATACCATCCCTGTCTGGAGTGCCGCAACTAGCATCACCATCACCATCACCATCGCCATCTCCTTCTCCTGCTGCTTCCCCTGCTGCTGAAACCGCTGTTACTGAACGAGTTACTTTTGAACCAGGTGCGATCGGAGTTACTCTCACTAATACTCTGCCAGATAACAAATCCAAGCGCTACTTACTTGAATGCAATAGTGGCCAAAGCATGACTTTGAATGTTCAAGAAGGCACTGTTAGTGCTGCAATTATTGCTCCTAATGGCGAAAAAATTGCTACTGTGAATAGTACAACTCCGTGGCAAGGTCAACTTCCTAGTAGCGGCGACTATACTATTGAAATTTCTGGTGACAATAAAGCCAACTATGGAGTTAAAATTGAAGTAAAATAGTAACTCAGTCACTCGTTCTTATCAATCTTATCAATTATCAATCACCAATGATCGCACAAGTATCTCCAAGCATCTACGAAGCAAAGACTCAGGAAATTGCTAAAGAAATTCTTAAGGCCACTCAAGACAAAAAACGCTCCTTTTTCGGTCAACTGCAAGATCAAATGCGTTGGGATGATAAACTAATGGATTGGGCGATGGCTAGCCCCGGATTGCGCGTGCAATTGTTTCGATTTATTGACTGTTTGCCGGCCCTCCGCAGCAAGCCGGAAATTGCCCGCCACCTGCAAGAATACCTGACTGTGGAAGAGGTAGAATTGCCGGAAGCCTTGAAAAAATTGCTCAGTTTTACTAACGCTGATTCGATTCCTGGACAATTGGCTGCGACAACAGTTGCGCCGGCGGTGGAAACTTTGGCGCATAAGTATATTTCTGGGGAAAATATCAAGCAAGTAGTTAAAACTTTAGAACGACTTCGCAAGGATAAAATGGGCTTTACAGTTGACCTTTTGGGGGAGGCTGTCATCACTGAAACTGAGGCACAAGTTTATCTCGATCGCTATTTGGAACTAATGCAGGAATTGAGCATCGCTGCTAAAAATTGGTCTCAGGTAGATGCGATCGATAAAGCAGATGATGAAACTTTACCACGAGTACAAGTATCCGTCAAGTTAACGGCGTTTTATTCTCAGTTTGATCCGCTGGATCCTAAAGGTAGCGAGGTTAAGGTAGGCGACAAAATTCGCCTATTACTGCGTCGCGCCGCAGAGTTGGGGGCGGCAGTTCACTTTGACATGGAACAGTATGCCTATAAGAGTTTAACTCTCAGTATTCTCAAAGAGTTATTGTTAGAGGATGAGTTTCGCGATCGCACGGATGTCGGTATTACCATGCAAGCATATTTGCGCGACAGCAAACAAGATTTGCAAGACATTATTGTCTGGGCAAAAAAGCGTGGAAATCCGCTAACGGTGCGTTTGGTAAAAGGCGCTTACTGGGATCAGGAAACGATTAAAGCGATGCAGAAAGATTGGCCGCAGCCAGTCTACAACGATAAAGCAGCTACGGATGCCAACTTTGAAGAAATGACCCAGTTGCTGCTGGAAAATCACGAATATTTGTATGCTGCAATTGCTAGTCATAACGTCCGATCGCAAGCCAGAGCGATCGCCATTGCTGAAAGTCTCAATATACCACGCCGCCGCTTTGAGATGCAAGTGTTGTACGGCATGGGCGACAAATTTGCTAAGCTTTTGGTCGATCGGGGTTATCGCGTCCGAGTCTACTGTCCCTACGGCGATTTGCTCCCAGGCATGGCCTATTTAATCCGCCGATTGCTGGAAAATACCGCCAACAGTTCCTTCATTCGGCAAAGTTCCGAAGAAATGCCGATCGAGCAATTGTTAGCCGCCCCAGTCGCCAATGGCAATGACCAGCTAGTTTACACCAAAGTATTTCCCAATGTTCCCGATACAGACTACGCCAATACCGAACTCCGCAAACAAGCAGAAACGGCGATCAAATCAGTGCGGGGAATCCTCGGACAAACCTATTTACCCTTAATTAACGGTGAATATCAAAACACTGAAACCAGCGTCAATTCTCTCAATCCTTGCAACCCGACAGAAGTAGTCGGAAAAATCGGATTGCTTTCCGAAGAGCAAGCCAAACAAGCCCTCCAAGCAGCCAAAGATGCCTCTCTCGGTTGGCGGAAAACCCCCGTCAGACAGCGGGCTGGCATATTACGAAAAGCCGCAGAATTGATGGAACAAAGACGGCACGAACTTTCTGCTTGGATGGTATTTGAAGTTGGCAAACCAGTCAGAGAATGCGATGCCGAAGTTTCCGAAGCCATCGATTTTTGTCGCTACTACGCCGATGAAATGGAACGGTTGGAACAAGGACAAAATTATGACATAGCAGGCGAAAACAACCGCTACAGCTATCAGCCGCGCGGCATTTCCTTAATTATTTCTCCTTGGAATTTCCCCCTAGCAATTCCAGTGGGTATGACCGTTGCATCCCTAGTTGCTGGAAATTGTACCTTACTCAAACCTGCCGAATTTTCCTCAGTAATTGCCGCTAAGATTACAGAAATTCTGGTTGCAGCAGGCATTCCCAAGGGCGTATTTCAATACGTGCCATGCAAAGGTTCAACTGTGGGCGCTTACATGGTGAAACATCCCGATGTCCACATGATTACTTTCACCGGTTCTCAAGAAGTTGGTTGCAAAATTTACGCCGATGCTGCAATTTTACAACCAGGACAAAAACACTTGAAACGAGTGATTGCCGAAATGGGTGGCAAGAATGGGATTATCGTCGATGAAAGTTCAGATTTAGACCAAGCTGTGGCCGGTGTTGTGTATTCGGCATTTGGATATAGCGGTCAAAAATGTTCTGCTTGTTCGCGAGTAATTGTCGTCGAATCGGTGTATGATGTGTTTGTGGAAAGATTGGTAGAAGCCACGCGATCGCTCAATGTTGGTATCGCTGAAAATCCCGGTACTCAAGTCGGCCCAGTCATTGATATCACCGCCCAATCCCGCATCCGTGAATACATTGAAAAGGGTCGCGCCGAAGCTAAAATTGCTTTAGAAATGTCGGCACCGGAAACTGGCTATTTTGTCGGCCCCGTCATTGTCACGGAAGTATCACCGACAGCAACTCTCGCCCAAGAAGAAATTTTTGGCCCGGTTTTGTCAGTGATTCGGGCAAAGAATTTTAATGAAGCAATTGACATCGCTAACGATACAAATTTTGCCTTAACTGGTGGATTGTATTCTCGCACACCTTCGCATATCGATCGCGCCAAAGCCGATTTTGAAGTCGGAAATCTGTACATCAATCGCGGCACCACAGGCGCTGTCGTATCCCGCCAACCCTTCGGAGGATTCAAGCTTTCGGGAGTTGGTTCCAAGGCTGGCGGCCCCGATTATTTGCTACAATTCCTGGAACCTCGCACGATTACTGAAAATATTCAGCGTCAAGGTTTTGCGCCGATTGAAGGGGTAGATGATTAATCATTCTTAGGTTCGTAGTGAGGACTTCGTAGAGGACACGGTAGTACCGTGTCCCTACAACTAATTGCGGTAGGGAAACGGCACTGCCGTCTCCTCTTATCATTACTCAACAACGGGAAATGATGTGACGTGAAACCAGGAAGTATTTTAATAGAAAAGATTGATCAAAAATGAATTTTAAACTTTTCCAAAATAAGTTGATTTTCCCACTTATTATTTTATTAGTAATCGGTATTTTCTTTCGGTTCGCAAATCTCGATCGCAAATTCTACTGGATCGACGAAACTTATACCTCTCTGAGAGTTTCTGGCTACACCGAAGCCAAAATGCTCCAAGAAATTTCGTCCCAGCAAACAATCTCGCCCTCAGATTTACAAAAATATCAGCAGATAAATCCCGATCGCGATTTAACTGACACCCTACACTCTTTAACAGCAGAAGATCCCCAACACCCGCCCATGTATTACATACTAGCGCGATATTGGGGGCAATGGTTCGGTAGTTCTGTGACAGCAATGAGAAGCTTAGCTGCTGTGATTAGCTTGTTAGTATTCCCGGCTATTTATTGGCTAGCTTGGGAGTTATTTGAATCCTCTGCTGTGGCTGGGATGGCGATCGCACTTTTTGCCATTTCTCCCTACCATATCCTGTTCGCCCAAGAAGCCAGACAGTACAGTTTGTGGACTGTGGTTACTATTATATCAACAGCCGCCCTGTTACGAGCAACCCGCGCTACTGAAGAAAATCAAAAGCCAACTAGACTTGTTTATCACTGGACAATATACGCACTCATGACAATAATGGGACTTTCCACCCACTTGTTATTTGTCTGTGTTGCCGCAGCCCATGCAATCTACATCACCATCATTGCCAACTGGCGCGACATTAAAACATTTATTGCTTATTATACAGCAACTTTACTAGCATTTATAGTCTCCATCCCTTTTCTATTAAATGCTTTAGAAAACTTCGATCAAATTAGAAGCACAACAGTATGGGCAGAACAAAAAAATCTCTTAAGATTAGTTACTAGATGGATTGGTTCTGTCACCATCGCATTTTTTGATATAGGTATTGATGGTAGTGCCGATCCCATACAATTAACCTTGCTCATTCCCCTTAGTCTAATTATTATAGCTTTAGTTGGATACGCAATTTATTTTCTGTACAAGCAAACACCAAGACGAGTATGGTTGCTGGTATTCTTACTAATTGCCACAACAGCTCTGTTTTTAGCAATACCTGATATAATCCAAGGTGGTAGGCGATCGACAAATCCTCGATATTTAGTTCCTTGTTATGTGGGAATTCAGCTAGCTGTTGCTTACCTGTTGTCTACCAAAATTAGTAGCAACCTGGATAATTTTAAGCAGCAGAAATTGTGGAAAATAGGTATAGTATCACTCTTTTCTGCTGGCATTATATCCGCCGGAGTTAGTTCCCAAGCTGATATGTGGTGGAATAAAGGCAGTGGTTGGTTGCGAGGCGAATTGGAAGTAGCAACGATAGTCAATGAAGCTACTAATTCCGTGATTGTCAGCGATGCCAATATTGCATATATCATGCCTTTAAGTCATCGCCTCCAACCAAAAGTCGAACTCCTAATCGCACCCCGCTGCTACACTTCTTGCTACCAAAATCAAGAGTTGGCAGTTGAAAAGCCAAAAAGTCCTAAAATTCCCAACGGCTTTGATCACGTGTTTTTATACAGACCATCTTCAGTATTACGATCGCAAATCCAGAAACAAAATTATCAAATAGACCCCATTCTTGGTACTGTTCAGCTCAATCTCTGGAAACTCACCAAAAAATAGATTTCAAACCGAGGTACTTTTAGAAGTAAAATAGAGATAAGAATCAAAAAATAACATAAAAATCTCAAATGACAATCACTGAAACCTCCAATATTCGCAAACTCCTGTGCGATCCAGATTTGGGGCTGATACCCCATCTAGATAAGTGCCTCAAAGACTTACACTCATCTGTGATTGCCAATGGAGAAAAATTCAAGCTAGAAGCTTACGATATAGAACTCAGCAATTGCCATACCCATAAGCTTCCTAACGACCAAAAACCCCTTGTCACGCAGTTAGTTTTGATGAAATTTCCGCTGACTGGGAAAGTCCAAAACAAGATGGAATTGTTTTTGCTAGTAGCTGAGTTGCAGAACCAAATTGATATCAAAATTATCGACTGGAGTGCCTTAGAACGCCGACAATACGACATCCACGGCATTCCATTAAAGCAACCGATAACTAAAGTAGATGGGGAGATGAATTACAACTTAGTATTCGATAAACCCAACTATTGTTGCGTCACCTTATGCCGCCAATTTGAATTAACTTACGCAGCAAATTTTTAATTTGACTGGTAAAGGCGGGTTTTACAAACAATATTTGAGGTTCACAAACAATCTATTAAATTAGATTAATTGTGGTTGCACTCAGACATGATAGAAGACACGGCAATACCGTATCTAAAATAAAAGGACACGGCAATGCCGTGTCTAAAATAAAAGGACACGGCAATGCCGTGTCCCTACTAAAATAGAAGTACCTACACAACTTAAATTTGATACATTGTTCAGGTTGCCACCAATCAACCAAAATTCAACGGATCGACATCAATAGTTAAACTAACAGAACGCGGGGTGCGATCGCGCAAACCGATCAAATCCGACAAATCCACCGACTCATCCAAAGGCAACTTCAGCAAAATCTGCCATCGATACCGATTTGCCACCCGCATAATCGCCGCAGGTGCCGGCCCCAACAACTCACATCCCGGCAAAGACAATCGCTGAATATACTCATGACAAGCAGAGGCTAATTGTACCGCCGTCACCGCAACTTCTGCCGCATCCAAACTGCTTAACCGCAACAGAACAAGCCGCCCCGAAGGAGGATAATTCAGCGCAGCTCTTTCGGCTAATTCTGTCTCTACAAAACTTGTATATTCGTGTTGCCTAACTGCTTGAATTACCCGATGTTCAGGAGTGTAAGTTTGCATAATTACCCGCCCCGGATCATCCCCTCTACCCGCACGGCCCGCGACTTGAGTTAATGTTTGAAAAGCTCGTTCGCTGGCCCGATAATCGGATAAGTTTAGCAACCCATCAGCAGAGACAACTCCCACTAATGTTACTCCAGCTAAATCTAATCCTTTAGTCAGCATTTGCGTACCCAACAAAATGTCAGCTTCCCCATTGGCAAATTGAGTTAACAATCGGCGGTGGTCGCCTTTATTTCGAGTCGTATCGCTATCAAATCGAATTGCCCGCAATTCAGGAAACAATCTGGTTAATTCCTGTTCGACTCGCTGAGTACCACTACCAAAGTTTTTGAAATAAGGAGAACCACATTCAGGACAGTTTTGAGGATGTCGTTCCGTATGATTGCAGTAGTGACAGCGCAACATTTCTGCTGTACCTTCGCCGATGTTGTGATAAGACAGCGAAACATCACAATTAGGGCATTCCATCACATAGCCACAACTCCTACAAGAGACAAAGGTACTATGTCCTCTTCTGTGAATAAATAGAATACCTTGCTGTTGTCTGGCTTGCAATTGTTCCAGGGCATTTTGCAGCGCAACACTAAAAATCGAACGGTTTCCTTGCCGCAATTCTTGACGCATATCGACTATTTCAATCGGTGGCATCGGACGCGAATAAATGCGTTCTGGCAATGATAAGTAATGAATAGTTGGTAATGAGTAATTATTGATTCGCGTATCCACAAAAGTCTCTAAAGCTGGGGTAGCTGAACCTAAAATTAGGGGACAATTTTCTAATTCAGCGCGCCATTTGGCTACGGTGCGGGCGTGGTAGCAAGGGGCTGGTTGTTCTTGTTTGAAACTGCTGTCGTGTTCTTCATCGAGGATAATTAAGCCGAGGTGAGGTAAAGGTGCAAAAATGGCCGATCGCGTGCCGATGACAATTTGCGGGGTTCCAGTCAGCATCTGTCGCCATGTATCGTAACGTTCGCCGTCGGATAGGGCGCTGTGATACACGCAAATTTGCTCCCCAAAACGGGCACGAAATCTGTCTGTAAGCTGGGGTGTCAGGCCGATTTCGGGGACGAGTACGATCGCGGATTTGCCACTTGCTAATATGGGTGCGATCGCCTGTAAGTACACTTCAGTTTTCCCAGAACCTGTAACGCCATGCAGCAGCACTTGACGAAACTCAGAAAAACTGTTAATGAATCCTAAAGCTTCGGCCTGAGAATCAGTTAAAGTTTTGGGTGAATCGGGAATTTGAGCAATTCCGCGATCGCCCCTGAGCACTTCCCTTTGGTCAATTACAACACTACCTTTTTGTTCCAAATTTTTGACAACAGAAGAACTCGCGCTGCAAATTCTCAACAAATCATTCAGCCACATTTCACCGCCGCCACGCCGCAAAACTTCCAATACTTCTTGTTGTCGCTGGGTTAAATCTGTGACAAAAGCATTGACAATTAATGTAACTGCCGGCTTCAATTTTGGTTTGGGAGGATGGGGAGGTTCCAAATAACTTTCTACCCAACCCCGTGTTAATAAATCTCGCAATCCTCTATAAGCACCCTTAACTTGTCGCTGGAGGTATTGCCAAGTATAATCGCCATTTTTTTGAGATTGCAATAATTGTAAAATTTGACTAGCTGCGGGATTTAGAAATACTTCGGCATTTGGAGAGATAGCATCTTTAATTAACCGGATTCGGCGCACGGAACGACTTAGCAAGCCCGGTGGTAATGAGGCTCTAATCACTTGAATTAAAGGAGTACAGTAATAGCTAGAAGTGCGATCGAGCAATTCCCAGTAAGTAGGAGCAAAAAATCCACTGCTGACAATATCTTCAACATCTTTAACCCGCGCGGGTTCTAAGTCTGGTGGTAACTGAGAAATGAAACGAATTGCGATCGCACCCACTTGCTGACTACCAAATGGTACACTCAGAATATCTCCTGGTTGCACAGTCAGTTCCGGTGGCAAGCGATAGGTAAATAACTTATTTTGCTCCCCTGGCGAGTCCCCCGCACCCCTGAAAGGAGAGTCTACTAAAACTTCAATCCACTGTGCCGACACGGTGGGGCGACTCGGCAGTTGATTGCTGTCATAAAATGCCCCAGGCTCAGCAGCTACAGGCGTTGATAAAGCAAAAGTGACAGTAGACATAGCGTTGAACACCAAACTAGAAACAGCCGCAGTCAAAGGGAGTTTTCATTATCGCTCAGTTTAGCTGATTGAGATTAAAATCTCTAACTTTTTTGGTACACTCCTCCCTTTAACCGATATTTGTCATTTAGTCAACTTAAAACTATATTCCCGATTCCCCATTCCCTATTTGGTTTTGGCGATCGGCAAAGCGATCGCAAATTCAGTCCCTTCTCCAACTGTGGATATACACTGCAAATCCCCACCGTGTTTATCCACAACAATCTGATAACTAACAGATAATCCCAATCCAGTACCTTGACCTATTGGTTTCGTCGTAAAGAAAGGGTCAAAAATTTTTGATTTCACTGCCTCATCTATGCCCGGCCCATTATCCTTAATACTAATTTTTACCCAATCTGATTTTTGAATAGATGTACTAATTATAATCTGATTAGCAGAGTTAGTTTTCTGTTTGTTTGAATCATGTTCTTGGGGATTGTGCAAAGCATATATAGCATTACTCAAAACATTCATAAATACTTGATTTAGCTGTCCCGCATAACATTCAACCAGTGGCAGATCTCCATAAATTTTAATGATTTCAATTTCATTAAAATTAGCTTTGGCTTTGAGATCGCTCTGTAAAATCAACAGAGTGCTGTCAATCCCCTCATGAATATTCACAGCTTTTACATCAGATTCATCCAGACGAGAGAAATTTCGTAAACTTAATACAATTTCACGAATACGATCAGTACCAACTTTCATTGAAGATAAAATTTTCGGCAAATCTTCCTTAATAAAATCTAGGTCATACTCCTCCATTAACTCGGCAAGTTTAGGGTAAGGATTAGGGTATTCCTCCTGATACATATTAGTAATCTTTAATAACTCTTGACTATACTTATTAACGTAGGCGATATTGGCATGAATAAAATTAACTGGGTTATTAATCTCGTGGGCCACACCAGCAGTCATTTGACCCAGAGAAGACATTTTCTCTGTTTGAATTAGTTGCGCCTGGGTTTGCTGTAAATTTTTGAGAGTTTGTTCTAGTTGTTGAGATTGAGCCGTGGCTGTGGCCGCAAGTTGGTTCTTAATTTGCAAAGTTTTATGCAGTTCTACTTCAGCGAATTTGCGCTTGGTGATATCAAAGATTACTCCATCTAGCCATAGAATATCGCCATTTTCATTGAATATACATTGACCTTTATCTAACACCCACCTGATAGTTTTATCCAGTCTAATGATCCGATATTCTATTATATAATCTCGTTTTTTGATAATTCTTTTTTTAATAACTTTTTCTACCATTTCAGTATCTTCAGGATGGATGATGCTCTCAAAAACCAAAACTTGATTGTCAATAAAATCAGTGGCGGGATAGCCAGAAATTTCCGCGATCGCATCACTGATAAACTGGATTTTCCATTCAGAATCAAATACCCATCGATAAACAGCACCAGGAATATTAGAAACCAGAGTTCTGAAACGTTCCTCCCTCTCCTGTAGCACCTCCGTATCAGACTGAATATGTTCGGCCATTTGGTTAAAAGCAGCCGCAATCTGAGCAAGTTCGTCAGATCCTCCGAGTTGAGCGCGATCGTCTAATTTGCCTTTGCTGAAGCTGTTGCTCACTGCTACCAACCTCGCCGCCCGCCCAGTCAATGTTTTATCAAAAAATAACCAGATAATTACGCAAAATAAAGCTAATCCAATGCTGTTTTGAGTCGATCGGTACAAAGAATCTGCATAAGCTTGCTGTTTGAGCGACAAAATATCATATTTTACCAAAAGAATGCCAACTCTCGAAGGGCGAACTTCTCCCGGTTTAGCGCCCAACACAAGCGGATAAATTGCCCAGGTGCTCTCTCTATTTTGAGCAAGCTGGATTTTTCCTGACATCCTTTCCCGAACTTGGGAAAATTCGGCTAGCAAGTAGTTAGGTAATGAGCTGTTGCTAATAGGTTGATTCCGCAATTCATAACGGGTTGCCAAAATTATGGTGTTATTTTCATCACAAAGTAAGACAAGGCGGATATTACGCTCGCCTCCCAACTTGCTAATGGCGATTTCCACTTGCTCAACATCTCCTCTGCGGTAAAAATATTCCAGCATTCCCGATATTTGATTTGTGGAAAACTTCAAATTGTTCATTCCTTCTTCTTCTTGTCTGCGGAAAGACTGAGCTACCTCTCGTTGAAAAGAAAATAAACCTAGTAAACTACTGAAAATCATCATAATGACAGGAATTGAAAAACGTAGAGGAAAAGGAAAGCGTTTCATAGTTAGTAGGAATTAGGTAAAATTATAGTTCCTAGATAGTGCCGAATAATTGCCCAGTAAAAAATGTTGCAATAACCACAAAACAACGCGGATATTCCACCATAAAATTCCTATTTATCAATGATAAACCAGCTCACTTCTTAAGTCATAATTTTACATTTTTGACCAGTCTATCGTCCAACAAAGGAGCAGTATCTACAGCTTTTGGCAGTAATTTATTGTCTAACATCACTTCAGACAGTCGCTTTACCCCCTTCAGCAATGAGGGGTCTGTTTTTCCTAGTAATTTTTGGTTTTCTTGCAAATCTGGACTACGCAGCCCTTTTAAAGATTCTAAGAATTGCTCTGGAGTAATTCCTGTACGGGGAGCAATCTTAATCGCAGCATCCTGGGGATTTTTCGTCAAATAATCTAGGGCGCGAAACCGACCGTCAATTAGAGCTTGCAAAGCCTTGGGCTGCTTCTTAATAACTTCATCGCGTACTATGAGAACACCCACAATTTCACCAGGAATTTGCGAACTATCAAACAGTAGCTTTGCACCCGCTTCTAGCAGCTTTATCCTAGCTGAACCAAAGGTAACGACAGCATCTACAGTTCCCTGTTTAAAGGCTCGTTCATGTTCAGATACTCCTAAAGAGACAATTTTTATATCTTGAGGAGACATACCTTTTTGTTCTAAAGCACGAGTAATTATGAATGCTCCTAGTGCATTAGCTTCGACACCTACTGGTTTCCCTTTTAAACCTTGCACATTTTGAATTGCTGGTTTTCCGAGAATCACATCTCCACCGTTAGAGAAATCCATCACCACTACAATTTTTACATCAGGATTGTTGGCTGCCAATACTAAAGCTTGATCGATCGATATGCCGGCCGCTTCAATGTCTCCATTTCGATAGGCTCGTACCTCTTCTGTACCTGAAGGATAATCTACTAATCGAATGGGTGTATTATCGTAATAACCTAAACTGCGAGCCAAATACAAAGTCTCATAGCCTGGCCATACATTAGCACCGACTCGTAAAGGGGCTTCGGCTTTGGTACAACTAGCTAATATAGCCGTACAGAGGGCGACTGCCACAATGCTAAAGGTAAAGCTTTTTTGGAGTTTACCGCAGAATTTTCTAAAAAACTTCAGATCGAACATCAGATGATTTCTTAACATATACTTAGCTATGCTTCCAGTGATTCCTTAGTCAATTATATTATAGGTAGGAGGTTCATTTTAGCCCAAGGTATCGATCGCACTTACACACCAACACCATTCTGTGCTATGAATTATTAGTTGAGCAACTTAGATTGGGAGAGTATTGAATGTCAGGTAGCGAAGTTCGTGCAGATTTTTGGATGAGCGAGTACATTACCCCTTGGGATATCTACGTTCACGGTATCACGCGGGTGCTTGCTTACAAAAAAACAGCCTTTCAAGAAATGTACGTGGTTGAAACCGGTACTTACGGCAAAGGCTTAGTTTTGGATGGCAAATGGCAATCTTGTACAGGCGACGAGTTTCTGTACCACGAACCACTGGTTCACCCAGCCATGACTTTGCACGGTTCACCCAAAAAAGTCCTGGTTCTTGGTGGCGGCGAAGGCGCGACAATTAGAGAAGTTCTCCGCTGGAAAAGTGTTGAAAAAGTAGTGATGATTGATATCGACGGCGAAGTCGTAGATGCTTGCCGCGAACACCTTCCAGAAATGCACCAAAATGCCTTTGATGACCCTCGTTGCGAAGTCGTAATCGGCGATGCTTTAGACTATTTGGATAACAGTGACACCGATTGGGATATCGTCATTTCCGACTTATCAGATCCCATTGAAGAAGGCCCTTCTTTCCAGTTATTTACAAAAGAATACTTCGAGAAAGTACGCCGCATCATGTCGCCTACAGGATATTTTGTAGTGCAAGCTGGGCCAGTTTCTCCAGCCGAAATGAAAATGCACGCCCGCATTGTAAATACCCTGAAATCAGTTTTCCCCAACGTTCAATCTTGCACCAGCTTTATTTCTACCTACGGAGCTCCTTGGGGTTTTGCTGTAGCTTCAAATCAAGAAATCAACACCCGCCCCGAACCAGAAGTTACAGACAAATTACTAGCCGATCAAACCATCGGTGGATTCCGAATGTTCGACGGCATTACGCTGTTGGGATTGATGCAAGTTCCTGGTCACTTGCGACAAGTCATCGCCGCTGAAACCGAAGTTTACACTATGGCCGCACCGCCTAAGTTTTTCGGGAAAGGTTCTGTCGGTCAGTGAAGCTAAATTGAAAGATAAAAGTCGTTTGGATCAACTCAGATGAATAATTTAATTCGCATAGTCGCCGCCATTTTTCTTCCCCCCTTGGGCGTATTTCTGACGGTCGGAATTGGTACTGATTTTTGGATTAACCTGGTTCTCACCTTTTTGGGTTTTATTCCCGGCATTGTCCATGCCATTTGGGTGATTGCTAAACACGATCGCGGTTAAGTTCCTGTAGATACAAGCGGGCGGGTTCACAAACAATAATTCCTTGAAACAAATAATCTCGAAAACCCGCCCGAACCGAACCATAAATCATCATTTACATTTTCCGAATCTACAGGATTTTTGTGTGGTGTGGGCGGGTTTACTCAGATTGTCAATTATTGGCTAATATTGTTGGTGAATCCTTCGACCCTTCGACTACGCTCAGGGCGACGCTCTGCTCAAGGCATCGCCTGCCATTACAGAATATTTTATGATCATAATTAATGCAAATTGTTAACAGAAAGAATCTCAAAAAAATACTTATTTTAATTTGCAATCTGAGCCTGATTTTTGCAATTACCTTATCTATTTTCCCTGAAGTAGCCAATGCCCAAGAGCCTTACAGCCCTTCTCCAGGTGGCTCTCAGGCTCCCCAAGGCTTGGTTGAAGTGAAGATGACTGCGATCGGAATAGATCCACTTAAAAATGAATTAGAAACGCGCTTAGAATTTGAACTTAAAGGTATTTACAAAAAAGGGCCGACATACCCAGCTCAAGATTTGTTGATGACGGTTAATGGTGCAAATATAGAAGATTCGGAAATTACTTTTAAAGAAGGCAAACCGATGATGTTTCCTGCTTTAAAGTTCAATTTAGTTAAGGGGAAAACTAATAATTATCCTTTTGATAGACACATTGCCAGAGTAGCTATTTCTATAGATCCACTGCCTTCTATTCGGAAAAAGTTTGCTCCTTTTGAACTAAAGCCTGTACCATTAGAATTTAAGTTTCATGCAGATGTTCCAGGCTTTGACATCACTTACAAGCCTCTGGAAGAAAATTCTTCTATTTTTATTTATATCGATGTTTGCACAACGCGATCGCTCTCAGTGAAATTTTTCGCTTTAGTGATTATTGTGATCATGTGGGTACTGTCAATTATGGCATTGCTACTGGCATTAAAAGTGATGAAATCGGGTAAGTTGCCGGAAGTTGGAATGCTGAGTTGGACGGCGGTGATGTTGTTCGCTTTTCCGGCAATTCGTAATGCTCAGCCTGGAGTTCCTCCGGTGGGTACTGCGAGTGATTTTCTGTCGTTTTTTTGGACAGAAATTATTGTGGTGGTGGCTTTGGTGATTATTGGTAGTTGTTGGTTAAAGCGCTATCATCCACCAGTTGAATAATCAAGTTGGGGGCGGGCGGGTTTACGAGATTATGAGTTTTAGGCAATTATTGTTTGTAAAACCCGCCCCTTGTATCTTAAAAGAGGTAGCGATTTATTGTTGGGGGCGGGCGGGTTTATTAAGATTGTTGGTTCTTGTTATATATGTTGGTGAACCCGCCCCTACAAAATTTATGTTTACTGACGCGGCGAAGATCGGCAATTCAATTTTTGACTTCCAAATTTTCAATATCTTTGGTCGGTATTCCTAAGCCTCGCAAAATACTAAAAGCCATAATTCGATAGCCGGATAGATTTGGGTGTACTCCGTCTGCTGCTAACAAGTTTAGAGTTTTTCCAGCGTGTCTTTGAAAGGTGGTGATAACTTCGCGAAACGGTTTATTTAAATCAATAAATAAGCATTGATACTGTAAGGCAATTTCTCGCATGGCGACAATATATTCTTGTAAGCGCTGATTTTCCGGGCCGTCGAGAACTTCACGAATGGGAGTAGGAGAAAGTAGGGCAACTCGAATTCCGGCTGCTTTTGCTGCTTCTACCATTTGAGTTAATTTTTGTTTATATTCTGCTAAAGCTACTCCTGTGGTTAAGTTTCCTTGGGGATGAAATTGACGGTTTTGAAAGTCAAAGAATGCGTGCCAAACGTCGTTTACTCCGACATTAATCATGACTAAATCTGGTTGTTTGTCAATCACATCTTGCTGGAAACGGGCTTGCATATCAGTGGCTTTGTTGCCGGAGATGCCGACGTTGATGATTTCGATTTTGCGATCGGGATAAAGAGCATTTAGATAGCGTTGTAGCAGCCAAACGTAACCTCCGGGGTATTTGCCAGCTTCGGTGATGCTATCGCCAATGGTGACAATTCTGCGTTTGCCGGCGAGTATGTTCTCGATTTCTGGGGGTAGACTAGCCTGGGATGGGGATTCTTGAAACATCGGAATTAAGGAGTGAGGGATGTTGATGAAAATCAAAGTAGCAATTACTGCGGTGGCAAATCTGATTACTATTTGCTTTAATGGATATTTGAGGTAAGGCGATCGCACTTTTGAAGACATAAGGAAAAAAGAAGAACGGCTTATTGCAGATAATTTAGTATTGTATGTCGCTGAAGACCCCTGATCGTTGGTTTAAAATTTTGTACAAAATTCATCCATCGCTGAACCTTAGAACCGGTGATGTCTAAAATCGGAATAGAATAGACATCTGATTCAGGAGGGCCTCCCTCGGTATCTATGCCAATGCTTGTGCGTTCTGGCTTACCTAAGCCGTAGGTTGAAGCCATTTCGCTAGCTAAACTACAGGTAATTTTAAAGTTCCCCATGCGAATACTTCCATTACCTGCTGAATAAACCCATTCATAACCGGAAATGCCTCTGGATTTTTGGCAGAAAAAATGGGTAGTCTCAAACATTTTGGCAACATGAACATCGTAGAGACGAAGCCTGCTACCTTGAATTGGTTGAGTTGTATCTCGATTGGGTGAAATAATTTCCAGGAGAACAAAGCCTTTTATAGGTTCTGTGCCACCAGACCGAATTCTCAGTGGCAACTGGGTGTTCTCTTGAGCTAAGATGATGTTAACCTTTTTGGTGAATTTAGCGCTGTCAGTCTCAGAATGAGGTTCGCTACCCAAGTAATTAGGAGCAGAAAAAGCGAGGTTTGTAGGCAGTAATATGATCGCAAAAGTCATTAGTTTTGCCAAATTGTGATTTCCTGCTTTTTTGGCGATCGCGTATGCTTTAGTTAGCAGAGTGCGATCGAGTTGGGCTTGTGAAAATAGTCGTTTATACATACGTTGTATGAGCAAGGCTGGTAAACTAATTGATTAAAGATCGGGTTTTGGCGGAGGCTAAATCTTTAGTTGATTTTACTTTAAAGGAGGTTGTATGATGAGTATACAAGAAATTATCGATCAGGTTCAAAGTTTATCAATAGAAGATCAAGATCAGTTGTTTGAGTTGATCGCTAAGCAACGGATTGAAAATCGACGGGCTGAAATTTTGGCGAATGCTCAGGAAGTGATGCAAGCTTTTAAGAATGGGACAGCAAAGAGGGGAAGCGTTGATGATTTGATCGCAGATTTATTCGGAGATGATGATGGAAGTTGTCTGGAGTAGTGGATTTAATCGGTGATGAAGTTTATTAAATGGTAAAATATCTTCTGGAGTTTCAGCTATGATAGAAACAGGACTTACGCATTTTAAAGTAATTCTTTTTTGCCCATGAGTTCCGAGCTAGTTCCTCTCCTTCCCAAAGTATCGATCGGCCGTCGCGCCGCTGCTTTCTGCATCGATGGCTTCGCCGTTTGGTTGCCTAGTTTGCTTCTTGGGACTAATCCGATCGCCCAAATCATCTTTTTTGTCCTACTCTGGCTGATCATGCGCGTAGCCATCGTCAGAAAAAATAAAGGTCAAAGTCTGGGCCGCTGGGCTGTAGATATCAAAATTGTTGATCCTAGACTCGATCGCACTCCCGGCCTCCAAGAACTCTCCAAACGCGAGGCTTTACTGGGCGGTTGCGCTGCCTTAGCCTTCCTAGCCCTGGGGGGACTCACATCCGCTAATGCGGGCGTTGTGTTGCTCATGTTGCCCCTGGCGATCGACTGTAGCGTTGCCTTCACCGACACCACCCGGTTTCCCCAGGCTTTCCACGATCGCATCAGTGGTACGATCGTCGTCGGCACTCGGCGCGGCTACTCCCTGGACATCAAAGTCAGAAGATTGCTTGACCAAGTGCAGAGTAATGTGAGAAGATAATAAATTGTGTTTAAATTAGTCGAAATTTATTTAGAATTATGGCTAAAGGCGTCCGCATCATAATTACCCTAGAGTGTACTGAGTGCCGAACTAACGCGAGCAAACGCTCCAAAGGCGTATCTCGGTACACTACTACCAAAAACCGTCGCAACACGACGGCCCGGCTAGAACTGCAAAAGTTCTGCCCCCATTGCAACAAGCACACGAATCACAAAGAGATCAAGTAGTCATTAGTCATTAGTCATTAGTCAGTAGTCATTAGTCATTAGTCCTTAGTCATTAGTCCTTAGTTATTTGTGATGAACTACCAGTAACCAATGCCCAATGCCCAATGCCCAATGCCCAATGCCCAATGCCCAATGCCTAATGCCCAATGCCCAATGCCCAATTACCAATTCTCCCAAAAATGACTTACTTTCGCCGGCGCGTATCGCCAATCAAACCAGGAGACCCGATCGACTATAAAGACGTCGATTTGCTCAAAAAATACGTCACTGAACGGGGTAAAATCCTGCCCCGCCGGATTACAGGCTTGACAGCAAAACAGCAACGAGACCTGACCAGAAGCATCAAAAGAGCAAGAATTGTCGCTTTGATGCCTTTCGTAAACCAAGAAGGTTAATCGGATTTTGGATTTTAGATTTTAGATTTTGGACTGGGATAGAAGCTAGGCAAAAGTAACGTTTTTACGTCATTTAACCAGAAAAAATACAAGTCTCCAAAATCTAAAATCCCCAAGTCAAAATTTGACAAATGGCAAATGTAAAAGTCTAAAATATTAATTATATAACTGGCAAGTGGACAAGGGAACCTTAGTAGAATTTAGACTGCACGGCGACCGCCGTCTAGCTGTTGCCGATCGCCCCGACGGCAAAAAAAATTGGGTATTGGTAGACGAAAACAGTCAACCGCACAGCATACCGCCTAAACAAATCACCTATGAAATTGCCGGAGAAACCTACAAACCCTCCGATATTCCAAAATTTCTCAAAGAAGTAGAAGTTTACTCAGATCCATCGAGTCTAGAAGTCGCTTGGGAATTGCTAGTAGATGGTGGAGAAACCGCCGATCCCGAATCCTTAGCAGTGCTCCTATTTTCCGATCGCACTGCGGCCCAGTGTTACGCAGCCTATTGTTTACTATCAACAGACAAATTATATTTCAAACAAAAGGGCGATCGTTACGAACCGCGATCGGCCGCCCAAGTAGCCGAAATCAAACACCAGCAAGAAGTAGAACAACAGCGACACCAAGAATCCCAAGGATTTTGGGATCGAGTCAAGCAGCGACTGGCCGGGGAAAATGTAGACTGGGCAAGTAGCGATCGCACTCGCCTCGATGCCTTAGAAAGATTTGCCACCTTGGGAGAAGAAGCAACACACCGCACCCCAGCCCTAGAAACCTTAGCCAGCTTAGAACGTCCCGAAAATCCCGAAGCAGCCTTTCAACTATTAGTCGATCTCGGCTTGTGGAGTCTCCACGAAAACTTGTTCTTGCGACGCAGCCAAATTCCCCTACAATTACCTGCCAAGGTATTAGAAGGAGTTCAACGTTGCTTAGAAAATCTGTCAAGCGACTATGATACAAATCGTCTCGATTTAACCCACTTAAAGGTTTACACGATCGACGATGAAAGCACTACCGAGATAGACGACGGACTCAGCTTAGAATTTCTCGAAAACGGCCAGCAACGCCTGTGGATACATATAGCAGATCCCACACGCTTGCTTTCCCCCGGAGACGAACTCGACATGGAAGCCCGGAAACGCACTACTACGGTTTACCTCCCCACAGGGATGATCCCAATGTTTCCCCCAGAATTAGCAACTGGGCCGATGAGTTTAATTCAAGGTAAAGAGTGCAGTGCTCTCAGTTTTAGTGTGATCTTAGATGAAACTGGTGCAGTCCAAGATTACAGCATTCACATCAGCACGGTGAAACCTACCTATCGCTTAACCTACGATGATGTAGATGAGATGTTGGAGTTGGGAATTGAAGCAGAACCGGAAATAAGTGCGATCGCCACACTGGCCAAACTACGACAAAAATGGCGGGAAACTCAAGGCGCAATCAGCATTTTCATGCCAGAATCTGTGATCAAAGTCAACGGCGAGGAAATCAAAATTCACGTCATTGATGACTCCACAGCCCGATTGTTAGTCGCTGAAATGATGATCCTCGCCGGCGAAGTCGCAGCCCGCTACGGTCAAACACACAGCCTAGCCATACCCTACCGCCATCAGCCCCAACCGGAACTCCCACCAGAGGAAGAACTGTTAGCTGTCCCCGCAGGCCCCGCCCGTGCTTGCGCTGTGCGTCGCTGTATGCCTCGTAGTGAGATGAATTTGACTCCTGGAAGGCACTCTAGTTTGGGTTTGGAAGCGTACACTCAAGTCACTTCTCCGATCCGTCGTTATACCGATTTGCTGACTCATTTTCAAATCAAAGCTCATTTGCGTGATGAACCGCAGCCTTTTTCTCCTGAAGAAATGCAGGACATTGTGATGTGTTTGGGTACAGCAGTCAGAGAGGCTTCTAGTGTGGAACGCCAAACCAATCGCTATTGGGGATTGGAATATTTGCGGCGAAACCCGGAGGAAGTCTGGGAGGCTTTGATGTTGCGCTGGTTGCGGGAAGATAGCAATCTGGGATTGATTTTGTTGGAAGAGTTGGGTTTAGAATTGGCAATGCGGTTTGGTCGATCGGTCGAAGTAGGCGATCGGTTTGAAGTCAAAGTGACTCACTGCGATCCGCGATCGGATGTGATTAACTTCCAAGAAGTAGTTCTACAAGCAGCGGAATAGGATTTTAGATTTTGGATTTTGGTGCTGTGAAACTGATAAAATAACCTGTTTTCTTTAGTCCTTCGACGTAAGTGCTGATAGAGTGGGAAGTTATATCAAATCCGGTGGCATCGGAATTATTAATAGCCGAAATTAGGAGACGGCTTGACCTTAGTCCCTACAATATTATTTTCGGTAGGGACACGGCAATGCCCATTGGTGTCAACTTAAGCCTGAAAGCTTTTGTATCTCTTTTTCATAGCCAAGTCTAGATCCCCCTAAATCCCCCTTAAGAAGGGGGACTTTGATCGGACTCTTATCCCCCCCTTCTTAAGGGGGGTTAGGGGGGATCTAGATTTAATAGTCAAACAGTAGTCTCTGACTGGGTTTGCCGTTAAGTTGACACCTATGGGCAATGCCGTCTCCTCTATATCATTCCGATGCTAACGGATTTGTGATCATTCCTTCCCGCAGCCAATAAATCTCAAATCTCAAATCGCCAAATGCCCAATTCAATTAGCCAAGTTCAGCCGCCGCTGGAATTCATACCTCCAGCCTACAACCCTCTAATCGTCCAGGGCTGCCAACAAATACTTCCCTGGTGGCTGCGATTTAAGACCAATATCAGCGATATTCAAGCTGAAAATGTCGAAACTCTCGCCACACTATTTCACCAATTTCAAAATCAGAAAGTTCGCTTCTTGCTAGCATTCCGCCACCCCAACTCAAATGATCCCTACTGTTTGGGACAACTGGTTTGGAAACTGGTTCCCCAAGTGGCCCGCCAAAAAGGCATTCCCCTGAAATTTCCGGTACACTCGCACTTTATTTACGATCGCGGAATTCCTCTCTGGGCTGGCGCGCGTGTCGGTTGGCTATACTCCCAACTTGGTGGAACTCCCATTGTTCGCGGTAAAATCGATCGCGCTGGATTGCGATCGGCTCGCGATTTATTTGCCAACAGCCAATTTCCCATTGCTGCTGCACCCGAAGGCGCCACCAACGGTCACAATGAAATAGTCAGCCCCCTCGAACCGGGTATTGCTCAAATGGGGTTCTGGTGTGTTGAAGATATGCGTAAAGGCGATCGGGCAGAAAAAGTGGTGATTGTGCCGATCGGCATTCAGTACCGCTATGTCCAGCCACCTTGGGAATCTCTAGAAAAACTTTTAACTCAATTAGAAACAGATTGCGGATTGCCAGCTTTAGACAGTAGAAATATCCCCAATTTAAACACAGAAAATTCAAATCCAGAAAACAAAAGTCACAAATTTCAATATCTCCGACTGATTCGACTTGGTAGCCATTTGCTAGTAGTCATGGAAGAATTTTATCGGCGTTTTTATCATCAAAATATTCTGCCCATAAAAGCTGATTTAAGTTCTTTATTAATCACAGAAATAACCAAAAATGATTTAGAAAATGCAGAGATGATGTCTAGACTAAAAGCACTATTAGATGTTGCTTTGCAAGTAGCAGAACAGTATTTTAACTTAAAACCAAAAGGCACTCTAATCGACCGCTGCCGTCGCTTAGAACAAGCAGGCTGGGACTATATTTATCGAGAAGACATCAAAGATATTGCAGCACTTTGTCCCTTAGAAAGAGGATTAGCCGATCGCCTCGCCGAAGAAGCCAGTCTCCGAATGTGGCACATGAGACTCGTCGAAAGCTTTGTCTCCGTCACCGGCAAATATGTCCAAGAAAAGCTAACCGCAGAACGCCTAGCAGAAACAACTTTACTACTGTCCGACGTATTGACTCGCATCAAAGGGGGAAATCCTTTCGGGCGACCGAGTTTGGGCAAACAGCGAGTACAAATGACCGTGGGCGAACCCATATCAGTGAGCGATCGCTGGGAAGGATATCAAACCAATCGCAGAATAGCAGTTGCCGAACTCACTCAAGACTTACAATTAGCTTTGGAAGGAATGATTAAATAGTCATTGGGAATGGGGAATAGGGAATTGGGAATGGGGAATTGGGAATTGGGAATAGGGAATGGGGAATAGGGAATTGGTCAACAGCCAACAGTAAACAGTCAACAATAGTCAATCAAGAAAAATAACCGATGAACAAACCTATCGATTTGTGTAGTAATTCAATAAAGATAAAACTGCTGAATTATTTAACCCAGGAATTACTTACTCCGCTGACTTCAGTTATTGGCATGGCAAGTGTGTTGAGCCAGGAAATTTACGGCCCGCTGACTAGCAAGCAAAAAGAATATATCGACGTGATCCAAGACAGTAGCCGGTCTTTGCGATCGCTAGTTGAAGAAATTTTAGGACTAGCAGACATTGATGACTCCACTTTCACCATCAAACGAACCGCAGTCGATATAGAAAGTTTGTGCCAGCAGGTTGTCAATAACCTGTCACAGCCCGCGTCAAAAAGAGAGCAAGAAATTAACCTTTCTATCAGCCCAGGCCCTCGTATTTGGCTGGCAGACAAAGAGAAAGTTCAGCAAATGCTGCACCACCTAATTTTTAGCGTGATTCAATCTGCTGGGGCAGGTAGCGTGATTCGAGTACACGTTTTTCGCAAAGACGACGGCATCAACATCGGAGTTTGGGTGTTTCATCCTTGGTTGGGAGAAAGTTTGCCCCATGCTAAACTCTACTCCGACTACTTGTTAAAAGTTGAATCGGATTCCAGCTCCCAATCGAACTCCAACAGTAGAGAATTGGGGATCGAACCGCAAATGCCACAAGCAGTACAAGCTTCCCATAGATTCAAGCTTTCTTTCTCTGAATTGGCCGCTTTGGTGGCCGAGAATGTGGCCGATAGCGCACCGCTGTTAGCTGGCTATGGCGAGAGGGAACGCCTGGGATTGTTGCTATGCTGCCAGTTGGTGGAAATTCAAGGTGGTCAACTCTCGATTCAAGGAGCGCCGGAATCTGGGTATCGTTACGTGCTCTCGCTTCCTTGCGTCAATGCTACTGATTTGTTGGAAAGATGAAGTTAGTTGACTGTTGACTGTTGACCAATTCCCAATAACCAATAACCAATAACCAATAACCAATTTAAAGAAATGAATTCAGTTTGGCAACAGTTAACTCTGACAAATTTGCCGCTCTCTCAGTGGCAAAATGGCAGTTATTTATTGAATATTGCGATCGGCAATGCGCGAAGTTGGCGACAGAGTAGCTGGCTGATGCAATGGGCTGAACCGCTGGGTTTTGTTTTGCTTGCTTTGACGTTTGGCCTAGGCCCTTTTGTTAACAACGCCCTGGTGGGAGTGTTGATGGGTGCTGGTGCTGCTTTTTGGGTGTTGTTGACTATTTCCGACGATCGCGCGATCGCCCTCACACCCATTCACCTACTCGTATTCCTCTACTGGGGCATTACCACCGTAGCCACCGCCATGTCCCCCGTGAAAGTCGCAGCTTTTGCAGGCTGGAATAAGATAACACTGTATTTGCTATTTTTTGCGCTAATGGCTAGGATATTGCGATCGCCCCGTTGGCGATCGTGGTTAATCGCTGTATTTTTGAATATCTCTCTCATCGTCAGTTTCTACGGCGTGCGGCAATGGATAGATAAAGTACCACCCTTAGCTACTTGGAATGATCCAACTTCTAGTCAAGCCAATGTCACGCGGGTTTACAGTTTTTTAGGCAATCCCAACTTGCTTGGTTCCTATCTGCTACCAGCAATTGCATTGAGTGCCGCCGCACTTTTTGTCTGGAAAGGATGGGCAACTAGAGCTTTAGCGCTGACGATGTTGGTGGTGAATTTAGCGTGTTTGCGCTACACCGATAGCCGTGGCGCTTGGATCGGTTTTGTCGCTTTAATTATGGTGTTTTTAGTGTTGCTATGGTACTGGTATAGTCCTTTGATGCCTCGGTTCTGGCGGACTTGGGCACTACCGTTAGGCTTAGGAGGTTTAGTTGGGGCGTTAATTTTAGGAGTAGTTTTAATTGCACCTCTGCGCGATCGAGTTTCGAGTATGTTTATCGGCCGTGGTGACAGCAGTAACAATTTTCGGATCAATGTTTGGACTGCGGTGATTAAGATGATTCGCGATCGACCAATTCTCGGTATTGGCCCCGGTAATACAGCTTTTAATAAAGTTTATCCGCTTTATATGAAGCCGAAATATACCGCTTTGAGTGCCTATTCTGTACTCTTAGAAATTTTGGTAGAAACGGGTTTTCTCGGTCTGACTTGCTTCCTGTGGCTGCTGACAGTAACAATAAATCAAGGTTTGTTGGAGATCAAAAATCTGCGGGATGCACAATTTAACAGCCTGAATTCCCAGGAAGCATCCCCAAATTCTAAATCAAAAGAGGCGTTTTGGTTGATAGGCGCGATCGCAACCTTAATCGGCATGATGGCCCACGGCTTTGTCGATACAGTCTGGTATCGCCCCGAAGTCAATATGCTTTGGTGGTTGATGGTAGCAATTATTGCCAGTTTTTACACTAATTCCCCGCAGCCAGAATCAGCCTTGACTACCGAGGATTGACACCGGAATAATATAGAGGAGACCGCAGTGCCGTTTCCCTACAATTAATCGCGGTAGGGACACGGCACTGCCCATAGGTGTCAACTTAAGCCTGCAATGCTTGGTATCTCTCGCTTTTAGCTAAGTCTAGATCCCCCTAAATCCCCCTTAAGAAGGGGGACTTTGAAAAGACTCCTGTTCCCCCCTTCTTAAGGGGGGCTAGGGGGGATCTAGATTTAATAGTCAAGCAACAGTCTCTGACTAGGTTTGACCTTAAGTTGACACCAATGGGCACTGCCGTCTCCTAATTTCGGCTAATAATAATTCTGATGACGTTGGATTTGATTTAATACTAGAACCCCGACTTCTTTGAGAAGTCGGGGTTCTGGGTGTTAGGTTTTTTTTAGCTTATTCAGTAAGGTACCGACAGCCTAAATGACATACTACATACCTGTTGAGATAAAGTTCACACCTTAAAAAAACTGTTTGAAACTAACTTTTATTCTGCACCATCCAGGGGGAGCACAAATCTAGGACACGCATATCGTCCACCATTGGTATCTCTACACTGTCGCATCGAAACATCTGAGGTAAACAGAATTGAGACTTCATTATTAACTGTTGATTTAACACTCACAGGAGTTATGAGCGCTTGAGAAGCTTGACTTAGCTCCAGAACAGTGATAATAGCCAGTATTGTTGATGAAATCAAAACAGTGGGTTTCATTTCTTTGTTTTTTCCTCTTTTAAGCTTTGACGTGCCATTCCTATCCATATATCCTCGTCCAATTCTTGAGAATCCGCATACTTAAGACAAATTTTCCATAATGGTTGAGCTTCTTTCGTCTTTTTCATCCCTTCCAGAACCTGCGCTTTTAAACAGCTAGTCGCAGCCCTTTCGCTATCTATCTTAATCGCTGCATTCAACTGTTGCATGGCTTCTGGATATCGACCCTGTTTCAGACGAGCCCAACCCAAATTTTTAAACAAAGAATACTTTACTGGATCGTCCTTAGCTAATTTTAAACCTTGCAACAGCAAATGAACAGCAGCAGGATAGTTTTTATCGTGAAGAATATATAACCTTGCCAAGTTGCTGTAAGCAGCAGGGAGACCAAGTTTGGCCGCCTCCCGATATTTTCCTCGCGCACAAGCCAAATCCTGTACCTCTTCGCAAAGCCATCCTAAATTATAAAGAGCAGTTCGGTTTTTGGAATCTAGAGAGAGGGCTAATTGATAGGATTCTTGAGTTTCCGCCAATTTATTCGCCTTGTAGTTTTCAAAACCCCTATTATTAAAAAGCGATGCGAGTTCCGGTAATCCTATTTGCCAACCACCAAACCCTACCGCCAGCATCAACAGTAATGCAGCCCATTTTGAGTTATGAGGCTTTTGAGGTGGCTGTTTTCCAGTATTAGGAGCATTAGCTAATGGTTTCATGTTTAGCATATTTTAGCTTCAGAGTTGAGAAAAATTTAATTTATGACATTCCGTAATGTTTGCACCACGTATATGTATTTGACCATAAATCAATACTTCATTGGCTCTCACCCGCTATCCGGATAATAGCTTGTATCATTAAAACTGCTTCATCGCCCGTTCCATATCCCGGTTATCATCACGTTTTTTCATATCTTCGCGCTTGTCATAGAGTTTCTTCCCTTTCCCTAAACCGATATCCAGTTTTACCCAGCCGCCTTTTAAGTACATCTTCAAAGGTACTAAAGTCAAGCCTTTTTCTTCCACTTTGCCGATTAATTTACGAATTTCCTGCTTGTGCATCAGCAACTTGCGGGTGCGACGTGGCTCGTGATTAAAATAATTGCTAGCACTTCTCCAAGGGGAAATATGCACATTAATTAGCCACAATTCACCACTCCGAACTAAGGCGTATCCGTCCCGCAAGTTGGCTTTTCCTTCCCGAATCGATTTGACTTCCGTTCCCTTCAACTCGACTCCGACTTGATATGTGTCTGTAATTTCATAGAGATGTCGCGCTAGTCGGTTGTCACTAAGAATTTTATATCCTGGGCTTTTTTCGCTCATTTTGATCTCCCCTTTATCTCCCTTAAAATTATTATAACCCTAGCTTCACAGTATAAAAGACAGGAGCTTGACAAAACTTAAATTACAGCTCTAGGCATTACCAATTTTGCTGAGCTAAGATGTCAGCAACCTGAATGTCAAGCGGTATCATGCAGCGCACCAAAATTCCTGATTCTGGTATCTCAGATTCTGTCAGTCCCCATAGGGCGGTTAATTTGGTTGGGCTAGCTCCTTTTTTGCTCCCACTCACTTGGTTTTTCGCCAACCTGGAGGCAGTTAAGTGGCTGTTATCCTCGTTTGTCGAGATACCCACTCTGTACAAGATACTAATTAGTTTACTGATTGTAGCATTGGTAGTGCGATCGATTGGGAGTTCTGGGCGATCGCACCGATCGATCCCAAAATTGATTGTGAGGCGCTATCCGGTGCTGCTGATGCTGAGTGCGGGTATTTGCTCGATCGCGCTTCAGTGCATAATTGATATCAAACATATCACCGTACTGCTGTTTATCCTAGGAACTTACGGATTATATGGCTTGTTCTGTGATGCCTACTTTTGGCAAAAAAACTTGCCAGTTGCAGGCTTATTGGCTTGTATTTTACCATTCAACAGTCAGTTAAATAGCGGTTTAGGTTTACCAGCACGAGTGCTAACTGCTCAAGTCGTAGAACAATTATTATCTGTTTTACAAATTGGGGCTATTTCTTCCTACGATATCATCGTCTTGGAAAATGGCATTGCCCACGTTGACGTACCTTGTAGCGGCATCAAAACCCTATTTGTTGGGACACTTTTTTTATTGGCTGCGACTTGGATCGAAAGTCGCAAATTGGGTTTAAAATGGCTGGCATTATGCGTCGCCAACTTTTTAATGTTAGTTTCTGCTAATGCGGCGCGGGTTGCAGTGCTAGTGTTAGTTGCCCAAGTTTTCCAACAGCCAATGTATGCTGAAATTCTGCACGTACCTTTGGGAATTGTGGGATTAGTATCTACTTGTTTTTTAACTTGGTTGATGTTGCAGAAAATCCCTAAATTTTCAGAATTCCCAGCAAGTAACCTTGGAGCAGAAGACAACTCAGAAATATTCATCAATCAGCCTTTTGCAAAACTAGGAGTAATTGCAGTAGTCGGGGTTTTGGCGATTATTTCTCAATTGTATCATGTAGAAAGTGCGAAAGTGGCGATCGCGCCCATGAACATCCCACCACAAATTGTATCCGAGTCGATCGCACTCAACCCCAGCGAACAGACATTCTTTGGTAATTACCCCGGAACAAAGACAGAAAAAATCAGATTTGTCTCAGGTAATTTGCGCGGTTCCATGCTCACAGTCGCTAGCACATCTTGGCAGACATATCACGCACCAGAGTTATGTTTTATTGTGAGTGGCATTCCAGTCAATCGCATCGAAAGAAAACAGCTAACATCAGATATATTAGCCCGCTGGCTATCTCTCAAAAACAACCAATTATCCGCTACCTACTGGCTTCAATCCACCCAGGGAACAACAGATAACTTCTTGTCACGCATCAGCAGCGATATTCGTCATAAAAATCAAACTTGGGTGCTAGTTTCTATTCTCTTTGACAGTTCTTTAAACCCCGAAAGTTCTGAAATACAAGACTTCGTTACCTCTATCCATAATGCAGTCAATCTTAGCTTAAAAGGATGAAACAATGAAAAGATTTAAACTTGCACTAAATATCATATTTCAGTCAATCTTTTGGCTATGGAATCTCACATTTCTATCAATTGTCTATCTCGGAATTTTACCCTATCTGGCAATACCATTATTTCAAGCCACCATTGATGGAATTATCCCCCTGGAATTTGCCTTAACCCTAACAGCACTTATCGCAGTACCTACAGTGTCTACCATAATCGGAGCCAGGTATTTTAGGAAGCAGCCATTGCAGCTAATGCGTCTGTTTTACGGAGTTGAAGCACCGCTATTTTTGCTCTGCTTAATCCGCTTATTCCTACTGCGGCAACTTACTCCAGCGAGTTCTCAAATCATCGCTACCATAGCTTTATGTATAGGAGCATTTTTAGTTGAAATCCTGTACGGATATCTGGGAAAAATAGAAAATAGCGAATCTGAATTAGTCCCAGAAAAATCCCAGCAAAAGCAGTTTTTCTTAACTAGGTTAATTGGACAGAAAAACACTGCATCGATCCAATTAGCATTTCACAGTCTGATGCTAGTGGTTGGTGCTTGGGCGGCAACATTACTGATGTTTTACGCTTTACCTGTCGCAATTGTCACTATCGTTGGATTTTTTAGCTTTGCTTGGGTAAAACCACTGATCGAGTCTTTGCAATACAGTTCATTCTCGATCATTTGGTGGCTGCCATTATCTCTAATCATGTTTGGTTTCACCTCCAGCTTATTCGTGGTAATGCCTTCGCTTTACGGCTTTCTTTATATCCAATCAGGGCGCAAAATATTTCGCAGTTTTGCTTCCCAGTATGGAAAAAACCAGGCGATGATCGGAAGCTTAGGAGTCATCGCAGCTTGGGTGGCTATTTTTGCAGCTTTGCAGCAACAGCCGCAAATTCAAGCACTGAAAATGCTGGCGACTCCGCCCAAAGATGAGAGCAGCCGGCAAACTTTGTTAGCGAAATCTGATATAGTGCGATCGGGCTTAGTCAACGCTTATTTGCATCCTTACCGCTACCTCAGCACGGTGGAAGAAAATAACCACATTTCTGAGATGTACAAAAATACTTTGAATTTGAATGAAGCTGCGGCTAAGACTGTGCAGAACAGCTATAATTTCTTAATGTCTTCGTTTTTGTATCAAGGTTCTAGCGCGGATACTAAAAAAGCCGAAAAACTCTACGGTGAATTTTTTGACACGGAATTGCAAAAAGGCGATCGAGAAGCAGTACAATACGCGGTACAGTCAACCTCGAACCGGGAAGAAGCTAAAGCAGGTTTGCTGAATGTCAATCAGGAAAAAGTATGGCTAGAATCCCAAGCAGTGACAGTCACAGAAAATGGCGATTGGGCTGATGTTCAACTCTACGAAGTTTACAAAAATCAAACGCCGAACTTACAAGAAGTATTCTATTACTTCTCGTTACCAGAAAGTGCTGCCGTTACAGGGATTTGGCTGGGAGATACTGGGGATTTGAAAAAACGTTTTGCATTTACCGTATCGCCCAGAGGTGCCGCACAGCAAGTCTACAATCAGCAAGTGAGAGAAAATGTAGATCCGGCTTTGCTAGAACAAATTGGCCCTAAACAATATCGCTTGCGGGCTTTTCCAATCCCTGCTAAACGAGAATTCACAACACAAACGGATGGGCCAAAAGAAATGCACCTGTGGATGACTTACAAAGTCATGCGACAAGCACAGGGTTGGGCTATGCCGAATTTAGCTGAGAAACGCAACATTTTTTGGGACAAAAATACTCGCCGCACTATTGCAGGGAAACAGGTAAAATACAGCAGCAAAGAGGCTAAAGAAATTTGGCTTCCAGCATTTGTGAACGCAGTTGCACCGCCACAAATAATACCACGTCTCGCAACTTTGCCGGGAGAAAATACCATTTCGGCTAAGCCGTTGGTTGATGCAAGTTACTTATTGCCACAAGGCAAAAAGTTTGCTGTTGTGCTGGATACTTCTCGCAGTATGGCGACGGAAAGTAAGGATATAAAAGAGAGTTTTCAATGGTTGAAAGGGAATGTTTTAGCAGGAAATACTGTGGATTTGTATGTGGCTAGTGCTGCGGGGATGCCACCGAAGTTGGTGAAAGATTTACGCAGTTTTGATGTGGGAAAGTTAACGTTTTATGGTACGCTCCAATTGAAGGATATATTGCAACAGTTTGCACAGTTGCGCGCCGATCGCACTTATGATAGTGTATTTCTGGTGAGCGATCGCCATAGTTACGAATTATCAGACGATCGCAAAAACACCCTTTCCATGCCCTCACCCCTGTGGACAGTGCATTTGGGGGGTTTGCCACCAGGTTATGACGACGCTACCTTAAAGGTGATTCAAGATAGCGGTGGCGGGGTTGCGACAGATATTAAAGAGGCGATGCAGCGAGTGGCGACGACAGCAGCATCGGGCAATTCTATAGTTAGCGTGGTTGATGGCTATGCTTGGAGTTATGTCAAAAAGCCGAAATCGGAAAAAGCTCTGCAATCTGTGGCTGCTACAGAGTTAAAAGATGACAAAAATGAAGGTTTTAAACCTATAGCTGCGCGACAGTTAATTATGGCGCTTAGCAAAGAGAAAAGTTCCAATCAATTAAGTCAATTAGATGCGATGCACTCAATCGCAAAATCCTTTAAAGTGGTGACGCCCTATTCTTCGATGATTGTGTTAGTTAATGATGCCCAAAGGCAGCAGCTAAAACAAGCTGAAGCGAAGAAAGATCGATTTGAACGCGAGGTGGAATCTGGTAAGGAGGAGTTGACTAAACCGGGAAATCCTCTGAATGTTTCTGGGGTTCCTGAACCGGCGGAATGGCTGCTTTTGGGGGTTGGCGCGATCGGGCTTTTGGCGATTTTCCTCCGTCAGCGGCGCGAAAAAATGGTGTAACGCATGGGCTCAGAAACCGGGTTTTTCACCCAATTTAGGGTGTGTAACGAACTATTTCGTGAAAAACCCGGTTTCTTTGTCGGAGTGCGTAAACCCTGATTAATCTATTTCTACAAAAACGCGATCGCCTTCAATCTTCACCGGATAAGATTCCAGAGAATCGGGTGCATTCAAACATTTACCCGTATCTAACTTGTACCGAAATTTGTGAAACGGACAGGTAATGATACCGTCACTTACCTTACCCATATCAATCGGATATTCCAAATGAGTGCAAGCATTGCGGTAACAAGTCACATTCCTACCTTGACGGTTCAAAATTAGCGAAATGCCCTCAACTTTAGCCCTTAGAATATCCGATTCAGGAATCTGATTTAGCGTTGTTATTTCTACCCACATATGATTTCTTGGTTTAAATAAATGATGACCGACTGATTGGCGATCCTGAAGTGCTATTATACTGATAATTTGTCACTCCAAATTCAAATTCATGGCAAAATTACCCGACCAAACTATCAGCACTATTTTCAGATTACAACAGCGGTTAGCCGCACTTCTAGATATAGCAACAGCAGCAGAATATTCCCTCTTACAGCAATTTGGCGAAACCCAGGAAACAATGCCTGAGTTAGAAGCGATTGATAATGTTAAGGAACGCCTGAGAATTCCCTACAACCGCTTGCACAGAATCTTGCAACAGGTGGCAGAATCTCAACCAGCAGCAACGGCCGATGTGCTAGACTTTTTGTATAGGACAATAGACCAGGGAGAGGCAATCGCTGATGCCTCCGAAGCTAGTATTCAAGAAATCAAAAGGAGTTGGAATCTGCCATGACTCAACAGCCAAGAATACCGGATTTAGAGACAAGACAACAAAATGTTGCTAGGATGCGAGAATCTTGTCGCCTGCTTGATGCTTGGACGCTAAAATTAGATGAAGTGCTGGCAATGTTAGAAGCTGACAACCGCCGTCAGCGACAGGAACGTTTAGATGGCAAATATAGGCGAGTACCAGAAAAAGTAGCCGAATCCTAAATAATTGTCCAAATTTTTTGACTACAATATCTGTTCCTCATTTGATGGCAAAATAAGGATTAACTATCATTATCTAATTTCAGTGGAGGAATTTGATCGGCAGTTAAAGTAATTACTTTGCCATCTTGCCAAATGCTAATTGATTCCCCTAATTTGCGGTGTTTTTCTATGGCTTTAGCAATAGCAATTTTAACTCCAGCATCAATTTTTTGATGGAGTTCTGTTAGGGTAATTTGCGGTTTACGATCCAAGGGTGATTTGGTTCCAGATTGGGGGTTCATAAATAATTGCCTAGTGATTACCTTCAATTTGAAATATTTGTTTTCAACCAATCCACAAAATCAGCAAATGTCATCTCTTCCGTTAACACTAACTCCCTTTTATTTTCTAAATGCAAGTGAGGAACATTTTCACCCGCATATTCTGCCCCAATCCTACCATACTTGAGCCGAATAGCACGGGGGTCAGGGCTATTGTCAAAACCAGCTTCTACGCGATCGCCCTCTAAAACATAATACCGATATTTTCGTACTTCATCGCTAAACAATTCTGTAATCAACACCCGATAAATCCCATATTTAGCCTCTAGCCGCAAAATAGCCCTTAATGGTGTCACATCATTAACGTACTTTACCCCTTCAAAAGTAGCTTGAGCAAGGGCAATTACATCAGCAAAATATTCTGTAATTTTCGCGTCCAATCTCCTATCCCCTTATAGCAAAATTCCCAATCTGCCAAGTCAATCTCCCACAAATTACTAACCTTCGATTCTAGATTGACGATAAAAACTTCATCTTCAGAAAGTCGCTGGTTAAAAGTGAGATAATCCATCCCATATTTAGCTTGATACTGAGCATTTCTTTGTCGAAGTTCAGCAACTTTTGCGGTAATCTGCTCGATGGTATAGCGTTGGATTGCCAAATCCATAGCCGCCTGCAAATCACCCAAAGCACTCAATACTTCAACATATTCATCTTTGATTGATACTGTCACCATAATCTGACAACTGCCTCAATAAATTTATTCAGAACTTAACCATTTTCCTCGCCATTTCCCAGGTACAACCTAACGAATTCATTAGCCGCTTCCCGATTGAATGTCTGCAACGCTTGCTTAATCGCAAATACCGCCTCGGCAGACGGATCTCGCTCTTCACTCACCCAACGGCTAACGTTTGAGCGATCTCTGTTAGCGATCACACTCAGTTACCGCGATCCTGCTGGTTTTTGAGCTTGTGACTCCTAAGCTGACGGTTGCTTAGACTTAGACGCATGGTTGGAGTAATGGCGATGATTAAGGATGAATCTGACTCAAAATCACCCGCAACCGATCGTAATCATCCTTCAACAAAACACTCAAACTCCTCCCCGCTTCCACCAACCAAGATCGATCGCGCTTTCGCAACTGATAAATCTCCCGAATCGCCGCCGCCGTCAGCGCCTCCACCGGCGCATTCGCCACCCCCAGCAAAGTCCTCAAAAAATCCAACTGAACACTAAAATTAATCACCTCATCCGGTTCACACCGATACACCGCCTGGTGAATTTGTGGCGGCCGTGGCGGAATATACTGATAAATAGTTCCCCGTTGTGGCGCAAAACCGTTCAAGCTTTCACCAGCAGTTTCAAAACCCACAATTGCCGATCGAAACTCGGTCTTTAACATCGCAAAAATCTGGGGTTGTTCCTCCCGCAACTCTTGTAGCGACATCCCCAATGCCCGCGCTCTGTGCACTGTGTCGATCGGGCTAGTTGTCGCATGGTAAACTACTGCTATCACCAGATTTCCTGACTGTTCATCTGTTGCTTTCACCCAACTCCCGAAAGGTGGCATCGCCGGAAAACTCAGGTCTTCTGGATCTAAACATTGGGCTAGAAATTCTGTAGTTGTAGTTTCAATAATTTCGCCAATATGGTCGTTCAGACGCTCTTTCTCTGGAAATTGGGGGAGGTTTATACGCATATTGGGAATTGGGAATTGGGAATTGGGAATTGGGAAATTGGGAATTGGAATTTTGTGAGTTGTTGTTGGTTATTGGTTATTGGTTATTTGTTGTTGGTTAACAGTCAACACTCAACAATGCCCAATTCCCGATGCCCCATGCCCCATGCCCAATTCCCGATGATTATTTAATTCGGCCTGCGGTAGCATCCACAAGTTCTAATTGCGACAGCCGAAATGAAATCAGTTTGTCCCAATTGCCACCTTCAAATAGTACCGCGACTTTTCCGTCGGTGACTCGCTGAACAAGTCCTTGAAAGCCGTAGTAAATCTCGGTGGTATCTTTAACTCGAACTGCTGAACCTGGAAAAATCATAATTTTTTGAATGTTGTGTTTGCTGTCTATAGCTTATCGTTTTTTGGCGATCGAGTTCGGAGATGGCAATGCCGTGTCCCTACCCCGAAATCATCAGGTAGGGACACGGCATTGCCGTCTCCTGATTTCGGGTCATGTGAATGAGGACACGGCTACCCCAAAATCATCTGTAGGGACACGGCACTGCCGTCTCCTCATTCCGGGTCATGTTAATTCCGATGTAATTTAGGCTAAAGCTGCTACAGAAACTTTACCCGCAATCCTACCCGCGATCGCGCGCAACTCCCTCGCCGAAGCACAACCCGGTTGTCCCACCACAATCGGTACACCCGAATCGCCACCTTCCCGCAACGGAATTTCCAGCGGAATCCGCCCTAACAGTGGCACTCCCAACTCCGCAGCCGTCCTTTCCCCACCACCAGAACCGAAAATATCGTATTGCTTATCCGGCATATCCGGTGGCACAAAATAGCTCATATTTTCCACAATTCCCAACACCGACACACCCAACTGCTGGAACATCTTCAACCCTTTGCGGGAATCCAACAGCGAGACAGTCTGCGGAGTCGTCACAATCACCACACCGGCCATCGGCACCGCCTGCGCCATAGTCAACTGCGCGTCTCCAGTACCCGGAGGCATATCCACAATCAGATAGTCCAAATCGCCCCAATTCACTTGGTAGAGAAACTGCCGGATGATTCCGTTCAACATTGGGCCTCGCCAAATTACAGGCTGGTCTTTCTCAATTAAAAATGCCATCGATACCAATTTGACACCGTAATTGAAAGCTGGTTCCAGACTTTCCCCGCTTTTGCCGTCCTTAACCATGACTTTAGCGTCCGCTAGCCCCAACATCGTCGGGTCGTTGGGCCCATAGATATCGGCATCCAGTAAACCCACCTTAGCGCCGGTTTGAGCCAGGGCTACAGCCACGTTTACCGCCACTGTACTTTTGCCGACACCACCTTTGCCGCTGGAAATTGCGATAATATTTTTAACGCCTTCTATGCCTTGGCGATCGACCATTCCTTTCTGCTGCGGTGTTTCTGCTGTCACCTCCACAGCCACTGTTTCGACTCCTGGCAACTGTTTGACCGCTCTTTTGCAATCATCGACAATAAATTCTCGCAGCGGACAAGCTGGCGTGGTCAGCACTAAGGTGAAGCTGACGACTCCGCCGTCGATTTTGATGTTGCGGATCATGTTCAATTCGACCAAACTCTTTTGTAGTTCGGGGTCTTGGACGGGTCGCAGGATTTCTAGGACTGAACTAACATCGAGTGTATTGGGCATTGTGTTCTCCACCATAGCTCTGCAATTTGGTCTGTAATATGCGATCAATCTTTCAGTATATTTTTATTGCTATTTTTTAATGTAACTTCATAGAGATCTTTTTCAGACTTTGGGGTGGCATAATTACAGTGCCGACAGGATTTGGGCACTATCGTACATCTCAAACTCATATCCGATGGCTAAGAATTTCTACGACTGAAAGCAATTTGGTCAAAATCTCCGAATTGAGCCGTGGTCGCAATTCTTCAATTCTCCAATCTAAAATCTAAAATCTAAAATCGGATGACAGTTTCTACAACACTTAAAACAGCGACTTCCCCGTTTTTGCCACCGACTGACTCTAGAGCTAAAGTCAGTCAATTTATGAAAGGCTTACAAGATGAAATTTGTCAAGGCCTAGAACAACTAGATGGCAGCGGGAAATTTAAAGAGGATGCTTGGGAACGTTCCGAAGGTGGCGGTGGACGTTCTCGCGTCATGCGCGAAGGGGATGTGTTTGAACAGGGTGGGGTGAATTTTTCCCAAGTGTGGGGCGAAAGTTTGCCTGCTTTGATTTTGACCAAGCACCCAGAAGCGGCGGGTCACGATTTTTATGCCACTGGTATTTCGATAGTGCTGCACCCTCGCAATCCCTATTTGCCGACGGTTCACCTGAATTATCGCTATTTTGAAGCTGGCCCCATTTGGTGGTTTGGCGGTGGTATCGATTTGACTCCCTATTACCCCTTTGCTGAGGATGCTACTCATTTTCACAACACTCTGAAAACAGCTTGCGATAAGCACCATCCTGGATATTATCCGGCTTTTAAACTCTGGTGCGATGAATATTTCTACTTGCCTCACCGCCAAGAAACTCGCGGTGTCGGTGGCATCTTTTTTGACTACCAAAATGGTAAAGGCCCGCTTTATCGTGACCAGAATGTCAAAGGGAAGGCTGCTGCGTATAGTAATGAAATCGGGAAGCCGGAAGATCGCAGTTGGGATTCGGTGTTTGCTTTTGTGCAAGAATGTGGTAAGGCATTTTTACCGGCCTATGTGCCAATTATTGAAAAACGTCGATCGACAGAATACGGCGAACGTGAACGTAATTTCCAACTTTACCGTCGCGGTCGCTATGTCGAATTTAACTTAGTGTACGATCGGGGCACAACTTTTGGTTTGCAGACAAATGGACGTACAGAATCGATTCTGATGTCCCTGCCGCCTTTGGTACGCTGGGAATACTGTTTTGAGCCAGAACCCAACTCTCCAGAAGCTGAACTGTACTCGAAATTCTTAAAACCACAAGATTGGGCAAATTAGATGCCTCTGTAGTTACCGACCTGAGTTAAACTACTGGAAAAGTAACCACCGCGATAGATAATATTTTGAGGGAAGGGTCAGTGATTCATATTGATCAAAAAACCCACACGCTTCAAGACGGTACAACAGTTATCGTCTTAGCACCGACTGGACGGCTGGACATCACAACAGCTTGGCAATTCCGCCTCAAGTTGCAAGAGTGTATTTCCAAACTTAGCCGTCATGTCGTAGTGAATCTTGGTCAGGTTAACTTTATTGATAGTTCTGGACTGACCTCACTTGTGGCAGGTATGAGAGATGCAGATAAAGTCAAGGGGAGTTTTCGGATTTGCAATGTTCATCCAGAAGCCAAACTGGTGTTTGAAGTCACCATGATGGATTCTGTGTTTGAAATTTTTGAGACTGAAGAAGAAGCTTTGGAGGGAGTTCCTCGCGCCAGTTGAGGACATCTTGCATCGTCTGCGGTGTAAGGGAATCTGAAGATTGAGAGTCCCAGACTCCCAGGAATACAGCAGTAGGGACATGGCAATGCCGTGTCCCTACGCGGATTGACCGATATGCGGTGTATACCCTTCTTCCTTCAAATCCATATCTCAGAAGCGAAATCCTGACGCTTGACAAATCTAAAAGGGCCCATTAGAGCTCCCCAAATAGCCTTGCCTGTTTTGGGGTCTATTCCCTTGTCATAGCTGAAAAATTCTTCGGCCGCTGCTTCAAATCCCAAGTCTACTTGGAAATTTTGACCTCCGTAGGTAAAGCAGCATGGAGTACCCACGGGCAATGATGCCCGAAACCGATAGCGGTTGGGGTCTAGGTTTTGCACCGCCACCGACAGGGTGCAGCCTGGAAGGAGTTGGATTTGCTCCCGATTTAGCTTTAAGAGCAAGTCGGGGTTGCGACCTGCTCCTTTGACGGCTTCAATATCCTTGAACATATAATACTGAGCTTCTAGAAGTCCCGGCGCTGTCTGTGATTGCCTCAGTTGCACGATGCGGGGACGGTATGGTTTGTCTAATTCGAGAATGTTGGCTTGTTCTGCAAACAGGGCGATGCTGGGTTCTGAAAATAGAGAAACGGGCAGTGGTCTTTGCCAAAAGCGAAGATGCACGTACCATACCGGCTCGGCAAGTGCTTGTTCGCGGTTGTCAAAATCGCCTGCCATGTACTGGGCTAAAGCGATTAATTCTGGAGAGAGTGTCATGGGATTTGAGGTTTGAGATTTTGGATTGAATATTTGCTTCCGCAGATTAATCAAGTGTCTGGGGATAAAATTGCTTGATACCGATCGCGATACACATATTAGACCTTGTAGCTTGACAATAAAACTTGATTGTGCAATGCAAATGTCAATTTGATCTAATCATAATATTAAGTTTGTTAACGATTCCAGCTAAGATATAATTGTACAAAAGTCCCTAAGAAAATGGGGAGTGTCAATCATGCCGCCCAGCACAATCGCTACGGCAAAATTATTTACATATAAGACTCAGTGAACAAGAACCGTACTGTTTCAGATACTAAGCGAAGTTTCTATACGATTCATACTCGGCCGATCAACTCAATTTACCGACGAGTGGTAGAAGAGTTGATGGTAGAAATGCACTTGCTTTCGGCGAATGCCGATTTTCAATACGACTCTGTCTATGCTTTAGGTGTGGTGACAGCATTCAATCGATTCATGTTGGGATACCTCCCAGAAAAAGACCAGGATTCGATTTTTAATGGTTTGTGCAAATCCATAGAAAGTGACCCCGATCGCTATAAGCAAGATGCCCACAGATTGGAAGCTTTGGCGGACAGACTTTCCGGTACGGAGTTGCTGTCGTGGCTCGATCGCTCGACCAGTTTTGATGATACAGGAGATTTGCAAGGGTCTTTAGAGGCGATCGCCAATAACCCTCAATTCAAGTACAGTCGCTTATTTGCGATCGGCTTATTCTCCCTGTTAGAAAAAGCTGACCCCAGTTTGGTAAAAGACCAAGAAACGCTAAACAACACGCTCAAAACAGTAAGTGCAGCATTGCATCTACCGGAAGACAAAGTTAGCAAAGATTTGGACTTGTACCGCAGTAACTTGGAAAAAATGGCTCAAGCACGAATCGTGCTCGAAGATGTGATCCAAGCGGAACGGAAAAAACGCGAAAAGCGCGATCTAGCTAATCAAGCTAGTGCTAGCTCTGCGGTAGACTCCACTGAAAGTACGAATTAATTACTTGAGGTTGGATGTTGCTCAAAATTAGTAGGGACACGGCATTGCCGTGTCCCTACCTATCTGCAAGATATCTGTAGGTTTTTTTGACTAAGGGTGTTGCTCAAAATTAGCGGCGTTAGCTTGCAACCAATTGCTTAAATTCGAGAGAACTTCGGTTCCAGAAGACGGCTTACCCAAAGCAGTCGGGTTGACCGGATCTGGTCTATCCAGGTTTCGGTCGATCGCAGCTTTGACTTCTTTGGCAATCAAATCATAAAGTTGCTCTTTCGCCCTAGCCCTTTGAAAGTGAGCTCCTTCCTCAGTCGTAGCGTAGAGAGGGGGCAGTCTATTTAGAGCATAAGCCGCAATATCTCCCACGTCCAGGCTCTGATCGCTAGTAGCCTCAATCTCTGCAACCCTGGCGATCGCATCGCTAAGAACCAACTCTTCCATCACGTTGATAAACTGTTTGCGGGGCAAAACCACAACTTCCCCAGTCAATAAAGCTCCCATCAGGCGATCTAGAGCCATATACTCTTCGATCGACAATTCTGAAGCCGTATTACAGATTCGCCCCACCTCAGCTTCCATAGACGGCGTTAAATAGCCGTCTTGCAAAGCTTGTTCAACAATTTTTTCAATACTCATATATACTTCCCACTCAACGGCATCATTAATAGAGTTTTTTTGAAGACACGATTGCTAGCGTCTTGAGATTGGAGTTTGGAAATTGGAGTTAAGAATTTTAACGCCCATCCTAACTCAATAGCGACAACTAATATCAGTTATCTGCACGCCCCAGCCACAAACTTACCCCATAATTGACGAATAAATTCGTCAAAATTCCTCAAAATACTACTCAATTCCCTGAATTCTCCAAGGTACTGGATCTACCGACTGCCCATTCACATAAAGTCCCCAGTGCAGGTGAGGGCCTGTCGAAGCCCCCGTCGATCCCAGAGCCCCAATTACTTGACCAGCTTGAACTAAATCCCCCTCCTTGACATCAATCCGGCTCAAGTGCATCAAAATACTTGCTACTCCTTGACCGTGGTCGATACCAACGACATTACCGTGAATTTTAAACCCTTGGGATTCCCGTCCGACGAGAGAGACTCGACCAGCAGCCGGTGCGATGACAGGGGAACCGTAAGCACCGGCGTAATCAACGCCACGGTGGTAGTAATCTTGGGCAAACACCCCATTATAGTATCGTCGCACGCCGTAAATGGTGGTAATTTCGCCGGAGTTGGGTCGTAAAAGGGGGCCATTCCAAAACTTTTGGGGTGTTACCAGTGCTTTAAATGCGTCTACGCGATCGAACTCCGCATCACTACCCACATTATCTTTCCCTGGTGGTAGCGTGATTGATTGAGTGGGAAAATTGCGCGATCGGACTTGTACACTCAAATTCTGTACTTGTCCATCACCAGTAACTTGCAGAAGGCGAGTACCAGGTTTTTCTAGCGGGGTTGTCGGTAGCAGAGCCCGAAAGCGGTTGTTCCCCATTGGAAACGCTGGGTATTTTTTTTGCTGTACAGAAACCGTTGGAGTTTCACCGCTACCATCTACCTGAATCATTACTGACAGCGTATCTCCCAATTCAGGATTTGTTGGTGTCACCTGCACCTGCAAAGCTTGCACAGGCGATACCAGACTCAGAATGCTGGCAAAAATTCCCCCACTCACACTCATAGTGAGTCCGTTTGCCTTCAACCCTCGCCACCATCTAATAGCCGCCAAAATTGTTTTGACATTTTGCCCGCAGTTGGCTTGATTTACAGTCGCGACCATAGTTAAGTATCTTTAATTTTGAGAGGGCAGATATTTTTATTAAAAATACAGCTCAACCTGTTTTGAGGGATAACTGTTTTTTACTGTATTTTTACTCACACAAAATGTCAATGCTTTTTTAATGAAAAAGTACAATATATAGCCTGTAAAGACCATAGTTAATGTCACTATACATGAATCAAAGAATGTATTTTACCCAGCATCAAAAGCATACTCAACTCCTTCAACATAGTCACCACTATAAACACTATAATATAACTTTACACTTTTTTCATATAAGTTGTGCAAGAAGACTTCCGACTGATCGTTGACTTAGTTCTAGTTCTCGCTGCTGCCGCAGCAGGAGGACTGTTTGCCTCGCTGTTGCGACAGCCGGTAATTCTGGGCTATCTCCTGGGAGGGATGGTAGTTGGGCCCGCAGGTTTGGGGCTGATTAAACAATTAATTCAGGTAGACACGCTGGCTGAATTCGGTGTTGCTTTTCTGTTATTTGCCCTAGGAGTGGAATTTTCTTTCGCCGAACTCCAGAAAGTTAAAGCCATTAGTCTGGGTGGCGGGAGTTTGCAAATTGTCCTGACGATCGCGATTACTACTTTCACCTCCTTAGCTGTAGGCTGGGTAGAATCACCAGCCCAAGGCGTGTTTCTGGGAGCAATTCTGTCACTCTCCTCCACAGCAGTGGTACTGAAGTGCTTGATGGAACGCAATGAAGCTGGTACTTCCCACGGTCAAGTGATGCTGGGAATATTGGTAGTTCAAGATTTAGCATTGGGACTAATGCTGGCCGTTTTGCCCGCCCTCAACCAGCCCATAGAAACCATTGGGATCACAGTAGCCTTTGCGCTGCTGCGAATTAGTTTATTTGCTGCGGGTGCTGTAGTTGCGGGCATTTGGGTGATTCCTCGTTTGCTGCGCTACTTGGCTAGAACAGAGAGTCGGGAACTGTTTTTGCTGGGAGTTGTGGTTTTGGCTTTGGGGATTGCGCTGCTGACTGAATATTTGGGTTTCTCGATCGAGATGGGAGCATTTGTGGCGGGTTTGATGATTTCTGAGGTGGAATATGCTGACCAAACTCTAACTTATGTAGAGCCTTTGCGAGATATTTTTGCATCCCTATTTTTTGTCACCATCGGAATGTTAATTGACCCGTTGTTTCTGTGGAACCATCTAGAATTAATCCTGGGACTGGTATTTTTAGTATTTGTCGGTAAGTTTTTGATCATAACCCCGATCGTCCGATTGTTCGGCTATCCACTAAAAACAGCATTAATCGCAGGTTTGGGCTTAGCTCAAATTGGAGAATTCTCCTTTGTTCTCGCCAGTTCCGGCCAAGCATTGGGACTGGTTTCGCGAAATGTTTATCTATTAATTTTGGGAACGACAGCAGTTACCCTAGTGTTGACACCATTTGTATTAAGAAGTGTGCCACAGTTATTGAAGTGGGCGGAAAACTTCGGGCCTTTGCGGCGCTATTTTGACACAACATCTCAACCTGTGGCAATAGCTGAAACTTTGCCAGATCAAAATCATATTGTGGTTTGTGGCTACGGGCGAGTCGGTAGAAATTTAGTCAAAATGTTGCTAAGTCGCAATTGTGCAGTTGTGGTAATTGATGAATCGGAAAGCAGAATTCAAGAGTGTAGAGTGCAGGGAATTCCTTACGTTTATGGTAATGCTGCTAGCTTGCACGTATTGGAAGCTGCGGGTGTGGAACGGGCAAAAGCAATGGCGGTGACGCTTCCAGATCCGATGAGCACTCGTTTGTGTCTGAAACGAGCTTTAGAATTAGTCCCAGATTTAGATATTATTGTGCGGGCGAACCAAGATAAAGATATCGAATTGCTTTATCAACTGGGGGCTTGGGAAGTTGTACAGCCGGAGTTTGAGGCTAGTTTAGAACTTTCTGCCCACTTGTTGGCGGGTATGGGTTTGTCAGCTATTGCCATTGGACGGGAAGTTCAGCAAATTCGCAGCAGTCGCTATCTGGAATTGCGGCCGGCGCGAGAAAATGCTGCTATTTCGCGGGATTTACAAGTGGCTGTTCAGGATATGAATAGCGAGTGGTACAACCTACCGGAGGGTTCTCCTATCGCTAGCATGACTCTGGAAGAAACTAACTTGCGACAGTTGACAGGGGTCAGTGTGATGGCGATTGTCCGTCAAGAGGGCGAAGAAATTGACTATCCCAATGGTAAGACGGCTTTGGAGTCTGGCGATCGCATTTTGGTAGTCGGCGAACCGGAAGAACTTGTGAGTTTTGAGTTGCTGGCGAAGGGGGAAGTTGCTGTGCCCGAAGGCGACAGTTCTTGTCAGTGGCTGAGATTGCCAGAAAACAGTCCTTGGGTTGGTCAAAAACTCTCGGAGGTGGAGTTGCTGACTCAGTACGCGGTGGAGGTACGGGCTATCCGGCGAGAAGGGAAGTTTACTCGCTGGCCAGAGGGAAGCACGGATTTGCAAGAGGGCGATCGTTTGTTACTATGCGGTGGCTTCTATGAAATCGGTTTAATGCAGCGGACTGCTGCACCTGTGGTTCAGCCACCTGTTGTGAATTTGCCTTTCGTCAGTGTGCAAGTCAGCGAAAAGCTGTTTAGTGATTAGGGAATTGGGAATTGGGAATTGGGAATTGGCTACCGATTCCTATGCCCCATGCCTCATGCCCCATGCCCAATTCCCAATTCCCCTCAAGCGTTGGCTTTGATATAAGCGATGGCTGGTCGCGAAACGAGAATTTGTTTTTCTGAGGCATCGAGGAGGCAAATGCAGCTATTATCTAGCCAAAAAACTCTGCCAACTAACAAATCCCCGGTAATGAGTTTTAGTTCTATCTGTTGTTTGTCTTTGATGTAGCTTTGTATTAGGCGAACGCTGGGCAATCCGGTCTCAAATTCAGACATACTAGGAAATGGGTAATTTGGTAATCGTGCTATCTAATCAGTTTTAACCAAAAGAGGTTTGTTTTTATGCCGATCGAGTTTACAAAGTATCATGGACTGGGTAACGATTTTATTCTGGTTGACAACCGACAATCGTCGGAACCTTTGGTAACACCAGAACAAGCTGTGGTATTGTGCGATCGACATTTTGGCATCGGTGCAGATGGTGTAATCTTTGCTCTTCCAGGGCAAAATGCTACTGATTATACGATGCGGATTTTTAATTCCGATGGTTCGGAACCGGAAATGTGTGGTAATGGGATTCGCTGTTTGGCTAAGTTTATCGCGGATTTGGAAGGATCGGAAATTCACCCCCCCCAACCCCCCCTTGCTAAGGGGGGGAGTAAGTCGCAGGAAACTCAATCCCCGGTTGCTAAAGGTGGGACTGAATCTCAAACTGAGTACCGGATTCATACCGGTGCGGGTGTTATTATCACTGAATTGCGATCGGACGGTCAGGTTAAGGTCGATATGGGGGTTCCTCGACTGCTGGCTGCGGAAATTCCGACGACTTTGGCGGCACCGGATGCGAAAGTTATAGATGTATCGATCGCAGTAGCCGACAAATCTTGGTCTGTTACCTGCGTCAGTATGGGTAATCCTCACTGCATTACTTTTGTGGAGGATGTTTCGGCTGTTGCTTTAGAAACTGTCGGGCCTCAATTTGAACACCATCAAGCGTTTCCACAGCGTACAAACACGGAATTTGTTCAAGTAATGCGATCGGACTATGTAAAAATGCGCGTGTGGGAAAGAGGCGCAGGTATTACTCTAGCTTGTGGGACTGGTGCTTGTGCTACTGTGGTGGCTGGGGTTTTGACTGGTAAGTGCGATCGGACAACTTCGGTTGAACTCCCCGGTGGAGTTTTGGAAATCGAATGGTCAGAAGTCTCCCAGCGGATTTACATGACAGGCCCAGCACAACGAGTATTTACTGGCTTAATTAGTCATTAGTCATTGGGAATTGGGAATTGGGAATTGGGAATTGGGAATTGGGAATTGGGCATGGGGAATTGGGCATGGGGAATTGATCAACAGTGAACAGTGAACAGTGAACAGTGAACAGTCAATAGATAACTGACCCTTCGACTACGCTCAGGGTACTGCAAAAGTTAATACTTAACTGTTCTAAAATCTAAAATCTAAAATCTAAAATCTAAAATTAACTAGGTGGATGTGCATGGCTGGAGGTATTTATCTGATTCAGGATGACGACAGGCTGGTGGAAATGATGGAACAGCCCTACGACTCGGAAGATCAGTTACAAGACTTGCTTGTAACTTATCCTAACCTGATCGCCGGAGATCAGATCGATCGGGCTACAGCGCGGAAGTGGCTGTTAATTTCGCGGGAAGTTGCAACGCCCAGTGATGAAGAAACACCTGTACAGTGGTCGTTGGATCATTTATTTCTCGACCAAGATGCGATTCCTACTTTGGTGGATGTCAGGCGCACTCCTAATGCTAATATCCGGCAAAAAGTTGTAGGTCAGTCGATCGACTATGCTGCTAATGTGGTGGTTTACTGGTCGATTGATTCAATTATTGCGTTGTTTGAAGCTAATTGTCGCGATCGGGGCCGTGATCCAGAACAAATCTTTGAAGATTTTCTTGGTGAAGATGCAAATGAAGATGAGTTTTGGCAGAAGGTAAAAACTAATTTGCAAGCTGGTAAAATTCGTTTAGTTTTTGTCGCTGACGAGATTTCTGCTGAACTACGCCGGGTAGTAGAATTTCTCAACCAACAGATGGATCCGGTTGAAGTTTTCGCCTTGGAAATTAAGCAATATGTTAGTGAAGATGGCCTCAGAACTTTGGTTCCCAGAGTCATCGGTCAGACAGCAGAAGCACAGCAGAAAAAATCTAGTGCCATGCGCGAAAGAAGACGTTGGGATGAATCTTCGTTTTTTGTCGAAATTAATACTAGACGGGGCGCAGAAGAGGCGCAAATGGCAAGAGAAATTTACCTTTGGGCAAATAATCAAGAACCCGAAGTTCAAATCCACTGGGGAACTGGGGATATCTACGGCGGTTTTGCCGTTCAATTGCCTCAAAAGGGCAGAAAACCCTATCAGTTATTCACCGTTGATATTGCTGGCAGAATAGAGATTTCTGCTCACAATTACGGTTCGCAGCCTCCGTTTAGTTCGGAGGAAAATTGGCTGGAATTGAGAAACAAGTTAAGTTCGATCGGGCTGTCGCTACCTACGGAACCTGGGGAGAGAAGGTCGCCAAGTCTGGCTTTGTTTACTTTGCAGGATGAATCTGCTAAAAACCAAGTTATGGAAACTTTTGATTGGCTGATTAAGGAAATTAAAAGAGCGTAGTTATTGGGAATAGGGCATTGGGAATAGGGCATTGGGAATAGGGCATTGGGCATTGGTGTCAACTTAAGCTTTTGGTCCACGAGTCCTCCCGTCCACTCGTCAGTCCGCCCACCCGTCAGTCCAACCGGGAATCAATTCCCTGTCTATGTCTAATAGCTAAAGTCCTCTCAAAGAGGACGGCAGGAGTTCTTCAGTCCTCTTTGAGAGGACTTTAGCTTTGAGGCAGGGGTTTAAACCCCTGCCGGACTATCGGTTTGATGTTAAGTTGACACCAATTCCCTATTCCCAATTCCCAATTCCCAACTCCCAATAACTAATATCTAATGTTAGCTTGCTTCATGCGGCGCAAGGCTTCTCCCAGGCGATCGCAATCTGCAATCAAACTAATCCTCACATATCCTTCACCACCAGGCCCGAAAGCATTACCAGGAGTCACCACAACACCAGTTTTCTGCAAAACATTCAACGCAAAATCAGTCGAACTCATGCCGCGAGTACAGGGAACCCAGAGATACATAGCAGCCAAAGGCTTAGGAATATTCCACCCTAATTCTGCTAATCCTGCAACCATAAAGTCCCGACGAGTGCTATAGCGATTTTGCACTTCTTTCAGATAACTATCAGGTAATTGCAATGCTGTTTCTGCTGCTGTCTGCAATGCCGAAAATATACCATAATCTAGGTTAGTTTTTAATGTCCGCAAACCTTGGATAATCTTGCTATTTCCTACCACAAAACCGACTCTCCATCCAGCCATATTATAAGTCTTTGACATGGTATGAAATTCGACACCGATTTCTTTACCACCGGGAATTTCTAATAAACTTGTTGGTTGATAGCCATCAAAGGCTAATTCGGCATAACACAAGTCATGAACTAACAAAATTTGATGTTTGTGTGCAAAAGCCACAATATCTTTAAAAAATTCACGGGGCGCAGTCGCCCCAGTCGGATTACTGGGATAATTGAAATAGAGTATTTTGGCTTGTTCGGCTACGCGATCGGGAATATCGGCTAAATCAATTACCCAGTCATTTTCTGGTTTGAGGATGATGTTATGAACTTTTGCACCGGCGATAATTGGGCCGCGAAATAATACTGGATAAGCTGGACTTGGTACTAATATTACATCCCCTGGATTGATGTAAGTCATCGCAAAATGCGCCAAACCTTCTTTAGAACCCAACAAAGGCAATGCTTCGCTTTCTGGATCTAATTCAACGTTGTAGCGACGGCTATACCATTTAGTAATGGTGCGACGAAAACTTGTTGTTCCTTCAAATGGTGGATAGCCATGATTTGCTGGATTTTGGATGGCTGCGATGGCGGCTTCTACTACTGGTTGTGGAGTGGCACCGTCTGGGTTTCCCATTCCCAAGTCTATCAGGTCTAATCCTTGTTCACGGGCACGGGCTTTGAGTTCATCGAGACGGGCAAATACATAGGGTGGTAGTGTTTGCAACCTGTCAGCAGTGGTAATCCAATCCAGGGTCATTAGTTTGTTATCAGTTGTTAGTTGTTAGTTGTTAGTAGTAAAAACTTTACTCCTTAAAAATTTACTAATCAAGGAATAAAATCATTACTACGAACAGTATTAATTCTTGACTCTCAATTCTCCCACAGGTGCGGTCGTTGAAACCATCGCCGCCATTAATTGTTCGGGAACTACTTTGAATGGCAGTCTGTGGATGTCAGAATTGGGATTGCAAGCTATTTCGGCTGCGCGCTGCAATTCTTTTAGAGTAATGTCTCCGAGTCCTAAACTGTCTAAAGTTTGGGGTAATCCAATCTCACCGTAGAATTTTAATAGTTGCTGTCTGGCGCTGGCTGCGAGTTGATTGTTTTGCAGCATTTCTTCTAGTCGCAGTTGGACTAAAATGCCGTAGGCAACTTTTTCGCCGTGCAATGTTCCGTGACTTGCTAATAGATGAGTTAGACCATTGTGGACTGCGTGGGCGGCGACGGTACGACATTGGGCCCCGCCAATTCCGCCGATTACTCCTGCTAGCAATACGACGGCATCTGTGACTTCTTGCCAGGTTTCGCTACCGGGTTCTTTGAGTGCGATCGCAGATTTTTGAAATAAGATATCTCGCAATATTCTAGCTTGCTGGACGGCGGAAATGATCATGGTTTGTTCAGAATGTCCGCTGCTGACTGATGCTTCGTACCATTTGGCGATCGCATCTCCAATTCCTGCTACTAATGTCCGCTGTGGTGCGGTTTGAATTAAGCCGTAGTCGAGGATTAGCAAGTCTGGACATCGGGCTAATGTGACATCGTATTGGAACGCACCTTGTTCTGAATAGATATTAGAAAGGGCTGTCCAAGCGGCGCAGGTGGCTGCTGATGTGGGAATTGTGACGATCGCAATTTGGCACTGATGGGCGAGGAGTTTGGCTGCATCTAGGGCTTTGCCGCCGCCAATTCCGATGATGAAATCGGCTTCATGGTTGCTAGCGGCTTCGCGCAGATGTTCGAGACTAACTTCGCTGCAATCGTTGCCGTAGGCTATCTCAGCAAACTGTAGGGGCGGTGCCCCCGTGCCCGCCCGTGTCCCCGTGCCCGCCCCAGCGCCTTGGAGGATTGGTTGCAGGAAAGGTTGGGCGGTGGCTAGGGAGTTGCTACCGCCGACGATTAGGGGGCGTTTTCCGAGACGGATTAGGGCATCTCCCGATCGGGCTAGAGCATTTTGACCGCGCAATACACAAGCGGGGGCAATTGTCAAGGATAATAGTGATGTGTCGGTTTTGGTTGAGGTAGAGGTTTGAGTCATTGAGCTGGGAGCGTAGTGACGAGTTGTGGAATTAGTGGACTTCTACGATAACTCTAACAAGGCTTTGGCAACGGTCGCGGTTTTCTCAAGTTTTTGTTAAGTATTGTGCGGGGTTGGAAGATGGGAAAGGGGATTTGAAGGGCGATCGGTATAATAAATTTAGGAATATAGGCAATTTAAAGGATAGGGCAATGCTGACTAAACAAGATTGGGACTGGTTAGCAGTGTGTTCTCATTATCAAACGGCTGTCACAGTCCAAACACTTCTCAAAGAAGGAAAATCTATGGAAGCAACGGCAGGTTTAGAATCTTTAATTGAAGCAATGGGAAGAACCGAAAAACGAGCATTAAAAAGCCAGTTAATTCGTTTAATGCTTCATATTATTAAATGGAAATCTCAACCTCAAAAACCAACTACTAGCTGGGCTATTAGCATTCTATCTTCCCGCCGAGAAATAGAAGATATTCAAGAAGAAGTTCCTAGTTTGAATCGTGACTTTATTCTATCTATTTGGGATAAATGTTTTCAATCAGCCGTGAAAGAAGCTAACACCGAAATGAGGAAAATTGAATGTAACTTGACTTTGCTTTCTTGGTCTGAAGTTTTTGAGGATGAATATACTTTATCTGATTTCGTTTAATGCTTCATATTATTAAATGGAAATCTCAACCTCAAAAACCAACTGCTAGCTGGGCTATTAGCATTCGTTCGGCCCGGCGAGAGATTGAAGAAAGTCAAGAAGAAATGCCGAGTTTAAATCGTGATTTTATTGAGTCTATCTGGGAGAAATCTTTTCAAGTTGCGGTGAAAGATGCCGAGGATGAAATGGGTAAAAAATGTCCATTAACCTCACTTGCCTGGTCCGAAGTTTTTGAGGATGAATATAGTTTTGAGATTTGTTGAATTCTGTATTTTACAATATTTTGTGGAATGCTTGTTTCCGATCAAATTTAAGTTCAGAACAAGAAACAAGCACTGTGTATCTAATCTTAGGACTTAGGAAAAGTCTTAATAGTCTTGTCTAATGATTCCAAATCAGCAATTAATTTGTCTTTACTTGGCTGAGATTTTTTTAATTCATTCGTCACTTTTCCCGCACCCTCTTCAAGTTCATCATAGCCTTTGGGAGCTTTTGCTTTGATGGGATCTTTAAACTTCTTCCAGGAATTCTCGAATTTACCAAACTCCGTTTTAGCTTTGGCAAAGTTGCCAGCTTCAACCGCTTTTTTAGTATTGAACGCGATACCACTTAACTCTGGATAGTATAAAGGAGTTGCTGCTTTGTCAGTTTTTGCCGTAGCCGCAGGAACTGCTGAGGATGAAGTTTTGGGAGTGGAAGCTTCCTGAGCACTGTCGCAACCAGCCAAGGTTATCAGGCTGATGGCGCTAAAGACAAGGATTTGATTTAAACGAGCCATGAAAAATCCTCACATAGATGGATACTAGAGTCTATTGTGTCACAAAGAAAAGCCGATCGGTCAAAAAAAATCAACTCATCTGTCTCAACATCAGCAATCAATGAAATTACCTGGAAACGTGCGATAATTTGATCTTATCACCAACTCCCTAATATGACTGAACAGCAAACCGCAAACTACCGCACTGAAAGTGACTCAATGGGAGATAAACAAATCCCATCTAATGTCTATTATGGCATCCAAACTCTGCGCGCCCTAGAAAATTTCCCGATTAGCGGGATCAAGCCTTTATCAACTTATGTTGATGCTTGTGTTTTAATTAAGAAAGCTACCGCGATCGCAAATGGTGCACTCGACTGCATTCCCCAAGACATCAGTCAAGCCATTGTCGAAGCCGCAGACGAAATCCTAGCCGGTCAATTGCGCGATCAATTTGTAGTTGATGTCTACCAAGCTGGGGCCGGAACTTCTCACCACATGAACGTTAATGAAGTTCTTTCCAATCGCGCTTTGGAAATTTTGGGAGATGAAAAAGGCAACTACAAGCGCGTTAGTCCGAACGATCATGTAAACTATGGACAATCGACAAATGATGTGATTCCGACTGCGATTCGCATCGGCGGATTGTTGGCGCTGGAAAAAACTTTGTTTCCGGCTTTGTCGGATGCCATAGCCGCCCTAGAAAGCAAAGCCACAGAATTCCAAGATATTGTAAAATCCGGTCGCACTCATATGCAAGATGCAGTGCCGGTGCGACTCGGTGAAACCTTCCGCGCTTGGGCCCAAATTCTCAGAGAACATACAGTCAGAATTGAAACTGCATCGGGAGATTTGACATCCTTGGGATTGGGCGGTAGTGCGGTGGGAACTGGCTTAAATACTCATCCTGAATATTGTCAAAAAGTTGCTCAAATTCTCTCTAAATTGATCGACAAACCTCTGAAGCCAGCACCAAATTTAATGGCAGCTATGCAGAGTATGGCACCGTTTGTAAATGTGTCTGGTTCACTGCGAAATCTCGCTCAGGATTGCGTTAAAATCTCCCATGACTTGCGTTTGATGGACTCCGGGCCGAAAACGGGTTTGAAAGAAATTCAACTGCCTCCGGTGCAACCTGGTTCGTCAATTATGCCTGGGAAATACAATCCTGTGATGGCGGAAATGACTTCGATGGTTTGTTTTCAAGTCATGGGTTACGATAGTGCGATCGCCCTGGCGGCCCAAGCAGGACAATTGGAGTTGAACGTGATGATGCCCCTGATCGCCTACAACCTGATTCACAGCATCGAAATTTTGGGCAATACCATTAGCGCCCTTACCACCAAATGCCTCGAAAAAATTGAAGCTAAGGGCGATCGATGTCTCGCTTATGCTGAAGGTAGTCTCGCCCTAGTTACCGCCCTCAATACCCACATCGGCTATCTCAACGCCGCCGCCGTCGCCAAAGAATCCCTAGAAACAGGCAAATCTTTGCGACAAATTGTCCTAGAACGCGGTTTAATGAGTGTAGAAGACTTGGCAAAAGTCCTAGACTTAGAGAAAATGAGTTTGATGCCGACATCTTCTGCTGAGTAAGCTCAACTTAAAACATCGAATGGACAAATCCCCGACTTCTTCAAAAAATCGGGGGTTTAACAGATACAGATATCACATCTTACGTTATCCTTTGGTAGTCTGAAGTTTAGGAGCAACATTTATGCGCGCAGGTTCTTTTAGCAAGTTAATCCCTGATAGAGAGAATACAACGCAAGTGACATTTCACTATGTAGAAGGTCACACAGAAACGTTTACTATTCCCATGCCTGCACGAGAATTTCAAGAGGAAGTGCTGAATTTATTAAACCAACCTTGGTTGACTTTTCATTTAAACGATCAAACCGTTTTTATCTGTACTTCCAGATTGGTGAAAGTGGAAATAAAACCTCCGATTCCTGAACTTCAAGGTCAAGGAATCTTCCCTAACTCCCAGCGACTTACTACAATGCAGCGCGGCGCTGCTGGCAGATTACCGATGGATACATAATTGGAAATTGGGCATAGGGCATTGGGCCTAGGGCCTAGGGCATTGGTGTTAACCAATCCTTGATGCCAAATAACTAATAACTAATAATTAATAACTAATAACCAATTCCCAATTCCCAATTCCCAATTCCCAATTCCCAATTC
>NZ_JAKJHX010000011.1:16015-66361 GCF_021648855.1 Tychonema litorale BBK16 | reverse complement strand
GCAAGTTGACTGATTGATCCAAGAATCCCCACGCCTTCAGGCCCGGGAGTGTCAACTTCAGTTTGGGACGCCATAACTCTTTTAAAGTCATGTCACAAATCTTTCCACCGAGCACCGGAAAATACACAAGTCACCTCAATGACCACTCTACAGACAAACTGTGGATGTTGGCTTGGATGTTGGCTGCTGTACTCATTTTCGGGCTGAATCTGGGCGGTGTGGCGTTGCGCGATTGGGATGAAGGCATTGCAGCCCAGGTGAGTCGCGAAATCTGGGGCGGTAAGTTGAATTGGCTTTATCCGACGATCGGCGGAATGCCTTATTTCAACAAGCCTCCCCTGGTACACTGGCTAATCGGGCTATGTTTTGCCGCCGGGGGTGTCAGCGAATGGACGGCGAGGTTAATGCCTGCCATGCTGACAGCCACTTCAGTGCCCCTGCTTTACGCCATTGGCAGGGAGTTGTTTCCCAGACGGTCGATCGCCATTTTTTCGACTTTGGTTTATCTGACGCTGCTTCCGGTGGTGCGGCATGGACGTTTGGCGATGTTGGATGGGGCAGTTTTGTGCTTTTTGCTCTTGTCAATGTGGTGTTTGTTGCGATCGCGCCGGGATTTGCGTTACGCTTTGGGCGCGGGTATTGGCTTTGGACTCATTTGCTTGACCAAGGGTGTGATGTTGGGGCTGCTACTAGGCGCGATCGGCTTTTTATTCCTAATTTGGGATACTCCACGACTGCTCACTTCTCGGTATCTTTGGGGCGGATTGGCGATCGGAACATTGCCCGTAGTAGGTTGGTATCTTGCCCAATGGGTGCACTACGGTCAAGACTTCATCAACACTAACTTAATTAGCCAATCATTCCGGCGAATAGGGGAAACTGTAGGCAATCACAAAGGCCCACCCTGGTATTATCTCTTAGAAATCTTAGAATCAGCTTGGCCTTGGCAATTATTTTGGCTGCAAGGGCTGCGTTTTACATGGGAAAATCGCAATTTTCCAGGGCCGAAATTAGTCTTGGTTTGGAGTGGAGTTTATCTACTAGCTATTTCTATCATGAATACCAAACTGCCTTGGTATATCTTACCAATTTATCCAGCTTTTGCCCTAGCAGTCGGCAGTTATCTCGCCGAAGTTTGGGAGCAAATGTGGTTGCCAGAAGAACGGGAAAAAGATCAAGGAGAAGAATATTTTGATACTGTATCTTATTTGCCTCATCCCGCCATTTTGGGAGTGCTAGCTGTCGTTGGCATTATCGGCTGCATTTACTTCAGCGGCTTAGTAACAATTGGAAAATACATTGTACCGATGCAGCAAGACTTGCAATTAATGCTGATATTTGTAGCATTAACAATGACAATATCGGCTGTGTTGCTACATCGAAAAGACAGACAGTTTATATTAGTTTTAATTTGGGGAACTTACGTTACATTATTAGTATTTGTCGCCTCAGACAACTGGGTGTGGGAACTGGCAGAGGATTATCCAGTCAAGCCCGTCGCCGAAATAGTCCGCGCCGGAACTCCCGCTGGTGAACAAGTCTTTACTTCTCACCGTTTCCCTCGTCCGTCGCTAAATTTTTACAGCAACCACCAAGTTATTGTCGCCGACGGGCCGACACTGCAACAAAAATGGCAAACACTTTCTCAACCTTATTTTCTATTAAATAAATCAGTTTTCAAACATCTAGCTTTGAAAAACGCTAAGGTTGTAAAAACAGTTGAAGATTGGGTTTTAGTAACTAAAAATTAAGTAATTGTGTTTGCCAAAATTATCGTAGGGGCGGGTTCACCAACAGTTTAAAAGAGTGCAGATAAGTCAAATAAACCCGCCCCCACCCCGCCCTAAAAGCAATCAAAGGTGAAAAATATGAAATTAGACACAATGCGACAGCGCGAACAAAGAACCGGATGGATATTAGTAACACCAGCTTTAATAATTCTGATGTTAGTATTTGCCTACCCAATATTGCGCGCTTTTTGGTTAAGTTTATTTACCCAAAACCTCGGTACTGAACTCAAAGTGGTTTTTTCCGGTTTGGCTAACTACAATCGAATATTAGGTGATGGGCGTTTCTGGCAAACTTTGAGCAACACAACAGTATTTACCGTTGTTTCTGTTGTCATCGAATTAATTCTCGGTATGGGAATTGCCTTAGTATTGAATCAATCCTTTCCTGGGCGCGGGATTGTGCGGACAATTTCTCTACTCCCCTGGGCACTGCCAACTGCATTAATGGGAGTAACTTGGGCATGGGTTTTTAACGATCAATACGGCGTAGTTAATGATATTTTTATCCGTTTAGGATTGATTAAAACAAGCATTAGTTGGCTGGGAGATCCGACATTGGCAATGATGGCGGTGATTACAGCAGATGTCTGGAAAACTACGCCATTTGTCAGCTTGCTGTTATTAGCTGGTTTGCAATCAATTTCGGCTGACTTGTATGAAGCCCACGCCATTGATGGTGCTAGTCAATGGCAGAGTTTTCATCAAATTACCTTGCCGCTGCTAATGCCCCAAATTGTAATTGCTTTGCTATTTCGATTTGCTCAATCCTTCGGCATTTTTGACTTGATTCAGGTGATGACGGGGGGAGGGCCGGCCGGCAGGACAGAGACGGTTTCTATCTACATTTACAGCACGGTAATGAGGTATTTAGACTTTGGTTATGGGGCTGCCTTGGTGGTATGTACTTTTTTGTTGTTAGTCGCAGCAGTTGCGATCGCATTTTACTTCTTGTCGAGAGCCCGTGCAAATACAGCCGGAGGAAATTAAACTATGTCCATAGCCCGCAAACAACCTACCCAAAAACCTTTTGACATCCGGCAATTAATTGTGCCAATATCAGCAGTGTTAATTGCCGCATATTTCCTCGCACCGATTATCTGGACAGTGCTGACTTCTGTGAAAGTAAATGCAGATATTTCTGCGATTCCCAATGTCTATATTCCTAAACGCATTACTTTTGAGCATTATCTGTCATTGTTCCGTCGCCGCCCCTTTGGACTCTACATTTTAAATAGCGCTTTTGTTTCGATTACTTCTACTTTGTTATGTTTGGCTGTAGGAGCTCCCGCAGCTTATGCTTTAGCCAGATTGAAGTTGTGGGGCGAGAGAATCATCCTCGCAACTGTGACTATTGTGACCCTATTTCCGGCGGTGCTACTATTTTTGGGACTGCTGGAAATAGTCAAAGCACTAAATTTAGGCAATAATTATTTAGCCTTGATTATTCCTTACACTGCGCTCAATTTGCCACTGACAATTTTGGTGATGCGAAGTTTCTTTCAGCAGTTGCCAAAAGACTTGGAAGATGCGGCAAAAGTAGATGGATATAACACTTTTCAAATGCTGTGGATGATCCTACTACCAATGACATTTCCGGCTTTAGTGACTACTGGAATCTTGACATTTATTTCTGCTTGGAATGAGTTTATTTTTGCACTGACATTTATGACTCGCGAATCTCTGAAAACTATTCCTGTAGCCACAGCTCAACTCAGCGGTGTGTCGGTATTCGAGATTCCCTATGGTCCGATCGCAGCGGCTACAGTTTTGGGCACTTTACCCTTAGTTTTCCTGGTTTTGGTGTTCCAGCGGCGCATCGTTCAAGGTTTAACAGCAGGGGCTGTAAAAGGATAGATCAATGTTAGATTTATGTTGACCCGCCTATCCATCCCAACCTCAACCTGAGTGCAGGTACCGCGCGAGAAATTCCGACGCTTTCATAGCTAAAATAAAACAAAGACCAAACCAGAAAGGCTATTATTGTGAGCGATTCAACCATAGAACAGATATTAAAATTGGCATCTCAACGCGCCGATGCCGCCGAAGTATACTATCTGTCAAGCCAAGACACCCCGATCGAATTTGAGAACAATCGCCTCAAATCCCTCCAAACAAAAGCCCTACAAGGCGTAGCACTGCGAGTCATTTACCAAGGCAAAATCGGCTTTGCTAGTTCCACTGATTTAACGCGGATAGACGATTTAGTCGATGCAGCCATTCAAACAGCCGAAATAGGCGACTCCGCCGAATTTGAACTTGCCTCCAACTTCCACCTAATCACCCCAGAAAGCACCTACATTCCGCCCACAACCGCCGAATTAGTCGAAAATGGCAAAAACCTCATTGAGCAAGTTCACGCCTACAATCCCGATATAATCGTCGATGTGGGGTTCCACGTCCGCAGCGGCCGCGTCACAATTGCCACTACGCAAGATGTGTATGCCCAAAGATGTAGCCAAATAGTCAGCGCCACGATCGCAGGAAATTTGGTACAAGGAGAAGACTTTATGCAAGCATATAGCTACGATGTTGCGTGCGATCGCGCGATCGACACCAACAACATCCTGCAAACACTCCTCGAAAAATACCGCCTCGCCGAAAATGCAGCCACCATCACCAGCGGTTCCTACCCAGTATTATTCACCCCCAACGCCGCCGCCAGCACCCTCGGCGGCCTATTTGATACCATCCTTTCCGGCCAAGCAGTTGTTCAAAAATCATCTCCCCTAGCCGACAAAATCGGCGAAACCTTATTTGACGAACGCTTTAGCTTTTTTGAAGATCCGACTTTAGGCCCTTCGGCTCGTCCCTTTGACGACGAAGGCACTCCCACCACTCGCAAAGTCTTAATAGACAAAGGTACTGTCACTGGATTTTATTGGGACAGAAGGTGGGCAGCTCGCGGAGGTGTAGAATCAACAGGCAACGGTTTTCGTGGTGGATTGTCTCGCCCCGCCCCAAATTTGACTAACTTTTGTATTGCCCCAGGCAACACTTCTATTCAAGAATTGATTGCTAGCATGGAAGAAGGCTTAATAGTAGAGCAAGTTCTAGGTGCCGGTCAATCGAATAAATTAGCTGGCGAATTTTCGGTCAATTTGGCTTTAGGCTATAAAGTAGAAAAAGGCAAAATTGTTGGTCGTGTGAAAAATACAATGGTGGCAGGCAGTATTTTTGAAGCCTTTAAAAATTTGGTAGATTTGAGTAGCGAATGCGAATGGGTAGGCGGTGGGGCATATTTACCTAGTATGCTGTTTCAACAGTTGGGCGTGGCCTCAAGGCAATAAGTTATATCAATTCCGCTAACACCGGAATGATATAGAGGACACCGCACTGCCGTTTCCCTACGCGCCAGATTAATTGTAGGGACACGGCACTTCCGTGTCCTGGCTGTGAGTTACTCGTTACCAGGCTCTGCCTGGGAACCAGTTAAAGGTAAAAACAGGAAAAAAGGTAAAATGAAGCAGGAAATTGTCAAGGATGAAACTGGGAAAAGGAAACAGCACTTCTTGTTTCTTTTACCTTTTGTTTTGTGCCTTTTAACTTTAATGACTGGCTGCGTTCAATATGACGTCGGAGTTAACTTTCAAAGTCAAACTCGCGGCGAAATTGTGCAGCACATTAAGTTGGGAGAACGGCTAACGAGTTTCAGCAGTGAAATTGTTGGAGATTGGTTGGATAGTGTAGAACGCAGAGTGCGCTCTTTGGATGGGAAAACTAAACGGCTTTCTGAGCGAGAAGTTTTAGTGACGATTCCTTTTAATAATGGCGCGGACTTAGAAGAAAAATTTAACGAGTTTTATAATCCATCACCAACCAAAAAATCTAGGGTTGCAAGTCCCCTAGAAACGGATTTGCCGAAGTTTGAATCTCACTTGAATGTTAAGCAGAATAATTTGTTGCTGGTGCTGCGAAATCGGTTGAGTTTGGAGTTGGATTTGCGATCGATTTCTCTGCTTTCTGCTAATGGTGATATGCTGCTGAGTCCTGGGGGACTTTTGGAGTTAGGCTTTAGTTTGAACACGCCTTGGGGAGCCGAAAGTATTCAAACTGTGGCTGGTGCGATCGCTCCTGAAAGCTATGCTCAAGGAAAACAGTTGTTTTGGAAGCTGAAACCTGGGGAAATTAATTATTTGGAGGCGGTATTCTGGATTCCTAGTCCGGTAGGAATTGGTGCAGTGATTATTGCTTTATTAGTTTTTGGTGGTATTGGTTTGAAATATCAACTCTTGCCAGCAATGGGCCTTGGGGGGAAAACGCCTAAAATAGCCCAAACCTAAACTGGTTGCTGAGTTGGATATCGTAGTCCCATGAGTCAAGCTTGGTTCATGGGATTGGGAGTGCTCAAGGAGGTGATCGAATATTTTAATATAATTGACTTCTCGGATACATTGATTAATTGACCTGACTTGTTATCATCAAAATAAGTTTTTATTGTCTAGGTTGGGTTGAGGAATCACATCAATTCTAGTAACACCAGAATGATGGAAACGGAGTACACGGCAGAAACGGAGGAAACGGCACTGCCGTGTCCCTACCCGGATCAATTGTAGGGAAACGGCACTGCCGTTTCCTGATTGTGAGCAACATATTAATAATTAGGAACAGAGAAAATGCGAGTATTAAACTTCTTCTTCATCTTTCTGATTTGTTTGGCTCTAGTCTTGTTTAGCATTGAGAATACAGAGCCGACCACTATTCAAATTATCAAAGGCGTTCAAGTTAAGGCTCCGTTGTCAGTGGAATTGATTATGTCAACTGGATTGGGGGCAATTCTAGCGTGGCTATTTAGTTTGTGGTCGCGAATGCAGCGAATGCTCGCCTCTCGTGCTGAGACTCGTCTAGTTCGTGAAAAAGAGCAGCAAATTCAAGCTTTAGAACAAGATATCGAACGCTATAAAGTTGAAGTAGAGGCGAAACAACCTTTGTTAGAAAGTGCAGAATCTTCAACTATTTAGAATCTAAAATATAAAACATAAAATCGCAATGACCGTTGCCAAAGGCCAAGATGGTTTACAAACGATTTCCGAAGGGATCGCACTTTTAATTGACCTAGCAGAACGGGGAGAAATCAATCCTTGGGACGTTAAGGTGGTTGAAGTATTAGATCGATGTTTGAGCAAGCTAAACGAGGCGCGCGATCGCGAACAGAGTGAGGATTTCTCGGATTTGTCCCACTCCGGCCAGGCTTTTTTGTACGCTTCTATGCTGGTTTTGCTCAAAGCAGAAAGTATCGTCCTCTCAGAACCGCCCGTGAATGACTCGCCAGATGAGGAGGGACTCGAAGACGTAGAGAACTCAGGAGGGCGACATTTACCGCAGCATTTGGAGCGACAACTGCGCCGCCGCGGTGTAGCTCAACTACCCCAAAAACGGGCTGTGACTCTCCCAGAACTGATTGAGCAGTTACAGCTCATGAAATTGGCAATGGAGCAGACAGTTGCTCCTCGGCGTCGCCAAACCTCAAAAATGCGCTCCCAAGCGGCGCAGGCTATATTTGAGCTAGCTCACCAAGAAAATTTGGTGGAAACCGCTAGTGAACTGGAGCGGTTTCTGGGAGAACGCAATTCTGAAATTGACGAGGGTTGGCTGGATTTGGAACAATTGCTGGAACTCTGGCCTCATCACGATTGGCACTCTCCTGTTGACTCAGAACTTCCGCTATTGACGGAGGAAGCACACTCGCCAAATTATGACCGCGTTGGTATTTTTTGGGCCCTTTTGTTGTTGTCGGCTCAGTCTAAAGTAGAGTTGGTTCAAGAAGAATTTTACCAAGATCTCAAAATTCGCGCTCTCTAAGCTGAAGCACAACTCAGACCGATCGCTCCGAAACTAATAACTATGGCACTTCGTCGGTTAAGATTCCAGGCAGAATCTCCCTAGCCGGAATTTTCTGGTTCAGTCTGGGAGCAAGGCTGTCATTCCAGCGCTAACTGATTCCTGATTACTGAAATCAGCGAAATCACAAATAAATGATTGATAGCCTGCTACGATGTCGCCTATAAACAAGTCAGGATTTTAGTGCGATCGACAAATTATAGATCGCAACCGCTAGCATCTAAGTGTTGAGTTGATATCAATTAACAAAGGGTTGAGGAGATTAAGAATGAAAGCGATGATTCTGGCCGCAGGCAAAGGCACTCGTGTCCGTCCTATTACGCAAACAATACCTAAACCGATGATTCCCATCCTGCAAAAGCCAGTGATGGAGTTTTTGGTGGAATTACTTCGTCAGCATGGATTTGACGAGATTATGGTGAATGTTTCCCATCTAGCTGACGTGATTGAAAATTACTTTCGCGATGGTCAAAAATTTGGGGTGCAAATTGGCTATTCTTTTGAAGGGCGGATTGAAGACGGACAAATGATCGGAGAAGCTGTCGGTTCTGCTGGCGGTATGAAACGGATTCAAGACTTTTCTCCTTTTTTTGATGATACTTTTGTGGTGCTATGCGGAGACGCTTTGATTGACCTGGATTTGACTGCTGCTGTGAAGTGGCACCGGGAAAAAGGCGCGATCGCAACTATTGTCATGAAATCAGTGCCGCGTGAAGCAGTTTCGAGTTACGGTGTCGTCGTAACAGATGATTCTGGCAAAATTAAAGCATTCCAAGAAAAACCCACGGTAGAGGAAGCTCTGAGTACCGACATCAACACAGGTATCTACATTTTTGAACCAGAAATATTCAATTATATTCCCTCTGATATAGAGTACGATATCGGTTCAGACTTATTTCCTAAATTAGTAGAAGCAGGTGCACCTTTTTACGGGATTAGCATGGACTTTGAGTGGGTGGATATCGGCAAAGTTCCTGACTATTGGCGTGCAATTCAAAGCGTACTGTTAGGAGAAGTTAAAAATGTTTCGATTCCGGGAATTGAAGTACGCCCCGGTATTCATGCTGGTTTGAATGTAGCTGTGAACTGGGATAAGGTTGATATTACTGGCCCTGTATATATTGGCGGGATGACCATCATAGAAGACGGAGCAAAAATTGTTGGCCCGACGATGATTGGCCCAAATTGTTGGGTGTGTAGTGGCGCGACAGTGGAAAATAGTGTGATTTTTGAGTATTCTCGTTTGGGGCCGGAAGTGCGCTTGGTTGATAAACTGGTGTTCGGGCGCTACTGCGTGGATAAAACCGGGGCGGCGATCGATTTGCAAGCGGCGGCTCTGGATTGGCTGATTACTGATGCTCGTCAAGTTTTGCCGACTCAACAAGTAGAAGAGCGACGGGCGATCGCAGATATTCTCAACACTGCTCAATAATTAGTCATTGGTAATGGGTAATGGGTAATTGGTAATGGGTAATTGGTAATGGGTAATTGGTAATGGGTAATTGGTAATTGGTAATTGGTAATTGGTAATGGGTAATTGGTAATTGGTAATTGGTAATTAGTAATTGGTTATTGGTATCTATTCACAAATAACCTATTTACAAATAATCTATTCTCAATGCCCAATGCCCAATGCCCAATGCCCAATGCCCAATGCCCAATGCCCAATTACCAATTACCAATTATGACTGGAGATAAGTGTACTGAGTGAGACTCCGTTCATAATTTTGCAGCAAAAGCTGTGACTCCGAAAGAGTAATTTTATTTTGCCGCAAAGCTTCCTCAGTCTGACGGCGAATGCTTTCAATCAAACTTTCTGCATCATACTGTACATAGCTGAGAACTTCTTTCATCGTGTCCCCTTTCACAACGTGTTCGATATGATAGCCAGAAGGTGTTAGTTGAATATGAACTGCATTTACATCGCCGAATAAGTTATGCAGATTCCCCATGATTTCTTGATAAGCACCTCCCAAAAATAGCGCTAAATAGTAAGGTTCTCCAGGTTTGAGAGTGTGCAATTCCAAAACTGATTTGACATCTCGTAGGTCAATAAATTGGTCAATTTTACCATCGCTATCGCAGGTAAGATCTGCCAAAGTTCCTCGCTGAGTAGGTTCTTCATCGAGTCGGTTAATTGGCATAATTGGGAACAGTTGGTCAATTGCCCAACTGTCTGGTACTGACTGAAAAACAGATAGGTTGATGTAATAAATGGAGGCCATCACCTTTTCTAAGTCTTCCAAATCGTCCGAGACATATTCTTTTTCCCGTGCGATCGCCTGGATTTTTTCACAGCACGCCCAGTACAACTGTTCTGTTTTAGCACGTTCGGCAATTCCCAAATAACCTAAGTTAAATAGACTGATTGCTTCTTCCTTAAATTGGATAGCATCGTGATAGACTTCTTGGTAATTTTCTGGACTTATAGACTGGTAGATTTCGTAGAGATTGCGAGGAATTTGGTGGGCGTTTTCGTCTACGGGTTCTGGTACTTCTCGGAGAACTTCGCTGGTACCGAGGACATCAAAAACTAGCACTGATTGATGAGATGCGATCGCCCGTCCGCTTTCGCTAATGATAATTGGTACTGGTATTTTGCGCTCATCGCAGGCATCTTTGACTCCGGCTACTACGTCGTTAGCGTAGTTTTGCATATTATAATTTTTGGAAGCGTGGAAGTTGGTTTTAGAACCATCGTAGTCAACGCCAAGTCCACCACCTACATCCAAGTAGTTCATATTAGCTCCTAATTTGGCTAATTCTACATAAATGTGACTGGCTTCTCGGATGGCATCTTTAATGACGCTAATTGATGAAATCTGAGAGCCGATGTGGAAGTGCAACAACTGCAAACAGTCCAGCATTCCGGCTTTTTTTAGCTCCTCGACAGCGCGAACAATTTCAGGGATGGTCAAGCCAAATTTTGCCCGATCGCCTGTGGAACCTCCCCAGCGACCAACACCCGTGGTACTGAGTTTGGCTCGCACTCCCAAAATCGGTTTAATTCCTAATTCTTTACTGGCTGCGATCGCAAGTTCCACTTCCTCAATTTGCTCTAGTACAATTACGGAAGTTTGCCCCAGCCTCTGTGCTAAAATTGCCGTCTCTATATATTGACGGTCTTTGTAACCGTTGCAAATCAACAAAGCGCCAGGGGTTTTTAATGTTGCTAAAGCGATCATTAATTCCGGCTTTGATCCGGCTTCCAAGCCGAAGTGGTGCGGTTTACCAAAACGTACCAAATCTTGAACTAATTGTCGGTGCTGATTGCATTTGACTGGGAAGACACCGCGATAAACATTTTTGTAATTGTAGCGGGCGATCGCTCTGGCGAAACACGAATTTAACCGCTCAATCCGGTCTTCCAAAATATCAGAAAATCGAATCAGGAGTGGCAATGCCAAGTTACGCTGTTTGAGAGATTCTACCAGTTCGCATAAGTCCAGGGAACCACCCCGATCGCCTTTGGGGGATACTGTAACGTGACCGGCTGCGTTGATCGAGAAATAAGGTTCCCCCCAACCTTGAATTCGGTAGAGTTTTTCGCTATCTTCGATTGTCCAAGATTTCTTTGGGAGTGGAGCAGTCTTTGACAAAGTAGTGTCTTGTCCCGCAAAATTTTCGAGGGTTGGGGGCTGAGTCGATAGCGGCTCGATCGGGTAGGAAGCAGTGTTAGCAGGGGAACTCATCTTCTCGGAAACCTTAAAATGACTGGTCGAATAGTTAGTTTATCGCAGATATCCGGTTTCCTGATGTACTGGAAAATTCACTTTGCTTACTGTCGAGCCATTGAGCATTGAGGTCGATCGACTCAAAGTGCGATCGCATTTAAAATCAACCAAAAATCATCTCAGGCGGCGACATATCAGCTCCCAAAATCATACCTCCGTGAGTAGTAGACTTTTTGACACCAGGTCGAGGTGCTGGGGTTTCGCTCTTCTGAGCAGGCGCGACAGACGCTGGTGGTGTCACCAGGGCTTCGGGTGCTGGTTGTCCTGGTACGACTGGTTGTTGCGACAGCCAAGCCACACCGCCCACAGCCCCAGCCATCAAAGCTGTATAGCCGATGTATAAATGGGCCGAATTCATTTGAAAGCCATCACCTGAATACGAGTCGGAATCAGATAAATACGAGTTGTGAGTTTCAATAGAATCTAGTTTCGGCAAAGCATCTGCCATAGCATTACCGTTAAGTCCTACAGCGTCGCCGATCCGACGAATGAAACCTCTAAGGTAAACATCTTGGGGTAGTTTGTCGATTTCCCCACTTTCGATGGATTCTATGTGGTGCATCGGCACCAGGGTTAGACTATGAAGGTGCTGGATAGATAAGGAACGCATTTCTCGTCCTTCACGCAATTCTCTGCCCAATTCGCACAAACAATCTTTCCGCTGTTGAATAACTAAAGCGAGTGCCTCTTCCTTGGTGAGTTTCTTCTGTTTCTGAAGAAAAGAAAATCCTGGAAACGAGTTTCCTTGAACTACCGCAGCACCAGGTTTAGCTGAATCAACTTGACCATCGTTTTTAGGAGGTTCTTTGTCTGGTTCGGGAGTTTCTGGATCTCCACCGCTATTTTGAGTATTTTCAGTGTCAGAATCTGTGTTGGGGTTTTCTTCCACATTAGTGCTGCGTCGATAAAAAACCGGCACAGATACTTGTGAAGTCTCCAATTCTGCAACACCCGCATATTCTCCCATCATGTGAGGGGAACTCACAAGGGCGGAACTTGTGATGACGGTACTTGTAATAGTAGAACTTGCCAGAGTGGGACTTTCTTGAAGCGCTTGCAGTTCAGTTTTTTGTGTTTTGGGGAACCGCTGAAATGCTAGTTTGACGGCTTCTCTGCTAACAGCTCTAATTAAAATTTCCGCAGCCGAAGCCGCTTCACCCAACATGGTTTGTAAGCTAGCTAGAGCGTGGCTATAGGTGTCGCTACAAAGTAATTCAGCTTCAATTTGACTAAGAACAGATCTAAAACTTTCTTGAGAAACTTCAACAGTTGTGTGATCTGTCACCCCAAAATAAGCATCGGGTATCAGTGCCATGATATTTATGTTGTCTTACTAAAAGGTATCTAAGTAGTTTCTTCGAGAAGTTGGCAGTGATTCCGGATGTCGGGAGATGGGGAGAGGGGGAGATGGGGACTACCAATGCCCAAGGCCCGATGCCCGATGCCCGATGCCCAATTCCCAATTCCCAATTCCCAATTCCCAATTCCCAATTCCCAATGACTACTGTTTGTTGATGCGATCGAGCAACCAAAGAGATCCGACAATTCCGACAAAATGAGCAAAAGTAGCGTGAATGTTTGCCAGCACTACAAATATATCGAGTGGCTGAATGAATCGACTGAAATCGACTGCTGCGCCGAACAAAACTTGTGGCTGAGATATGGACTTTACGAATAGCGTACCGCCGATCGCTTCTGCTCCCAACAATGTCAACAGCATTCCTGATAAATTACTCATCAGAGTCAACCGCACTTGTTGAATCGTGTCTGCTTTTTTGGGGCGGCTACCGCTAGTGGGCGATCGGAGTTTTCTAGATAAGCGGGTAAAGCCAAAAGCCCGATAAGCGCTGTAGCCCAGGGCAAAAAGCCCGCACACAGCCAACAATACACCTCCCCCCGTTCCAGCACTCGTCTGGCTGGCACCAGATGCGCCACTCGAAACAGCCGACGGGATTGCCAGCACCAAAATTAGCCCTGCCACCACAGCCAGCACTGCTTGTGCCCAGAAACAAACCCAGCCTGCTGTACGGAGGGCAAAGGCAACTTTCTTTACGGCTACTGGAAGCTGATCGTTATCTAACTGATTTGTCATAAAAAAGTCCGGTAAGTGGGAAACGAGCGCGTCTTTAGACCTTATACGGTAAACGACACGAGGGACTTTAGTCCCCGTTAGTCTTAAGTGGCTTGTTTGTTAATACTTTTAGCGATTCAATTTGACCAACACAAGCAGCATCAAGCCAATGAGTTTTGGGCAATTTCAACCGTACTCTGTTGAATTTGGTTAGTCCGCCCGAACCTGTTAAAACAGATATTCCGGTTTCTTTCAGTCTAGAGAGCAACGCCCAGCGAGTCGAATTTACCGCAGTAGCATCCTTGCGGGAAACTAGCTTCGCATTTCGAGGTGTCGTGACCCAAATAACGTCTCCTCTTTCAAGGGGTCTGGTCAGTATAGCTTGCAATTTCTTACAAGCTCAGTGGCGTTGATTCCCTGAGTTACTGACATTTTGAGCGGGTGTAGTTGGTTGGGTGGAGTTCGGGACTGTTTTTTTGTGGTTGGGCGGTTGACGAAGGGTTAACCCCATTTACAATAAGGGAACAAATGTTTAAGAATTGTAACTAACATTGAATTTCCAGTTTCAATAGCACTAATCGTAAGGTATCCAAAGCAATGGCACAACTACAACCCACCACCACTCCCAAGCTGCAACAGCCTAAATTTGGCTTCAACAGCTACGCCGAACGCCTGAATGGTCGAGCCGCGATGATCGGTTTTAGTCTAACTTTGATTATCGAGTATGCCACAGGTCAGGGTTTACTGTCCTGGTTAGGTCTCAACTAATTTTAGCTTCTGAAGCGGTCAGCTTCACACTCTGTATTGACAAAACTACCGGGTGTGGGGCGACGACTACGGAATTGGGGAAATAGTAATGTGATTTGATGAACTTGGCAATTTAGCCGAGCTCCCGTACAATTCCCCACAGGCGAGAAGATTAATCTAGGTTAAGCTAGTGTTAGAGCTAGAATTCCCGGATATTCCGCCAACTCTAAGTTTTTAGAGATTGTAGATAAATTATAGAAAAGAGTAAAAAGCAATGAATGCTTCCTGGACGAGACTTTTAAGGTCTGCTTACCGTAGAGAACCTATTACCAGTTTTGTTGTGACAGTGGGCGTTGTCGATGCTGCGATCGGCAGTATTGGTGCAAGTGGCTCTTTATTGGCTTTTGGGCTGGGTACTGCTGGGGTGGCGATCGCCCTCCGATGGTGGCAGATTTACCGCTCAGAAGTCGAACAGCCGGCACCTGCTCCAGAATACTATCTTCCCCCTCAGTCTTCTCGACCTCAGTTGCCGATACTCAACAACGTGTCCAAGAAAAATCCTCCCTATTAAGGAAGGAAAGATAGAAAAAAGAGAAGGAAATATAAGTTTCCTTCTCTTTTTTGTTTTGTCCATCACCTGACTGAGCCTTTTGAGCTTTTAGCAGTTTTCGTAGAGTTTGCTGTCGCTTTTTGAGCTGTCGAGCCCTGGCTGTGCCACCTTTACCTTTGGAGTTTCTACCCTCGCTGCGGGGAGACTCCCAACTTTTTAGTCTCATGTTGTTATTTTAATAGACTACTTTTATAATACACCGTGGCTATTTCAATGTCAAGTAGTTTTGATATGTTTAACCATCCAAATATCCCCCAGGCATTTCAGCATCCATAAAAATTGGCAATGATGCCGAAGTGTTCGCGCTATCTGGCAATTGGGAAACAAATTTTAGATGAAGTGACCTTTCGATTAAAGAAAATCCTAAATTGTAGAAATCCTGAATTATTTCAGCTTTCAATAAAATTTCATTTGGTTCTAAATATAGAGCATTTGTAGCAATGACAAGGCTGTTCCCAGTTTCCAAATTAGATATATAAACTTGTGCAAACACACTTTGAATGGTTTTCACCACCGCTGCATTAAACTCTGGCTTGTGAAAAAGATGAATAACCGCAACACCTCCACTTGATAATCGAGTTTTGCAAAGTTGGTAAAATTCTTGAGTCACCAATCTGTAGGGCATATAACCGCTCCCAAAACCAGCATCTATAATAATTAAATCGTATTTTATTGTTTGACTTTGTGCCTCTAAATATTCGCGTCCATCTTGAATTGTGACTTTCAGTCTGTCATCTAATTGAATGCCAAAAAACTTTTTAGCTACTTCTACAACTGTTGAGTCAATATCAGTGCATTCGATAGTTGTATTAGGAAAGTAGTGGTGAAAGAATCTGGGAATTGTGCCGCCACCAAAGCCGACAATATAGATATTTTGGGGTTGACTTTTCCACGCTAATGCTAGCAACACTGCTTGGGCATAGGGAAAGATTAATTTCAAGGGATTGCTCAGGTCTAAGATAGATTGAGCTACATTTGTGATTAAGGTTTCTTGGTCTACTAAAAGCATTAGTATGAGAGATTTACTTTTATTGATAGCAATATAATTGTTTCGGGATATTTGCTGTTGAAATATGATGCAGTCTGGCTGTTGCTGAAGCCAATGGATTTGTTTTTGAATGACTTCTAAATTTCTGGCTTGCCAATCGTTGCGATAATTAGTCATTGGTCAAATATCAAATAAAATTACTTTAAACCGAATAATAGGGCGATTCCGGCGATCGCACCAACCACCCCTACAACAGCCCTAACACTAACTTTTTCCCCCATCAGCATAGCCAAAGGCAGTATAAACAGGGGACTGGTGGAAGTCAGTGCTTGAGCTATGGCTGCTGGTGCATATTTCAGTGCAGTCTGTTGCAGGAAAATTCCTAGATAGGTTCCCAAAAAAGCTGCTAATACAATTGCACCTAAGATTTTTGGCATTTTTAATTGTTTTAAACTATCGACATTTGCGCGATTTACAAACAACAACATTACTACCATTCCTCCACTCAAACGTATTGCTGCTGTCCACAAGGGATCGATATCAATTTGAGTAAAAGCGGCGCGGGATAAAATCGCTCCGGCGGCGTGACTTGTTTGTCCCAATAAACTAATCCCTAATCCTTGCCAAAGATGTTTTGATGGTAAGGTTGTTTCGGCTGTTCGTTCTGCAATTACCCAAGCTACGCCACAGATTGTTAAAAGAATGCCTGTACAAGCAATGGGCGATAACTTTTCTTGCAAAAATATTAAGCCAAATAAAGCTGTTAAAGGGGGAGATAGGGTTTCTAAAAGCAGCGTTCGCCTCGCGCCTAAATATTTTAATACGATAAAGAAAGCGGTGTCTCCAATCCCAATTCCTAAAGCGCCGCTGATCAGTAGCATTGCTAAAATTTGGGGATTGATTGGGGGTAAGGATTTGCCTAAAATGAGTATAGTGGCAAGGAGCATGAACAGCGCGATCGCGCCTTTGAGCAAATTCAGCACAACAGCGGGAATTTCCTGTCCTACTCGCTGCCAAATTGTCGAAGATAGTGCCCAGACAAATGCAGCACCTAAAGCGGCTATTTCACCCATGAGTTAGTTATTTGTTATTTGTTGTATCAATTCCGGTTGCACCGCAATGATATAGAGGAGACGGCAGTGCCGTTTCCCTACCCAAAATAATGTTGTAGGGACACGGCACTGCCGTCTCCTAATTTCTTACGCATTATGCCCAATTCCCAATTCCCGATGCCCAATTCCCGATGCCCAATTCCCCATACAAATACAATTTAGGGTTCCAGATAAATCTGGAACCCTAAATTTATTAATCTGTTCTAGTAGTGGGCGAAGAGAGAATCGAACTCTCATACCTCTCGGTGTCAGATTTTGAGTCTGATGCGTCTACCAATTCCGCCACCCGCCCTTGCTTTTGCTTTGACCATCATAACACACCGATCGCGATTGTGCAAGTAAAGATTCATAATTTTTGGAACTTGCCCATCGATCGATCTCTCTGGCCCGCAATACTGGCACTGGATGGGACAATTGAGCGGTTTGAGCCTGTTTGAGCATTTCTCCCAGTTCAGTGCTACTGAGGTCGTCATAGGCCCGCGCTTGAGCCAAAAACGCATCGACATTCAGTTTAGGAGCCAAAGCCGGAGAACCTCCAGCCAGTTTCATCAGCACCGATGCTACCACTCTTGGGTCTTGGGTTGCCAACAAAGCGGCGCGATCGCACGTAAATTCCGCACACCTCAGCCATTCCAGCATTTGCGCCTGCAAACCCTGCACGAGCACAGTTCCCACCGGCGAAATTTGACCGGCGGCTAACACAATTAAATTAGCCAGAGTCAGGTAAACTCCATGTTCGCACTTCAAATGGCCCAACTCGTGAGCAATTACGGCCTTCACTTCCTCATCTGTGAGCAAATCAATTAGAGAAGTGTGCATTACCACAAACGGCTGCTTTCCCCGCATCGCAAAGGTGTAGGCATTCGGCATTGGATGCTGACGCACATAAAGCTGTGGCACTTCTAAATCCAAAGTTTTGCAGGCATCTAACAGCAAATGATGGAGATGAGGCAATTGATTTTCGCCGACTTGGACGCTGGAAGCCAGATTTTCGAGCCTGAAAAACTGTTCACCAAGTTGTCCCAGCAACTGCCGCACCATCAAATCCAGGCCGGGCAGTTGTTTGAGAGCGTTGGTGGCTTCCAAGTCTAGCGGGTGACGAAACTGGTCTGCTTTCAAACCGATTAGCGGTATGTTCGACATTTTAGTCAGTTGGGAATTGGGAATTGGTCATTAGTCATTAGTCATTGGTCATTAGTCATTGGTCATTGGTCATTAGTTTAGTGCAGCCTTAGTTCCAAACTCATTAGTTATTATCTAGTAACTATTGGCTAATGACTGGTGACTGCTAACTGCTAACTGCTGACTACTGACTACTGACTAATGACTAATGACTACTGACTAATAACTACTTTAAACCCGATCGCACTGGTTCGACAGGAGCCTCAGCATTAGCTGCTTCTCCGCCCTCAGTCACGCGCTGCAATTTAGCACCCAATTTTTGCAATTTCACCTCCAACTGCTCGTAACCACGGTCTAAATGCTGCAAAGTGCTGATTGTGGTGACACCATCGGCGGCAAGTCCGGCCAGCACCAAAGCAGCCGAGGCCCGCAAATCTGTAGCCACCACGGGTGCACCCGATAGTTGCGCCACCCCGCGCACCACAGCTACATTGCCTTTAACGCGAATGTCCGCGCCCATGCGATTGAGTTCGGCTACGTGCCGCAAGCGGTTCTCAAAAACTGTTTCGTTAATTATACTGTCGCCCTCGCTCAGGGTTAGCAAAGCCATAAATGGAGCCTGCATATCTGTGGGGAAACCGGGGTAAGGTAGAGTTTCGATGTCCGTAGCCGTATGAATTTTGCCGGGAATTATCCGCAAAATGTCTGGGGATTCTGTCACAACTTTTGCCCCAATTGCCTGTAACTTGGCAATTACGGCAGTCAGATGATCGGGAATTACTGGTGATAAACTGATTTCGGAGTGGGTAATCGCTCCTGCTAGTAAAAATGTTCCTGCTTCGATGCGATCGGGAATAATGGAATAGTCTACCGAGTGCAGTTGGGAAACTCCCGAAATAACGATCGTATTAGTACCAGCGCCCTGAATTTGCGCTCCCATGGCGCGACAGAAATTTGCCAAATCTTGGACTTCCGGTTCTTGAGCCGCATTTTCAATGATGGTTTCTCCCTCAGCTAAGGTAGCAGCCATCATCAAAGTTTCAGTAGCTCCGACACTGGGGTAATCTAAATAAATTTTAGCTCCCTTTAAGCGCTTGTTTGGTCCTTTGACGTAGGCATGAACAGTGCCGTGGTCGATATGGACTTCGGCACCGAGGGCTTGCAAACCTCGAACGTGGAGCTCGACGGGTCGGGCACCGATGGCGCACCCACCGGGTAAGGGGACTTTGGCAAATCCCAAACGTGCTAGCAGTGGGCCGATAATGAAGAAGCTCGCCCGCAGTTGGCTGACTAATTCGTAGGGAGCTTGAGCGTCTATGAGTTGGCTAGCATTGATATCTAAAACGTCCCCATTTGCCTCTATTTTGACTCCTACGGCCGATAGAATCTGCCCCATACGGCGGACATCGACTAGGGAGGGAACATTACGGAGGCGACAATCTTCTGGACACAGGATGGCACCGGCCATCACGACTAAGGCGGAGTTTTTGGCACCGCTGATTTTGACGTGTCCCTTGAGGGGCTGGCGACCCCATATTTTCAATACTTGTTGGTCGCTTTCGGGTGAAGCTGAAAGATTGGATGAGTTCAGAGTTGGTGTAATGATTTTGCCCTCCATATGCTTCGTTACTTTATACATTATTAATTTTGGTTTCGATTTTACCGGAAAGATTGGATATGTCTAGGGGGGATGGGAACAATTTCAGAGGTCATAGTTGCTAAACGCAGTCTGGCATAGCCTTTCAGGACGAATTACCAAATAATTGCGATCGCCTCTAATTTAATTAACTGCATCAAAAGTTACAATCTTTGCCTGGTTAGGGATTTCGTCACGGATGTTGCAGAGTTCTCAACCAGCTTTTGTGGAAAACGCATCCTGTGTTCTTGACAAGGGTGTAAGATGTCTATTCGATCGCAACTACAAAAGTTGAAACATTGTTCATCATCCGGCTTGCTTGTGCTACCTTGGAAAAACCACTCAGAGCCCAAAGCTAGTCCTAGCATATGGTTCACATTAAACGGATCGAACTAACTAACTTTAAATCTTTTGGCGGCACGACGTCCATTCCCGTGCTACCTGGTTTTACTGTGGTTTCGGGGCCTAACGGTTCTGGGAAGTCCAATATCTTGGATGGTTTGCTGTTTTGTCTGGGACTTTCGACTTCTAAGGGGATGCGGGCTGAACGTTTGCCGGATTTGGTGAATAATGCTCAAAATAAACGCGGTACGATCGAATCTAGTGTAACTGCAACATTTGCTCTCGAAGGTGTTGGAGATGAATGGTTTGCTGATGATGAAGATGAGGATGGATATGAAGATGCAGCAGATGATTTGTCTGAAGCAGAAGCAGTAGAAATCGCAGTAGAAATCGCAGAAATTGAAATTTCAGAAATTTCACAGAATAATGGAAAATCGAAAAATCCAAAATCCAAAATCCAAAATCCAAAATCGTCCGAGTGGAGTGTGACGCGCAAACTACGAGTCACTCGCCAAGGAACTTACACCTCGACTTATTACATTAATGGCGAACCTTGCACTCTAGCTCAACTGCACGAACAACTCAATCGTTTGCGAATTTATCCTGAAGGTTATAATGTCGTATTGCAAGGCGATGTTACTAGCATTATCTCGATGAATTCTAAGGAACGCCGCGAAATAATTGACGAGTTGGCTGGTGTGGCTCAGTTCGATCGCAAAATCTCCTTAGCTAGGCAGAAATTGGATGAAGTCAAGGATGTAGAAGAACGCAGCCGGATTGTGGAGAAAGAGTTGATTTCTCAACGTGATAGATTGGCAAACGATCGCACAAAAGCCGAAAAATATCAGAAACTGCGGGCAGAATTCCAAGAAAAGTCGCAATGGGAAGTTGTTCTGAAATTCCGACAGTTGCAAAAGCAAGAATGGAAACTGCGGGAACAAATCGAATCAGGCGATCGCAATTCTACTGATCTCACCGAACAATTGCAAACAGCTAACACTCAAATTCTAACAGCCACCGCAGAACTTGACGCGCTGAATGCCCGCGTTAAAGCTTTGGGAGAATCAGAATTGTTGGCGCTACAATCCACTATGGCGACTCAAGAAGCGGAACGGCGACAATTACAAAACCGTAAACAAGAATTGGAAACAACTGCTGGACAACTTGCTGCTAATATAGCACAAACTGAGCAGGAAATGCGGCAATTCAGGCAAACTTTGGAGCAAATTGAGATTGAAATATCTTATGTTAAGTCTCAGCAGGGGACTTTTGAGGAACAACGGGATGCTTCCCAGCAAAGTTTAAATGAAAGTCGGGAAGTTGCAAATGCGATCGCCTCGACAGCGGAAGTTTGGGTGCAGCAGCAAACAGAATTGCACCGCCAAATTGAAACTGTACAGCAAAGTTTGGAACCGGAACGCGCGGAACAAGCTGCGATTGGCGAAAGAGTCGATCGCCTACAAAGTCAAATTCAAGAACAAAACCAATCCTTGCAAGTATTGGGACAGGAGATTGCAGCCAAAAAAGTTCAGCAATCCGAGCTTTTGACAACCAAAGGAATTGCATCTTTGCAAGTAGAATCCCTGAATCAAATTGTAGTCGGCAATGAACAAGAATTGCAACTACAACAAGAAACTCAAACTCGTTTGTTAGAAGAACAACGGGAAAGACAGCGGACATTGGATAAGCTGGAAATGCAGTTTCAAGCAGCTCAAGAAGCGACAGGCACGTTTACTGCAAAAATTATTGTGCAAAGTGGAATTCCCGGAATTTGTGGGCTGGTGGCTCAACTGGGAAGGGTGGAACCACGCTATCAATTAGCCCTGGAAATTGCAGCGGGTGGCCGCATGGGAAATATGGTGGTGGAAGATGATCGCATTGCGGCTCAGGCGATTGAATTGTTGAAACAAAAACGGGCTGGTAGAATGACGTTTTTGCCTTTAACTAAAATTAGAGGTGGCAGATTTTCGGTGAATGAAAATTTGCGTAGGGCGGCGGGTTTTGTGGATGCTGCGGTGAATTTGATTGACTGCGATTCCCGGTACAATGAGATTTTTGCCTATGTTTTTGGCAGCACGGTTGTGTTTGGCAATCTCAGTGATGCTCGTCGCTATTTGGGACAGTATCGGATTGTCACTTTGGATGGGGAAATTTTGGAAACAAGCGGCGCGATGACTGGCGGTAGTTCGAGTAACAGATCGACCTTGCATTTTGGTACAGTTGATGCTAGTGAGGCGCAAGTTGAAGCGAGGACGATCGCATCTTTGCAAGAAAGGCTTGAGGAAATTGAGCGGATTTTGGCACGGTGCAAAATTGCGATCGAGCGCGCATCTATTGCACTCAAAACTAGCAGTCAAGAATTGATGGAAGCTAAACAAAATTTGCGCGAAAATCAGTTGAGGCTGGAACAGTTGGCGGCAGAAACTCAGAAGTTGGTGGCGCAACAGGAACAAGTGCGATCGCAAATTACTAAAAATACTCAGGAATTAACTAATTCCCAGTCCAGATTACAATTGCTCGAACGGGAATTGCCCGTGAAAGAAACTCAATTGCAGCAGTATCGCCAAACTTTGGCGCAGTTGGAAGAGTCGAACAGCCACAGCGAATGGCAGCAAATGCAATCAGGTCTTCGCACTCAGGAATCGCAACTCCAAGAGCGAGAATTAGCTCTCAGAAACATCCAGCAGCGCCTTGTAGACTTGGAAAATCAATTCGGGCGTTGGTCGGAGAAAATACAAGCAGGCAGCCAGAAGTTACAGGAATGGCAAATGCAGCAAAACACTAGCGCGGATGCGATTAACCAGATTGTTTCTCAGCAGTCAGCCATTGAGCAGCAAATTGCGGAAGCTAAGGCTGCTGTGGCCGAAATTGAGGAAAAATTGGGCGTACAGAAGGGAGAACGCGATCGGGCAGAATCTCAATTAAGAGAAAAACATTTAGCCAAACAGCAGTTACAATGGCAGTTACAAAAACTCAATGAAAGCCAGCAAGAACGGCGGGAACAATTGACCGCAGTCCGCGATTTATTGGCAGCTCAGCGGGCGGAAATGCCAGATCCAGTGCCGTCAATTCCCGAAAATGTTGAAAAGGCAAACTTGACTGAATTGCAGCAAGAAGTAAAGGCGATCGCCAAACGTATTCAAGCTCTAGAACCAGTCAATATGCTAGCCTTGTCTGAGTACAATCGCACTCAAGAACGCTTGCAAGAATTGAGTCAGAAATTGACGACTTTGGAGGGAGAACGGACGGAACTGCTGTTGAGAATAGAAAACTTTACGACTCTACGGCGACGGGCTTTTAAAGAAGCTTTTGATGCTGTTAACGAGAACTTCCAAACTATTTTTGCGGAACTTTCCGAGGGTGACGGCTATCTTCAGCTAGATGACCAGGAAGACCCTTTCAGCAGCGGTTTGAATCTAGTCGCTCACCCGAAAGGTAAGCCGGTACAGCGGCTGGCTTCCATGTCTGGAGGCGAAAAATCCTTGACAGCGCTGAGTTTTATTTTTGCGCTACAACGCTACCGCCCATCTACTTTCTACGCTTTTGATGAAGTGGATATGTTTCTGGATGGGGCAAATGTGGAGCGATTGGCTAGAATGATAAAGCGACAGTCTGAACAAGCCCAGTTTATTGTTGTGAGTTTGCGGCGACCTATGATTCAATCGGCCCAGCGTACAATTGGTGTTACTCAAGCACGGGGAGCTTATACTCAAGTCATAGGACTGAAGTTATAGTCCCGGAGCGTCTGGTGATGACAGTTTTCAGTAATATATGTACTCAATAAATCAGGATTAAACTTAGAATGACATCAGAACAAATCTGCCAACGCTCCGATATTCTCGGCACTCAAGTCATCACCCGCGACAGAGGTAAACGCCTGGGTGTGGTTAGTCAATTGTGGGTGGACATTGACCGACGAGAAGTTGTGGCGATCGGTCTACGAGATAATATATTTGCAGTGGCTGGAATGCCGAGGTTTCTGTTCCTCAGCAGTGTCAGCGAAATCGGTGATGTGCTGTTGGTGGAAGATGAGAGTGCGATCGAAGATGATGTTGATGTTGAAGTCTACAGCATTTTGATTAACAGTGAAGTGATCACCGAAACCGGCGAACTTTTGGGGAGAGTGCGGGGCTTTCGGTTCGACCCAGAAGACGGTAAGTTAGTTTCTATCATCATCGCTTCCCTGGGAATCCCCCAAATCCCCGAACAAGTGCTCAGCACCTACGACTTGGGAATCGAGGAAATTGTCAGCAGTGGCCCGAATCGCCTGATTGTGTTTGAAGGTTCCGAGGAAAGGCTCAGACAGCTTAGTGTGGGCCTTTTGGAGCGCGTCGGTTTGGGACAAGCACCTTGGGAACGTGATGAGGAAGAACAGGGTTATTATCCCAAGCCTGTGGGCACGCCAAATCAATTGGGACCCGGTGTACCCCTAGCTGCGCCGGAAATGCGCCGCAAAGCATCACCTGTGGTTGAGGAAGTTCCTTGGGATGAGGATTCGCAGTGGAAGCGGCCTGCGGTGCGACAGTCGATGCGTCAGGCGCAACCTGCTCCCGTGGCTGATTATAAGGATCAGTATGAAGAGGATAATTGGGGCGGCGAGGAGGATGATTATGAGGAGGAGTACGAGGAGAAGGAGTATGCTCGTCCTGAGAGTTATCGCAAGGAGTCGGTGGTGGAGTATGAGTACGAGGATGATGTGGAAGCGGATGCTTGGGCTGATGATGAGGCACCTAAGCCTTACAACGCTCCTCGCGTGAATATACCTGAGAAGACTAAGACTCCTGAGTACGAAGAGGAACCGGAATATTAGAAGTGGGGGAGGGCGGGTTTATCTAGCCTATTTGCAAGCTTTAAAACTCTTGGCGAACCCGCCCCTAAGCTCGAAATTTATTGAATCGAGTTTATCTAATTTCTCAGCAAGCGCAATCCACTTAAGGTTACTATCACTGTAGAGCCTTCGTGGCCGATTACGCCTAACGGCATAGTGATATTTCCTAAGAAATTAGCAGCCAATAACAGTATAATACAACCGAGTGCAAAAACAATGTTTTGTTTTACAACTTTTTGAGCGCGGCGGCCTAAACTAATTGCGTTTGCTAGTTTTTCTAGATTGTCTGCCATCAATACTATATCAGCAGTTTCTAAGGCGACATCGCTGCCGGAAATTCCCATTGCGATTCCTACGGAAGCTTGGGCGAGGGCGGGCGCATCGTTGATGCCGTCTCCTACCATTGCGACGGTTTGATATTGTTTTTGCAGTCGTTTAATTACGCCTACTTTATCTTCGGGCAAAAGTTCGGCATATATTTCATCAATGCCTAATTCGCGGGCGATATATTCAGCGGTTTGCTGATTGTCGCCGGTTAGCATAATGATATGTTCTACGCCTAATTTTTTCAAGCGTTTTATGGTATTTTTGGCTTCGGGGCGGAGGGTGTCGGCAACTGCTATAATTCCTAAAAGTCGAGATTCCTTTGCCACCCAAACAACGGTTTTTCCGGCTGCTTGCAACTGCTGACTGACTTGAGTTAATTCCGCAGTTGCTTCCACAAATTCAGCTTTACCAATGGTGATAATTTGGTTGTTGACTTGGCCGATGATTCCTTGGCCGACTTTTGCTTGGACTTCCGTTGCGGTTGGGAGTTGTAATTGTTGCTGTTGGGCGGCTTGGACAATGGCAAGTGCGATCGCGTGTTCTGAGTAACTTTCCAAAGCAGCAGCTAATTGCAAGACTTCTGTTTCAGTATATCCGGCGGCGGGGACAATTTGGACAACTTGCGGTTTTCCGGTGGTGAGAGTGCCGGTTTTATCAAAGGCGATCGCCCTAACTTTACCAATTATCTCTAATTGCGCGCCACTTTTAAACAAAATCCCTTGTTTCGCACCATTGGCAATGCCCGAAAGCAGCGCCGGCATAATCGAAGCCATTAGCGCGCAGGGAGAAGCTACAACTAGGAAAATCAGCGCCCGATAAATCGTATCTTCCCAATTCCAGCCTAAAACAAAAGGCGGTAAAATTGCCAGCAGCAAGCCTAAAACCACAATTAATCGGGCGTAACCGCGCTCAAATTTTTCGACAAACATCTGAGAAGGTGGCGCTTCAGTTTGCGCTTGTTGTACCAGTCGAATTACTCGCTGAATTAAACTGCTGGCTGGAGTTTTGTGAACTTCCAATTGCAGCGCCCCAAAACCGTTAATTGTCCCGGCATAAACTTCATCGCCGATGGTTTTTTCCACTGGCATAGATTCGCCAGTAATCGAGGCTTGATTTAGGGTGCTAAAACCTTCGATAATTATCGCATCGGTGGGAATGATTTCTCCTGGCTTGACTAAAATGCGATCGCCTATTGCCAATTTTGCGATCGCAACTTCGCGCTCATCACCATATAATACAACCCTAGCAGTATCCGCAGTCAAACTCATCAAACTCCGAATACTACGTTCAGTCCGCTGCATAGCATAACCTTCTAGCGCGCCGCTAACTGCAAAGATTAAAATCAACACAGCGCCATCAACAATTAAATGATATTCCCGTCGCCACAGCCCCAAACCCGCAGCGCCCAAAGCAGCCACAATCATCAGCAAATCGACATCTAATTCTCGTTCTTGAAACAGCGTAGTTAAGCCTTCGCGGGCACTAGAATAACCGCCGATCACATAAGCCGCCGGTAAGATGAATACGGCTAAACCTAGCCAGCCGAGTTGCAGGGCTAGGGAACCTAAAATCACCAAAATTCCGCATAGAGTGGCAGTTACAGCATCTGGATGTTCTTCTGCTAACTGGGAAAAGCGAGAAATTGACAGGGAATTGGAAGTCATCGGGAAAATTTGATTTGGTAGAATGACTCCTGTAGCCTAAACCTTGACATTGATGTTAATGTCAAGAGTAAAACCAAAATAAATTACAAAACTCATCAATACTCAAACAAATCTAACCCGGCGTTTAGAAACCGCAAACCAACGGAGGCCCCGGCGGTTAGAAACCGCGGCTACACAAACAAAGTCCGCCTTCGCGGACTGGGATAAATGATTCTTTCAACCTGCGAAGGCAGGTTTTGTCTGTGTAGATGCGGTTTCAACCGCCGAGTCTTCTTTCAACCTGCGAAGGCAGGTTTTGTCTGTGTAGACGCGGTTTCCAACCGCCGAGTCCTTTTTAACCTATGCCAAAATACCTAACAATCAAACAACTTACAGAAGCAGTTCAAGGTACTGTCACCCCCCGGATGGTGCGACACTATCACACATTGGGGCTGCTTTCGACCGCCGTGCGATCGACCTCCAACTATAGACTCTACACCCGCAGCGATGTCCAGAAACTGCAAAAAATTGTCGCACTCAAACAGCAAGGCTTTCAGCTTTCTCACATCCGCAAACTGTTAGAAACTGACGCGGATGCTTCCCCTGACGCGCTGATGGGGGCGCTACAACAGCAATATTTGTCTGTCACGCAACAAATAGTTCGCCTCCGACAAACGGCTTTAGCGCTAGAAGGATTGCTGGGGCGGGATCTTTCGTGTCAAGCGGTGCAAGGGGAAGCATTGGCGCAAATGAGGCTGTTACAGGTGGAAACTGAGGGGGGATTGGATCAGTTGGAACAAGTCTGGGATAGTTGGGATGCGGTGGCGCACTCTCACCCGGAGAATTTTGGGGAGTCTTTGCAGCATTTGTTGCCGGATTTGTCCGATCGCTCGGAAATTGAGGTAGACTTGCTTTCAAAATTGGTTTTAGCTTGTGGTGATTGTTCGCTGTTGCCGTTTGTGAAGTTGAGCAAAACGGCAATTCAATCGGCGCGGGAAGCTTTGAAGAATCGTTGTCAAATTGTGGCTGATGTGTCGCCTGTTTTTGCGGCTTTGGATCGCACTAGATTGGCACATTTGGGGACAAGTATTGAAACTTTGATTGATGACCCTCACATCAATGCTGCTGCGGAAGCGGAACAGGAATTTTGGCAGGAAAGGGCATGGTTTCAACGGTTGTTAAGACTCGAACCAGGATGTATATTGGTGATTGGATATGCGCCGTCTGTGTTGATGGCTGTCTGTGAGGCGATCGAGATTGGGCAATTGCAACCGGCTTTGGTGATTGGAATGCCGATCGGCTTCAGTCATTCTCCGATCGCGAAACGGCGTTTAGTGCGATCCGGCGTTCCTTATATTACGACTGTGGGAACTTTTGGTGGTGGATTATTGGCGGCGGTGGCTTTGAATGCTTTGGTTGAATCTTTGATTGAAAAGCCGAATTGTCATTGTCATCTCAAGTGAAAAGAAGATTGCGGGGGTTAGTTCTTGGGGTTATGGCGATCGATAATCCCAGTTTCAATCCCTGGTAGGGATTTAGTGTAATTGCGGCCCAATTTCAAATCGCAGGGCAGGATATTGTGATCGCAGTTTCAATCCCTGGTAGGGATTTAGTGTAATTGCGGCCCAGACTTTGTACGGATGATATTCGCGTTGCCCAGTTTCAATCCCTGGTAGGGATTTAGTGTAATTGCGGCTTGAGGGGGGCGCGCATCCTTCAAACGCGCACTGTCGTTTCAATCCCTGGTAGGGATTTAATGTAATTGCGGCCGGCTATCTTTGCCTCAAACTTACTCCCCGATCGCCTCCAGCACCCTTAAACAACAAAAATTCTCTCCATAATTATAAGCTGTCGAGCAAAATAGATCAGAACCATTTCACTTCAAACCATGACCAAAACCTTAATTCCCGTAATCCTCGCCGGCGGTAAAGGCGAACGCTTTTGGCCACTCAGCCGCAAACAGCGCCCCAAACAGTTTCTCAGTCTCGATGGTAGTGGCAAAAGTTTGTTGCAAGCCACAGCCGATCGACTATTAACATTAGGTAACGGTTGGGACGATTTGTGGGTAGTAACCTCCGAAATGTTGGCTGCGGGAGTCCGCGAACAATTGCCGCTACTACCTCCTGAGAATTTGCTGGCGGAACCCGAAGGCCGGGATACTGCGCCCGCTGTGGCTTGGAGTGCGATCGAAATTGCCAAGCGTTACGGCGAAGATGCGGTTGTTGGATTTTTCCCGGCGGATCACTGGATTGGGGAACCGGAGGAGTTTGTCAAGACTTTGGAGGCGGCGGCTGAATTGGCGAGAAAGGAAAGTGCGATCGCCACTTTGGGAGTCAAACCGAGTTATGCTTCCACTGGCTACGGCTACATCGAACAAGGCGAGGAAATTGGCAATTTTGGCGGTTTTCGGGCCTATCGTGTCGCTAGATTTACGGAAAAGCCCGATCGCACCACCGCCGAAGAATTTGTAAACAGCGGTAAGTTTAGCTGGAATGGCGGAATCTTTGTATTTCGAGTCGGAACAGTCTTGACAGAATTGCGAAATCATGTGCCGGAAATGATGGCAGCTTTGGAAGCAAAAGGTGCTGCTGCTTACGCCGAATTGCCCAAAATCAGCATCGATTACGCGCTGATGGAAAAGACCCAAAAAGCCTATGTTTTGCCTGTAGGCTTTAGTTGGGACGATTTGGGTGACTGGAATGCGATCGCCCGTTTGCTACAAGGAGACAAGCCGAATGTCGAATTAGCAAAACACATCGGCATTGATACCAAAGGTGGCATTTTCTATGCAGCCGATGAGAATGAAGTAATTGTCACCATTGGTTTAGAAGATGTCGTAGTTGTCAGAGATGGAAATGTGACTTTGATTGTGAAAAAAGACAGAACGCAGGAGATTAAACAGGTAATTAAAGTGTTGGGAGAAGATGATAAATTGAAAGACTTGTTGTAAGTAATATCAATTCCGGTTGCATCGGAATCATAGCAATCGCCAACGCTGTTAAGGTGCTTGAGTGATTATTCCATGAGCGGATTAGTGATTGTACCCTTCGACTCCGCTCAGGGAACAATCACTAAAACTGAGTGCAACTTTTAGCCGCCGCCGCCTGTTTCTGCATCAGTTTAGCCGCTTCACCAACAGGTTGAAAAACCTTTGAATTCGATTTCTTTGACTGCTGAACTAACAATGGAGATGCTGGCTTTGAACTAAAATCTTTAGACTTTTTATCAGCTATTTTCGTCGAAAACTGCGGTGCTGATTGCAGAAACTTTTCAATCGGAATTCCCCAACTCGATCGCACCATTAACTCACGCATTGGTTCACAAGGTTTCGAGCCATCCTGAAACAGATAAGGATCTCCCCAAAGCGGATAAGCGTGCATTCCGTTCACAGCAACCACCTCGCCGGCCCAATTCAGCACAGGCCCTCCGCTCATTCCTTTTTCAATTTGATTATCATAACCCAGTTGATAACCATCTTCGAGAGATTTTTCTGGTATTAGCGATACTCGTCCGTCAGTGAATTTCCACCCCGCTGAATCTGATTTTTTAAGTTCCGAAGGAAAGCCAGCAGCATATACTTTGTCTCCTTCTTTCAGCGCTGAAGAATTTCCCAAAACGCCTATTTTGTAGTCAGACTTGGTGCTGCTAAACTGCACAAGTGCTAAATCTTTGCCGACAAATTGACTTGCTAAATATCGGGTAGCAGAATAAATTTTACCATCTGGAGTTTGGATGCGATATGCGTCTCCCGACTGCAATACATGATCATTCGTAATCACAGTATAGACTTGTTTTTGCTGCTGAATGATAATCCCCGAACCCCAATTATCTCCAGAAAGCACTTTCACAGTAATTGAACGAGCTTTCTGAAACATCGCTTTTTCTGCTAAATCTTCCGCTGTCTGGGGAAGCGATTGTTTCTGGTTCTCTCCCGGCAATGTTTTTAAGGATTTTGCGGGCAAATTCAGAGGTTGAGCCACTGGTGATTTCACAGGTAGTTTTTTTAGTTCAAATTTCGCTCCTTGAGGTTGCTGTGCTAAATCTGTGCGAACAAGTTCTGTCGCAGAAAAATCTCGACTGTGTACTTGAATTGCGATTCCAGTCAACACGCCAGCAGTACAACTAAAAAATACTAGGGAAACCCAATTCATTAAAATTACATCAATTAGGGAATTCTTACCAGACAGGACCATCAGATTGCGAATTCGGTTGACTTTCTACTGAAGCCTGTTTTAAATATTCGCTCATATCTATGTAAACACGAGATGCGCTTTCATTCAGCGGGCCAGAAGCGCGGACGCGCACAGCCAGTAGATTGTTTAATACTTGATTGGGATTGCTTCCTCGTTTTAGGGTGAATAGTAATCCAGTGCAATTACCTCCTTCGCGATCGCTAACACAAACTACTTGCTGGTTGTTCATAATACCAGTAGTCAGGTAATTTAGTTTTCCATTGCGGAAGTATTGCTGGAATCTTGCAGATACTTCAAGACAGCGCCTTTCTTCACTGTAGCCGGCATCGCGAAAACGATCGGAAGTCCACCGGATTACTGGTACGTCACCACGATTAGTCTGAGCAATGGTTGCGGGAGCGCCATTACTCTGCCCACAGACAAATGCTTTGGTTTGAAGGGCTGTTTGAGCACTAGCATAAGTCCCGATCGCACCGAAAGCAAATGCGATCGATCCAGTCGCAACAACCCTCAATAGCTTATATTTGTTCATTATCAAAACTCCTAGTTTTTTCACTTAAATAATTTTTCACTAGCTTAGGCAATCCCTGAAATTCAGGACAATTCATCAATTTCCCCTACTGGGGCTGGGGTACGGGCAATTCATGAATTGCTGGCAATTCGTGAATTGCCTCTACATTTCGGAGGCAAATCATACTCCAAATCAGCAACCCCCTCCCTCCTTCCTTCTTCCTTCTTCCTCCTTCCTTCTTCCTTCTACTTAGCACCCACGGGCGACGTACCCGGACGGCAAATCGGCCGACCCTGAATGTATAGTGGATCTGGCGGGCGAATATTGCTCGCTTCATCGGTTTCGCAGACGATCGATACTGTGACAGGATTATTATTAGTACCCGTTTCCGTCAAAAACACCGCTCCCACATAGGCTTTCTGGTTGGGGTTCAGAGGAATAGCATAGTGAAATGCTCCCCTAGTCGTAGTATGAATCGCAAAGTTGAACTTCGTCATCGGAAGTTGAACGTTAAAAGAGCGTTGCAGCAAACTGATAGTACCGGTAAATGAACCGTTGCGCGTGCGGAAGGTTTGCTGGCCACGAATTAATCCTTGAAGTGCTGATTCCGCTCCTGGCGACGTGGCTTGTCGCACGGCTACCGCTTGAGGTACTTGCTGAGTAAATGGCTCTGGTTTTGGCGCAGGTGTGGGTCTTGGTTGCTTCGCTTCTAGGGAGTTGTTAGGCGCTGGACGTGTTTGAACAACAGTCGGGGCTGTCGGTGCTGGACGTGTTTGAACAACAGTCGGGGCTGGTTGCTGTGGCTCCACCCTTGCAACTTGGTTTCTCGGCAAAGATATTCCCAGTCCGCTGTTGAGTGCCATTTGGAAGCCATCTTCATTTCCTGATGCTCCGCTCAGAGATGCTGCTTTTTGAGCGTCCTCATTTGCTCCTTCGCTGTCCCCGACTATGCGACGGACTTCGCTGCGACGGTTGTAACCAACGGCGCTATTGGGAGCTAGGCGGATGGCTTGGGCTATGTCGGCGTTGGCTCCTATGTAGTCTTTGATTTGAGCTCGGCTGACACCCCGCAGTCCGTAGGCATCTGCAAAGGTAGAATTAATTTGGATAGCTCGATCGAAGTCTGCGATCGCTTCTTTATGATTTCCCAATTGAGCATTGCTAGCCCCACGAACCCGGAATGCTTCGGCTAATTGGGGGTTACTTTGGATAGCTTTGATTGCATTTTCTAAAGCTGCTCTATAATTTTTTTGAGCAAAGTTAGCGTAAGCTAGACCATTGAAAACATCGGCAGAGTTTTGATTGAATCGTAGTCCTTGACTGAAATCTGCGATCGCGCCTTGATAGTTTTGCCGTTTGAGTTTTTCTTTGCCTTGTGCGGCATAAGCTTTAGGAGCGAGTTCGACAAAGGTATTGATCGGAATTCCTAAATTTACCCACGCTTTTGTGACTGTATCTTCTGTACTTCCCTCTGTGCGTCCGTGAATACCAATTACACGGCCGCGAAGATCGAGGATCGGCCCTCCACTCATTCCCTGACGAGTTGGGTTTGTATAGATTAATTCATAGCCGTCACTGACTCGTTCGCGAGCTGAAATTTGTCCTGCTGTCATCTGCCGGATCTGTCTTGTAATCGTTTCCCCTGGCTTTGGCCAACCGGAAACGTAGACTTGTTCTCCGACTGTGACTGTTTTAGAATCTCCCAATTGTGCTATCTCGTAATTGCTAGAGCTGACAAATGGTACGATCGCCAAATCGACTCCCGGTAATTGGATAATGTTGCTGCTTTCAACTCGGAAGGAATTGCGATCGGGCGCAACAATTTTTAATTCGCCTCTTCCCTTTATTACGTGTTCGCAAGTAAGTACATAATAGGTATTTCCTTCTCTAGCAATAATTATCCCTGAACCCTGAGTTTGCCCTTCGATTAATACTGTAATTTGTTCAGCAACTTTGTTGACTTGTTCCGCGCTTTGTGCTACCGCATTTTGTGTTTGTACGATCGCAATTGTTGCACCGATCAGCGCTGCTGAAAGTCCGTATTTAAACTTAATTGTCATAAAATTCACACCTAATCTTAACGAATAATTTTTGATTTTGAGCCACCTATCCAGATAATTTTCACCACAAAGAACCAGTTGGCTCAGGTTCGCGCTGAATGCCACCGCCAGACGCGGGAGCAATGAAAATATTTGGATTACTAGGAACTGCCACTGCTGCTGGCAAAACATTTAGAAAAAAATTCATCTGAATGTAAACAGGAAATCTTGGCAATTTTGCTGGGGATTGTGACAACTGAATGTCTTGACCCCAAAGAGGAGGCAATTGCTCAGAACTATTAGTTCCTAAATTATCATAACGACTCCCTCGACCGATCGCACAAACTCCTCTTTGTTGACTAGCATTAGTTGGTTGGAGACAATCTTTCTGAAGTTGATCGGCCATTTGTTCGCAGTGCGATCGGGAATTAATGTCTAGAAATTGCAAATTATCAGATACCCACCTAACTACTGGTATATTGCCCTGTGCTGTTTGAGCAATGATTGCTGGTTCATCATTGATTGTACCGCAAATAAAACTTAATGCTTGAGCATGGCTGGGACTACTAAAAGTAATTGTACTCGCCAAAGTAAATGCTAAAGTTGTAGGAATTGAATTCAATACCAGAAGTTTCATCAATCACTTCCTAAGAAACAAGAGGGGGAGAGAGGGAGAAAGAGAGAGGGGGAGAAAGAGTTTCTTTTATCCATAAACGGGTGTTCCGCGTCGGTGGGACGCTCTCAAAGAGGACTCAAGAACTCATCAGTCCTCTTTGAGAGGACTTGCGCTTTGAGACAGGGGTTTCAACCCCTGTCGGACTCGTGGGAGAACTAACGGACTTGGCGGGCTGACAGCTTAAGTTGACACCTATGGGGACTGCCGTGTCCCTACCATATTTCATGCGACGAAAAACTCATCCTAAAAAAGTGGGTTGCTAGCACCAAATTCCACAGACTGCGGAGATTCAGATTCTATAGGTTGAGTTTGGAGATATTCGCCCATATCGATATAAAGTTGATTATTTATTTCGGAATCAACTCGGTTAGAAGGAGCGCTTTCATTGAGTGAATTTGCGCTAGCTCGTTCGCGCAAATTTACCAGACGTTTTAATGTATCTCGCGCATCACTGCCCGGTTTAATTGTAAACAACAATCCATTATTGGGCAAGTCATGGGCACAGTCACCACCCTTGCGATGAGCAACGCAAACTACAGATTGGCGGTTGATAATTCCTGTTGTCAGGAATTTAAGTTTTCCAGATTGTTGATACTGTTGAAATCTACCAGACACAACTTCGCATCGCCGCTGAGCATCGAATCCAGAGTCTGAAAAATTATTAGAAACCCACTTGATTAGTGTAAAATTACCTTTTGGTGTTTGGACAATAGTTGCTGGTTCACCTGCTTTTTTGCCACATGAAAAAGAGTTTGTGGTTTGTGCGGTAGTCGGACTGCCAGCGACAATCGTGGTAGTAAGTCCGATCGCAGATGCAGTAATTAGCGATATCAGTGACTGAAGCTTCATTGGCAATTTTATTCCTAATTTATTGGATGGATATGTTAGATAGAAATGATTGCTGATTCTGATTAGGTGGATATTAACTCAGCGCGACAAGTCGCAGCGGCTGTTCAAATGAATGACTGACTAGCAGCCAAGATTCTGATTCAACCTGCTATCGCTATCTGCTGACTATTTTTTATATCTGCCTGCTGATTAAAATTATAAAGCAAAACTGAGCAAGAAAATTTAAAGATTTCGAGATTAGAAGAGGGGTTCCAGTTTAGGAGTTGGGGCATTGGGAAGAGATGGCGAGGGTTGTGGCGCTGGTGTCGGCTCGCTACTCCCAGATGGGGGTCTAAAAAGGTCGTCAGCAGGAGTTGGTGTTGCTTGGGGGCTGGGCGGTTCGAGGCTAGGCAGTTCGGGGCTGGGCGATGGCGAGACGGAAATTTCAATCTCTTTAATTTTACGATCGCACTCTGCTAAACGAGCTTTCACTTTCTCAGCCACGAAGGAATCGGCAGCAATTGCTTTGAGCTTGTCTGCTGCTTGAGTCCACGCAGTTGTCTGTTTTGATAATTCGGTTTCTTTTGGAGCATTAGTGGCGATCGCCTCTGCTTCTTCCAATAGTTTCATAGCTTGTTGCTCTCTGGTCAAACGCGCTTCGATCGCAGTCAACTCGCTTTGATAAGATGGCAACAGCTTTTGGGCATCGGGGTAGACTTTGGCCGTGGCCAGAATGCTGGATAATTGGTCGATCGCGTTTTTCAGGCGATCGCGCGCCGTCTGCAACTCTTCGGCAGTTTGAGCATTTTGCCCCAAAACACGGCTATCACCAGCCTGTTTGACCGCGCTGTTGTAACTTTCGTTAAAGGGTTTATCCGCAGCACAGTTGTTCAGAGGGCCACATAAAAAACCGATGCGAGGCGACTCCAGACTGGCAACCCCGCCTATTAGCAGCAGAGTTGGTAGGACAATTAGCGCGATCGTTTTCCAAGATGGATTGTTAGTATTTTGATTCCGATTAGAGTTTAGAGGGTGGTATGGATTACCCGTATTTTGAATATCTGGAGAAAGTTGAGTCGGAGATAGGCCTGAACCTTCACTCACTTCAGTTTTGGATGAACTCATAAGAGCATTTAATACCTCTTTAGCGGACTGAAAGCGATCGCTCGGTTTTCGCTCCAACATTTTATCAAGTATCTGCGCCAGTTTGCGATCGACCTTCGCGTGCGATCGCCAATCCCACTCCGAATCATAATTAATCAAATCATTCGGTTCTTTACCAGTCAGCAAAACAACCGCCGTCACAGCCAAAGCATAAAGATCGCTATTAGGATAACACTCACCACCCCGCAACTGTTCAGAAGGAGCATAAGCTCCTTTTCCCACCTGCGTAGGTTGGCTTAATTCACCAGTAGTGCGTAATTGAGTCTCCGCATATTTAACCACACCAAAATCAATCAACACCGGCTTTTGTTTGCCATTTGGCAACATGATATTATCCGGCGAAATATCTCGGTGAATAATTCCTTGCCCATGAATATATACGAGTACATCCAGAAGATCCCGCAGCCATTGAACAATCTCTTGTTCTGCAAATGTTTGACTTTGCCGTAAATTGCAATAAGTTTTGCCATTTACAAATTCCTGCACAATAAATAAGCGTCCATCATCCTCAAACCATTCCAAAAACTCTGGGATTTGGCGGTGATTGAGCCGAGATAAAATTTTCGCTTCTCGCTCAAATAGTTCGCGAGCTTTTTGCAATGCTTCCGGCTTAGTATTGCTAGGAGCAAACTCCTTGAGAACACAATTATGTTCTTGTTGTTTATCTAAAGCTAAATAAGTGCGACCAAATCCACCTTGACCCAGAATGTGGTCAATTAGATAGCGATTTTTAATCAAAGTTCCAGCCGATAGTTCTGGTAATATCACTATTTGCTAATCCTGCTTCTATAACTGGTTCCCAGGTGGTGCCTGGGAACGACTAGAAAATTTTCTAGGGGCGGGTTCACCGATAATAATTGCCTAAAAACTACAATCTCATAAACCCGCCCTCATATCTTGCTACAAAAAACCTTTAACCAACTTTAGTCAACCCCGTACCGCACTTAGCACAGAATTTCGAGTTACTTGGATTCTTGTGGCCGCAGTTAGTACAAAACACAAAGTCTTGTACAGGTTGAATTGGCGGTTGAACTGGCGGTGTCGAAATACCCCCAGGAGCATTAATGACAGTATCATCAGTATAAATTTTGTCCAATTCTGAACGTACTGCCATTCCATTTGGTTGAGGCTGTGAAGGAGTTACAGGATTAACTGGCGGCGGAGTTTGAATGTTAGATGATCCTGACTCCGGCGGATAAAACTTGTAACCTACTATCACCTCTTGAATAATCTTCAGTTCTCGTTTATAAACAGGACTTTCATTTCCTCCCTCTTTCTCCAATTCGGTCTCCCGCATATCGAGATATCCCATCAATTGGCTATATAACTGTTGTTTTTGTGGCACTGTTTCCGCCGCAGTCAAAATTGCCTTCACCTGTTTTTCAATCTCTTCTTTATCAGGACGACAGGCCACAACTTCCAAAAGTTGCAGCGTTTCTTCCCAGCTAGAAGCCAGATCCACATTCTCTTGACCAGTCACAGATTTTATCGTATAGCGAATCACCTTTTCCTTCGTACTACGGTTTTCTTCCCGTCGCACAACGCCCAATGCTCGTGCTTGCACAATCAATTGTAAAATCTTCGGATCCTCTGGAAACACATCCCAAAAAGGTGCTTCTTTTTGAATGTGTACTGGAATAGGAAGGTCTTTGTTTTCTCCCCGTGCGATCGCCCGTTTTGCTTGGATTGATTGACCTTTCCAATCTTGATAAGACTGTCGCAATTCACGCATTCCTTCAATACAGCGTAGCGAAAAACCGCCGACTTCTTGCACAAATACAATCCGGTGACGTTCGTCTTCTCCCAGAGGAGTAATCGCATCGCTACTCCCAACCCGTTCTTTGATTAAAGGGATTAATTTGATGGCGGCTGCTTCGGTAGCGTTACGTCCACCAACAAGAGCAGCTTTAGTATTGAGTGCTTCCGTAAACCCTGCATCTCTGCCACTCATGATCGGCCTGGAAAGCAAAATTAAGGGTTTAGATTTATCATAGGCAATTTTTAATTGACTACGGATGTCACCTTCATCATTTTTAAACATTTTGAACAGTCCATCACAGGCTGCCAAATCTCGCTTCAAGCGACTATTATTAGGTGTATTCTTGATGACTAACTGCGTTTTTTGATCGATAATTTCTTTGAAATCTGGATCTTGTACGTCTTGCAATTGTGGCAAATCAAATAGCCGCATCACCTCGTCCGCCTCGCGGTTTTGTTTCCACATCGGACTAGCTTCTGCGAGCACTTGACTCGACAAATTGCTGCAAGTTCCATCTATCCCCAATTCATACTTGCTTTTCGCACCTTCAGAAGCACCTGCTAATTGCTCGATCGCATCTCGGTACAAATCATTGAGCTGTTGACGGTCAAACAATTTGATACCGTTAATTACCAACACATCAGCACTACTGGCTTGTTGGTCTGCTGCTCTTTGAAACTCATCGCGATTTTGGCGTAATTTTTGATTTAAGCGAGCCAAACGAGTTTCTAATTCTGTTAAATGATCTTGCAGCCTGACAATTACTTCTAATCCCAAGGATCGGGATTTGCGCTGAATAATTGCAATCAAACTCCCCTCTAACCCGCTAAGAGCCGTAACACAATACTTTTCCATAGCATCTTGTTTGCTCAAACCAAACTGCTCTTGAAAGTGTCTAATATCTTCCAAACCCTTTTGGTATTGTTGCTGGAAACGAGCCTCATTTGGCTCCCAAACTTTTTCTCCTTCCCGGCGAAACTTTTCCACAGCATTCTCAAAAATTTGCCGCACTGTGGCGATAAAAGCATCAGCAAATTTCGGCCCTTTGTTGCGATCTTCAAGAATTGTATAAAATTCAGCTTCTAGGGTTTTTCGTCCTTCTTTGATGATCCGGTTACGGTTGTCGTACATTTTTTGCAAGTAATCGCCATGTAGCCGCTCATCAGGACTCATTTCGCGTAAGTGATCGCTGCGATATTCCTCAACCTTTTTCTGCAAGTAATTGACAAATTCCAGAATTTTGCCTTTTTCCGAGCCGAAAATACCCAAGAATCCTTGTTGGGTGCATTGCATTTTTTTATCGGCATTGATTTCGTTGCGGATGCTATTTACCCAGTTGGAAAGTTCTGCTAAATAAGACTTATCGCCCGCAGCACTCAAGTCAGTCAGCATTTCCATTTCTGTCAACCGAATCCGCTTGAGGTCACTTTGTACAACCTCCAACAAATTGGGAACTAATTGCACAGATTCGTTCAGCCACCAAGTCACAAAATCAGCGGCTAACCGATTGGATAAAGATGTGCGAATTTGGGCGATGGGAATTTCAATTGTTGACAACCCGAAACTCATAAATTGTTTGGAATAGCCGCGACCACCAGGGTCTTGTGCAGCCCAAGAACCTTTAATATTATCTCGAATCGATCGCTTGTGTGGAGCGAAATCTGAGGTCAGATCCAGAAAGATATTCTGACCGATCATTTCCCGAATTTGGTCTAGGGGAAATTCAGTTTCACCATTTTTAGTTCCGACTAAGTAAGTGAAGTCAAAAGCAGGTCTTTTATCGCGAATTTCATCAATTAAACCGGCACTAAACTGCACTGCATATTCTGTACGGTAGTCGGAGAAATAGCTCAATTCCATTAAGGCTGCGTAACCGTTAGCTACAACCCGATCGCCTACATTGATACCAGCAAAAGCGTTAGGCATCGGCACAATAGCTGTGGTAGAACTTGATTGTCCTTGGAGCCACTTGCGGACAGCATAGCCGATATCGATGAGCATTCCGCTACCGGTGCCACCAGAAATTGAGCCGGTGATAAACACGTTGATGGAATTATTGTTTACCTTGACGTTGTATTTGTCCAGCATAAAAGTGTCGTGACCTTTTACGCGATCGCACGCCGCATTAAATGATTGCTTAATCTTGTGATAGTTACAGAAAAAAGCAAACCGACCGCAGGCACGAATCTGTCCGGCTCCCGCTTCTAAAGCCGTCATATTTCGCTCTAATTCATTGGGAAACCAAGCTTCGATCCAGGGGAAGTTGCCCATGTTGGACATGATATTTTCAACTTCATTGCCACTGACTTTAGCAAAGTATTTCTCGTTATCCTTAAATGGAGTTCCACCCGCACCAGGATTGTTTAGTTTGTATTCTTTATCTGTATCGATTACCAAAAAACTGATAATCGGAAAATTCTTCAAACCCCCATAAGTTTCTTCTACTAAACGGCGCACTCTTGCCAGCACTTCATTACCCGTTCCTCCTACTCCGATTAGAATTGTAGGAACCATACTTTTTTCATCAACAGTAGCCATAAAACCCCCTCCTTTTTGTTTTTAATTTAACTTGTTTAAACTGGTTTCCAGGCAGAGCCTGGGAATCAATATCACTCTTGCTCTGCCTTGCTTGGTTTGCTTGGAAAAAGAGCCTCGTTTCTTTGGTGAACAGGGTTTTGTAGGGGTAGTGCCCCGTGCCTACCCCCGCCAGTTAACAACCATCACCAAAAATTGGCAAACCAACTAATTTCCAGATAATGCTAGGCGTACTTGCAGTCCAGAAAAACGCATTTCCCAAAGCCGCCTGACCTGCTAGAGTCATGTTCATTTTCATTGTCCCTTGAAACAACCACCGATCGAGCGGCATCGTCAGCGTCCACATCAAGGCAATCCAAGCAGCACCCAACCAAAAAATTACCCATTTAATATTACTATTGAGCTTGGGAAAGATTTTCTCTGTAAATGAAGTATTGAGATTAACATCGGCACCGGAAATATAAATTCCTCCTGTTTCTACAGTAGCTTGTTTGAGCGGCTCGAAACTTTTCCCCCCGAAGGTAATGCCATTAATTTTAACTTTTTGAGCGACCGCTTCACTGACACTTTGCGGGGAAAGTTCAATTCCGGCATCGCTAACAATCACAATTTCTCGACAGCTACTTGGCGCAGTTTTAAAAGCGTTCAATGCCTGCCGGATGGGAACGTCAAGGCTATCTTGGGGGGGTTCTGGTTGGATAGATTTAGGCAGATTGGGGTCTTGCAAAGCTCTGACTAATTCTGCTTCTACCTTTTTTGTATCTGAACTAAAGTTAGTAGTTAATGCTGGAGCTTTACCACCACCAATCCCAAAGACTTGAATTGTATTTGGGTTGCTTGGTAATTTAGAATTTACTTCTAGATAGGCTTTGACTGCTGCCACTTCCTGCTGCATAATTGTGCCTGGAGCATTGAAGGCTTGGGGTTGGTAGGTGCTGCTGCTGAGATCGAGGGCGATCGCAACTGCAATATTTGGTCTACCGAAACCGAATATGCCAAACAGTGCTGAGGCAATTAAGCAGAAGCACAGCACGATTAATGGTCTCTGAAATAAAGGATGTTGCCACAGTGGGCGTTGATTTCTCATCACCGATCGACCTATAGTAGTTTTAACTTGATTGGTAAACTATTTAACGGCATCAAATTGATACTTAGACCCCGGAGGGCCATCTTTACCTTCGACAGCTTTGACTAACGGAATCTCTTTGAATAGGTCAAATTCCTTGGCAGTTCCCGATATCAGAGTTCCTTGGGTGAGGAACTTGACTGTTCCTTCGCGGGTAGGATTGCCACTAATTGCTGCTGTTAAAGCTTGGGTGGCATCGAAGGCAGTTGCAGTTCGCCAACTGACTCGTCCTTTCCAAATTTCGGAGGCTTGTTTCGAGAAAGGATCGTCTTTTTCCCACCTCCAAGGCACTGCTAAGACTAAATCTTTCATAGCATCTCCTCCCTTGATTAAAGTAGTAGGATTATAAAGCTCACTGCCCCCCATTAATGCTAAAGTTGGGGATGTATCTTTGTTGGCTTGGGCGATCGCAATTGCCTGTTCTACTTGGTCTTTGCTCATCGCCATAAATACCACATTTGCGCCCGCTTTGCTCACATCAGCGACAGCAGATTTGGCATCAAAAGTAGCACCAGCTTTGATGTCTACTTCTTTGACAATTTTGCCGCTAGCTTTTGGCACTTCCAGGACTAATAGTTCCTTGAGTTGCTTGCTGTAAATGCTGTCGGAATTGTAGAAAATTGCGATCGCGGCTGGTGAGTGAGTTTTATTAGCATAGTTTGCGACAGTTTCCCCAAGTTTTTGGAGATAAACTTTCAGCATTTCATCGGTTTTTTCCAGCACCTTAGTTAATTTCAAGGTCGCTTTATTGGAAGAGTCAATGGAAACACTGGAACTGACAGGCGAAATGGCGGCTAATCCTGCGGTTTCATAGGCTTTGATAGCATCTTGAGCACCGCTGTCAATGCCGTGTCCCAAAACTCCCAAGACGTTCGGAGAGTTAACTAAGTCCTGTGCGATCGACTGAGTTTTGCCAACTTCGTCATTAACAATTACAATTTCTAATAATCGACCAGGAACTGTTGGACTTTTGTTAAATTGCTCTTGATATAAAGCTGCTCCTCGAAGCACTTCTTTAGCTGCATCAGCACCAGTACCGATGGGAACTACTACGGCAATTGTCAGGGGATTTCCTGTTTTTTGAGCCGTCGCATTATTGATGTAAATTTTAGTTTCTGGGTCATTAGGATCAGTTTTCGCTGCTTGTTCATATTTTGCGATCGCATCATCCCAATTCTTGCCTACAAATGCAGCAGCCCCAGCTTGTTTCTCAGCATCAGCTTTGCCGCCTGTTATCAGAATCTTTTCCCCTTGACTAATCAACGGGGCGCTGACTGCTTTAGAACTGATGAAGTCCCCTGGTGAAGCAGTAGTTCCGGGAGGAGGAAGTGTGCCTCCATCTACAATAACAACGGGAGGTTTGTCAAAAAACGCTTTGTACACACCAAATCCGGCACCGCTGACGACTAATACGACTGCTACACCCATCAGAATTTTTTTGATCGGCAGTCCCTCTGGCGGTTGAGGAAGCATAGCCTGTTTAGGCAAGTAGCACGTCGTGCAGAATGGATCGCTGTTGTCATGGGGTGTGTGGGCACCACCACCGTTATATTGATCTAAAGTATTTTTGGGTACGCCATCGCAGCTCCAAGTCATTGTGTTACACTCCTCTCTTGCCCTTTTGGGTATTGTATAGCTTGACATCCGTCTTGAGAAAGGTTAATCGATCACAAATACGAAATCTTTATGTTTAAAATATGCCGAAGGGAATCACCCCTAAGTTATTCCCCAAGATACTGGTGTGCCCGCTCAACAGCGCTATCCTAGTAGTTATAACCCGATCGCTCTGGAGGCCCCGTGTTCAGCCTAGTTCAAACCACTTCACGCCAAGGAGAAATCCTAGAAGTCGTCTTCCGCAACGGTTGGGACTACATGAAAAGCCTCCTCACCGGCCGCAAAACCGACGCACCCAGTCTGCCGCCCCCAGCAGTCCTCCGCAATATCCTGATCGAATTAGGCCCAGTTTTTGTGAAATTGGGACAATTGCTGAGTACCCGTCCCGACCTTTTACCCACCGCGTACCTCGACACCCTCTCCTCCCTGCAAGCCGATGTACCCCCTGTACCGTGGTCGGAAGTAGAAGTGATTATCCGCCAGGAACTCAAACTGTCGATCGCAGAAACCTTCTCCCAATTTAACACTCAAGCAGTCGCCGCCGGCTCGATCGCCCAAACCCACAAAGCCACCTTAAAAGACGGCCGCGAAGTCGCCCTGAAAGTTCAGCGTCCCGGCATTGATATCATTATTGAACGAGATATTGCCGTCCTCAAAGCCTTAGCGGAACTCGTTGCCCTCACAGACTACGGCCAACAATATGATATTGTCGCCTTAGCAGAAGAATTTGCGATCGCCCTACGTGCAGAACTCGACTTCATTCAAGAAGCCAGCTACACAGAAGAACTCAAACGCAACCTTTCTAAAAGTCGCTGGTTCGACCCAAAACAAATAGTCGTCCCAGAAATTCAGTGGAAATTAACCACAAAAAAACTATTAGTAATGGAGTGGCTGGAGGGCGTACCAATTTTGTTGGGCGACTTGCAAGGACTTCGCCACAATGGAGATGTAGATGCCGAACGGGAAGAAATTACCACACTACTTTCTCGCGCTTTCTTTCAACAGTTATATATCGATGGATTCTTTCACGCCGATCCGCATCCCGGCAACTTATTTTATCTCAAAGATGGACGCATAGCGCTGTTAGACTGCGGCATGGTCGGCCGATTAGATCCGCGCACTCAACAAAGTTTGACAGAACTGTTACTGGCAATTGTTGATTTAGACTCTCAGCGCTGTACTCAATTAACATTACAAATGGCAGAATTTGCTCAGCCTACGAGTTTAGCTAATCTAGAAAATGATTTGGCTAAAATGCTGCGTAAGTATTACAATGTTAGTCTGTCGCAAATGAATTTGTCAGAAATCTTTTATGAGATGCTGGCAATCACACGCAAAAATAAAATTCGACTGCCTAGTAATCTGGGTTTGTATGCCAAAACTCTCGCTAATTTAGAAGGTTTAGCGCGCGCTTTTAATCCCAGATTTAACATTATAGAACAGGTTAAGCCCCTGATGACTGATTTATTTCGGCGTCAGTTATTCGGAGAAGATCCGGTGCAAGCTTTGCTGAGAACTGCGCTGGATCTGAAAAGTTTATCTCTGCAATCTCCGCGACAGTTGGAAGTGCTTTTAGATCGAGTTACTTCGGAAACTTTGAAGTGGAATTTGACGGTGAAAGAACTCGATCCACTGCGCCGTACTTTGGGTGATTCTGCGAATAGACTTTCTTTTAGTATTGTGGTTGGTTCGCTGATTGTGGGGGCGGCAATTATTTCTTCTAATGCTCAAACTGCTCAACTATCTTTTTTGAGTAATGGTTTGTTTGCAACAGCGAGTTTTTTGGGTTTGTGGTTAATTGTGAGTATTTTGCGATCGGGGCGTTTACGGGGATGAATGGACAGATCATAAATCTAAAATCGAATGACCAGCTATCTACTCCTAAAGATGTATTGACAAGATGAGAGAACTATGAGTATAATCGACAGAATGTATTAAAAAGTCAAGCCTAATCCAGTGTTACGCGATCGCACAAAGTCGTGTCACTAGAGCGGAGGAACCAATTTTTGGGGCTAATCTCTACAGGATTAAAAGCCAAAATTAAAAATAACATCGTAATTTTTAATTTTTTAGAGAAGGACATCTCTCAGTCCTAGCCCGTCAGCTAACTTCGCAGGCATTGAGTAGAGACTGAAGAGTCAACTTTCTTTCACTAGATAGTTTGCCCTCGTCGGTGTCTCCGGTTGGTATTGTTCATAATTTCTTGTACCGCCCCTGACTCTGAGGAAAATTAAATGTTTATTCAACTTAACTTATCGGCGATCGCAGTTGCTGGAGTTGCAGCTTGGAAGCAGGCAAAACACGCTGTGATCCGGGATTCTATATTGTTGCCTGCGGCGGGTTTTTTAGGTATTCTGATCCTGTGGTGGATTATTGCCAGCTTCAAAAGCGATTTGATTCCCACTCCCTATCAGGCGTTAATCGCTAATTGGGATTACATATTGCATCCATTTTACCAGCGGGGCCCAGGAGATTTAGGTATTGGGTGGCTGTTGATCGCAAGTTTACGCAGGGTGTTGCTGGGATTTTTGCTGGGTGCGATTGTAGCTATTCCCGTGGGATTTTTGATCGGGATGTCGAAACCAGCAATGATGGCCCTAAATCCGCTAATCCAAATCTTCAAACCAGTATCGCCCCTAGCTTGGCTACCAATATCGCTATCTATTTTCAATCTAGCAGATCCTTCGGCAATTTTTGTGATCTTCATTACGTCTTTGTGGCCGACAATTATTAACACAGCACTCGGAGTTTCTAGCGTTTCAAAAGATTATTTGGATGTGGCGCGAGTCCTGGAAATGCCACAGTGGCGACGGATTACAAAAATAATTTTGCCTGCAAGTTTGCCTTATATTTTTACTGGTTTGCGGATTAGTTTGGGAATTGCTTGGTTGGTAATTGTGGCGGTGGAAATGCTGACTGGTGGCGTGGGAATTGGCTTTTTTGTGTGGGATGAGTGGAGTCGTTTAAATCTGAGTTCGGTATTTTTAGCTGTGTTGGTCATTGGTTTGACTGGTTTGGTGCTTGACTGGGGAGTTGGCAAAATTCAAGAGTTGGTGACACATCGTCCAGTGGATAGTCATTAGTCAGCAGTCATTAGTCATTAGTCATTAGTCAACAGTTAACAGTCCACAGTTAACAACCATTGGTCAAATACAATATGAATGATAGTTTTTTTTACGAATGGAAGCGGCGCGAGTTTTTGCAAGGAATTGGTTCGGCGGCGGTGGGAATGGCTTTATCGAGTTGTGGAGTTAGCGCGGATCGATCGGCAAAAGGACTTACCGAAGAGGCTTTAGGAGTAACACCAATCGTTAATTCCCAAACCTTAGAAAAGCCCAACTTAACGATCGGATATGTCCCCGTTAATGACTGTGCACCATTTGCGATCGCTTGGAAGAAAGGCTTTTTCCGCAAATATGGTTTAAACGTCACACTCAACCGCGAAGCAAGCTGGGCTACCTCTCGCGACGGCGTGATTTTCGGACGACTAGATGCTTCCCCAGTCGTATCCGGCGCAGTCACAAATGCCCGTATTGGAGCCGAAGGAGCGCGACACGCACCTCTGTGTGCAGCCATGACAATTCATCGCCACGGCAACGCGATGACGATGAATAAAGCGATGTGGGATTTCGGCTTGCGCCCCTGGCATGAGTACAACGGTAATATCGAAGAATTTGGCAAACAATTTCGAGCTTTTTTTGATAGTCAACCAGCCGAAAAAAAAGTTTGGGCAGTTGTACTCAGCTCTTCTATTTACGAATACTTTGTGCGGTATATATCAGCCGTTGCTGGTGTTGATCCATTGCAAGAATTTCGGGTGATTATTGTGCCACCACCTCAAATGGTAACGAATATAAGAATCGGGGCGATGCAGGCTTACATGGTAGCAGAACCTTGGAATACGCGGGCAATTCAAGGTAATTTGGGGATCGGTTTTACCTTTGCACAAGGTAAGGAAGTTTGGCAAGGACATCCCGATCGCGTTTTAGGAGTTATGCAATCTTTTATTGACGAAAATCCGAAGACTTATTACTCCCTTGTCAAAGCAATGGTTGAAGCTTGCCAGTATTGTAGCAAGCCGGAAAATCGCGATGAAATAGCAGCACTGCTGACAGAGAGATCGTTTACGGGGGCGAGACCGAAAAAAGGGGCGATCGATAAATTTACACGACCGGGAATTGTGGGCGACTACAATTACGGTGGGTTTGATGGAAAAGATCGTACAGTGCGATCAGAAGATACAACTATTTTCTTTGATATCCCCGCCAACTTACCTCAAATATCAGGCAATCATTCAACATTTATGTGGCAATCTCATAGTATTTGGTTGATGACTCAAGCTGCTCGCTGGGGACAGATTAAAGAGGTTCCAAAAAATGCTGAGGAGTTAGCAAAACAAGCTTGGAGAACAGACCTTTACCGCAAGATTGTTGCTGAAATGGGGATCAATTGTCCTTTGGAAGATTATAAGATAGAACCTGCGGAGATGTTTATTGACAAAAAAGCATTCGATCCTAGCGATCCGGTGGGTTATCTCAATAGTTTTGGAATTAGAGCTAACCGTCCTCAATCTTTTTTTATGTCTTAAAGTTTGACATCTGCCAACCAATCCCCAATCCCCAACTATTAAGAACATGACTCAATATACTGCCACTTCAATCAACACAAATAGCCCAGCCCCTAACTCTCCTTGCTTCTTAGAAATCGACAATTTGTTTAAGTCCTACAAAAGTGCTGACGGTAAAGAATCTAGTGTTCTCCAAAACATCAACTTAAATATTGGAGAAAATGAATTTATTTCTGTAATCGGTCACTCTGGATGCGGCAAATCTACGCTGCTAAAAATAGTGGCAGGTTTAGAAAAACAAAGTTCGGGAATGGTGCGACTTGAAGGCAAGGAAATTCGCAACCCAGGGGCCGATCGCATGATGGTATTTCAGCATTATGGATTGCTACCTTGGCTGACTGTACGGGAGAATATTCGGTTAGCAGTTGATGAAGTTTTGCAAAATCTGAGCCGCCCGGATAAAATTAGTCTTGTCAACGAACACCTAGCAATGGTCAACTTAGTGTCTGCGGCTGACAAATATCCCGATCAAATTTCAGGGGGTATGAAACAGCGCGTGGGAATTGCGCGAGCTCTGGCAATTAGACCCAAAATGTTGTTAATGGATGAACCGTTTGGGGCTTTGGATGCTTTGACTCGTGGCAAGTTGCAGAAACAGGTATTGGATATCTGGGAAAAGCACAAACAAGCTGTCATGATGATTACTCACGATGTGGATGAAGCTATCTATATGTCCGATCGCATTGTGCTCATGACAAATGGCCCGGCGGCGACTATCGGGGAGGTCTTGTCAGTGCCTTTTTCTTATCCGCGCGATCGCCAACAGTTGCGGGAATCGAAGGAGTATTATGAACTTCGGAACTATGCTTTGAATTTTCTCGATCGCCACTTTACGCAAGATGAATAATTGTCAAGTCACAAAAAAATCTTATCTAATCATAGACAATTCATTAACCAATTTTATCCTGCCTCGGCACACAGCGCGTAACAGGCGATTGATCGCTCGCTTTTCTTCCTGTGTCAAAGTCTCATCAAAAATAGCGGCCATCAATCCATAGCGATCGGCTAGAGTAATATAGCCGTTTTGGTTGACTTCGGCAAACAACTCGCCCAAAGCCGATGGAATTAAGTTTACAGGATTTTGCATGGCTAGTGAGTAAAACTCAACAATTGTGCGATCGCCTATTTCTCAGTTACAAGATAAGGCGATCGCAATATAACCATTAAGCTATATTATAGCCTCAAAAGATGTGACAGAAAACAACAAAAATTGTGAGCAATATCACGTTCAATACCCACTAATTCTGAACTGGTTTGAGGGCAAACAGAATGACTGAAATATAAAGTTTTCTAAAGATTTGCGATCGGCACTTCCTCCACCAATTCAGCCAACTCAAACTTGAACACCCGCGAATAGAAATAGAATTCACCATCAAGAGTTCTTTTGATATTTTCAGCACGCCGAAAACCGTGCTGTTCCCCCTCATAAGCCACATAAGCAACAGGCAAACCTTTTGCCTTCAATGCCTCCACCATCATCTCCGCTTGATTAGGAGGAACAACTTTATCTTCCAATCCTTGAAAAAAGATTACAGGACAAGATAAACGTTCCGTAAAGTGAATAGGCGATCGGGCTATATACAAATCTTTCCTTTCAGGATAAGCCCCAATCAATCCATCTAGATAGCGCGCCTCAAACTTGTGAGTATCCCTGACTAAAGCTTCCAAATCGCTCACTCCATAATAACTCGCACCCGCCTTGAAAACATCACGAAAAGTCAGAGCACACAAAGTTGTGTATCCCCCTGCACTACCGCCGGCGATCGCGATTCTGTTGCGATCGACCAAACCGCGATCGGCTAAATACTTAGCACCATTAGTACAATCATCAACATCCACAATTCCCCAACTATCTTGTAATCTTTTTCTGTATTCTCGACCGTAACCAGTGCTACCACCATAATTCACATCCAAGACAGCAAAACCTCGACTTGTCCAGTATTGAATCTTCAAACTCATGCTGCTAGAAGTCGCAGCAGTGGGGCCGCCGTGACTTTTGACCACAAGCGGTGGCTTTTCAGTTGCAGGGGCTGTGAAGTCTTGATTTTGCGGTGCATAGAAGAAGCCGAAAGCAGTTAAGCCATGTTCTGTCGGAAATGCGATCGGCTGCGGTATTGAAATATAGCCTGTGTCAACGGTTAAATTACTCGATCGACGCAATACATCTAGTTGACTTGTCCCTAAATCTAGTTCTACAATAGCACTAGATTCAGTCGGCGAACTTGCCAGAAAAACCACCCTTTCTCCTCTTGTTTTTACCGAGGATATATCGCTGTAGGGTGTTTCAATTTCTGTCAACTGTTTTGTGACTAAATCGACAGTTGCGAGATGCCACTTACCTTGTTGAGTGTAAGTACAAATAATTTGACTTTCCGAAACAACAGCATAGGTAGACATCCCAAACACCCATTGAGGAAGACCGAATTCGGCAGCCATTTCACACAGTGACTCTATTCCAGCCCCCCCCCTTAGCAAGGGGGGATTGA
>NZ_JAKJHX010000011.1:0-15915 GCF_021648855.1 Tychonema litorale BBK16 | reverse complement strand
GGGGGGTTCCATCCTCCCCCCTTAGCAAGGGGGGATTGAGGGGGGTTCCATCCTCTTCCCTTAGCAAGGGGGGATTGAGGGGGGTTCCATCCTCCCCCCTTAGCAAGGGGGGATTGAGGGGGGTTCCATCCTCCCCCCTTGCCAAGGGGGAATTGAGGGGGGTTCCAGCCTCCTCCCTTGCCAAGGGGGGATTGAGGGGGGTTCCATCCTCTTCCCTTGCCAAGGGGGAATTGAGAGTTATTCTATAAATATTCCACCAATTCGACCTATCAGAAACAAAATACAAAACTCCATCCGGCGACCATTCAGGTTGAAAAATAGACTCTTCCAATCCACCAGAAACTAACTGTTCACCCTCTAAACTACCATCAGCATTAATGTCGGCTACCCACAATTCTGTCCCATCCCAAGGCATATTTGGATGGTTCCAACTAATCCAACAAAAACGAGAACCATCAGGACTCAAACGCGGGGAAGCATAAAAATCATTGCCCTCACTTAAAATCCGAATATCTTCACCATTAGCTAAATTAATACTAACAATAGTATTGACAGATTCACCTTTCCCTGTATGGTCTTCGCGCACACAAATCAGGCGATTTCTTTCCTTGTCAACTATCCCATCAGCATACCGACAATTAACCGCAGGCGTGAGAGGTTCTGGCTGGGAATCTAATGCTTGAGAATAAATGCGTTGGTCGGCAAAATGAGAAAAATATACCACACCGCTAGCAACAGCAAAGGAACCGCTGCCATATTCATGAACGCGAGTCCGAACATTAAAAGGTGGCGGTGTCACATCGCTGATTATACCATCGGGAGTGCGGCGCATGATGACGCTTCTTCCTGCTTCCGAAGGTCTGCCTTCTACCCAGTAGATGTCATCACCGTCGATCGCAATTTGTCCCAATCCTACAGTTCCCGAAACAATTAAATCTGAGGTAATTGGCGATTTCCAAGAGCCGTAAGGTGATATTGTGTTCATATAGTTGAAGCAGTTGTGTTTTTAGAACAAATAAATTTATATTTGCATTTTACCGTAATATTGTGCCACTACCCATTTAAACTTAGTCTAGACTAACTATCTGAAGGAACGCAAAAAAATAATGCGAATTTTATTTGTATCTGCCGAAGCAGCACCCCTAGCCAAAGTCGGCGGTATGGGGGATGTCGTCGGGGCTTTGCCCAAATTCCTACGACGCATGGGCCACGATGTCCGCATCTTCATGCCATACTACGGGTTCATCCCCGACAAAATGGATGTTCCCAAAAAAGCGGTTTACGAAGGCGCAGCAATGTTTGAAACCTTCTCCATCTTTGAAACTGTTTTGCCAGGCACCGATGTTCCTTTATATTTATTGCAACACCCATCTTTCTTGCCCCGCCGCGTTTACGGTGGTTTAGATGAAGATTGGAGGTTTACTTTCTTTTCCAATGCTGCTGCGGAATTTTCTTGGAATCACTGGAAGCCACAAATTATTCACTGTCACGATTGGCATACGGGAATGATCCCTGTTTGGATGAACCAAGACCCGGATATTAGCACTGTTTTTACTATTCACAATTTAGCATATCAAGGGCCGTGGCGCTGGCGTTTGGAGCAGATGACTTGGTGTCCTTGGTATATGCAAGGTCATAATACAATGGCTGCGGCGGTACAGTTTGCCGATCGAGTAAATACAGTTTCCCCAACTTATGCCCAACAAATAAAAACAGCAGCTTACGGAGAACAACTAGAAGGTTTGCTGTCTTTTTTGGGCGACAAGGTATCGGGAATTTTGAATGGAATTGATACTGAGTCTTATAACCCAGAAACTGACAAGTACATTACTCAAAATTTCACTGCGGATACGCTGGAAAAGCGCCCTGCCAACAAAATTGCGCTGCAAGAAGAAGTCGGATTGGAAGTGAATAAAGGTGCTTTTTTGATCGGCATGGTGACGCGGCTAGTGGAACAAAAGGGGCTGGATTTAATCATCCAAATGCTCGATCGCTTCATGGCCTATACCGATGCTCAGTTTATTGTACTCGGAACTGGCGATCGCTACTACGAAACCCAACTCTGGCAAATGACAGCCCGCTATCCCGGCCGGATGTCCACCCAACTACTCTACAACGAAGCCCTCTCCCGTCGCGTATACGCAGGCTGTGACACCTTCCTAATGCCGAGTCGTTTCGAGCCCTGTGGCATCAGCCAAATGCTCGCCCTCCGCTACGGATGCGTCCCCATGGTGCGTCGCACAGGCGGTTTAGTGGATACAGTGTCGCACAATGATCCAATCAATAATACAGGTACGGGTTACTGCTTCGATCGCTACGAACCCCTAGACTTATTCACCTGCATGATCCGAACTTGGGAAGGTTTCCGCTACAAAGATAAGTGGAAAGAACTGCAACAGCGCGGTATGAGAGAAGATTTTAGCTGGGATATTTCTGCCAAGAAATATGTCCAGTTGTACAGCGATGTTTTGGGAATACCAGTGGAAGAAATTGCATCGGTAGAATCTGTACCGGAAGAACAGCTAGAATTGATAGTTGATAAGAGTGAATTGGTCATATAACCTTAATGTAGTGTTGGGTTTCGCTATCACTCAACCCAACCTACAGATTAGTTAGTAAGGTAGGTTGGGTTGAGGAACGAAACCCAACATTATTAAACAAATAAATCAAGAGGTAAATGACCGTAAGTTTCGTTAATTCCTCCTTCTTCAGAAGATTGACAACACACCAAAACGCCACGATAAGTTCCAACATAGCTATCAACATAATAGGAACCTTTCAAAGTATTAAACTTAATATAAACTGCACTTGCAAACGAAGCAACAGAATTAGTGTCTAAAACAGGTTGATATCCCAAAGCTGTTAAATAGGTTTCTAATGCGACAAAACCTTCATCTGTCGAAGACGCACAAACCCCCAGCATTTGGTAATCCGACAAACTTGCTACTAGCAAAATAGCTTGACGGAGTTCCTGTTTTTCCAGCGATGATGCTACAGATTGCATATCCAAACAAGTGAAGTCTTTGAGGATTTTTTGTGCTTTTTCAAGGGTTAGGGTAGTCAGGTTTTGAGTAGACATCAATTGTATTGTTGACAGTTACAGTTGAAAGTGGATTATAGCATTATGCGATCGCCTGTATTGCAAAATTCACCTAAACTATAAAAAAATGGCAAAAAATCATCTTACTATTACTGAATTTGCCTCCATTAATGGTAAAGATAAATAAGAAACAGACCAGTGAGGAGACATATGAAGAACCAGCAATTGTTAGACAATGGCAAAATCCCGTTAAACTTTCTCTTTCGACTGCTACACAAAGCCAAAACCATCTATTTAATTCTGATATTTTTAATCAGTATTGGTATTTCTGGATGGACTGTAGAATCTTATTTTGTTAGAATCCCCATTTTCGGCTTTCACAATATTGTAGATATGCAGAATCCTGCCGACTTACCACCTCGCAGACGTAGTTTTCCAACAGACTATAGCAAACAAAATTTGGCAGTATTTTTAGAATACTTAGTTAAAGAAAACTACTGGTTTTTATCATCTCAAGACTTGTATACATATTTTATTAACAAGTCAAAGCCAGTACCAGCCGAACACCAGGGTCAAAAACCGATTATGATCACCTTTGACGACGGCTACAAAGGTGTTCATACAAATGCACTGCCCCTGATAGAAAAACTATCATTTATCTATAAAGAAAAAGGCAAATTTGTTTTGTTTGTCAATCCGCACTTTTTGGGTGTAGATATGGGCAAAGCATTTTTACCTCACACTACCTGCAATGATTTAAGAGAGGGATATAAAAAGGGTTTTTATGACATTCAATCTCACGGTTTTACTCACAAAAACTTAACTACAATCAGTGGTAAAAATTTAGAATTTGAAATTGCTAAATCTAAGTCTGTTTTGAGAAAATGTATGAGCGATTTAGACAAAAATAAACTTGTCGGTGCTCATATAGCCTATCCCTACGGTGCATCAGATTGGGAAGTCGAAAGTATTTTACCTAAATATCATTTAAGTGGGTTTTTGTATAATGACAAATTGTTGAGAGTTAGCCGACTGAGAAATAAATATCGCATCTCTCGGATGACTGTTAGCAAAGATATGTTGCCTGCCGATTTAATTCGGATAGCTGAAAGGGCTTCTACTTTAAGAAGTAAAAGATGGTTTTAGTCCAAAAGCTGGTTCACTTTTACCCTGAGTTATTGACAAATATAGCTGGTAAAATCCACCCCTATAGTCAATATCTTGGGTAACTTTTTCCCAATGCCCTCCCTATGCCCTATGCCCTATGCCCAATTACCGTTTATGCTTAATTCGTTGAACCTGTTCTAAAAATTCTGCACCTTTTTCAGGATTTACCATTGCCACAAAGTTAGCAAAGCCTTGAATCGATGCGATCACATCCTCCGAATTCCCCCAACGCTTCCCATCCGGCCCGTCTTTTTCAATTTGAAATAAAGTAGCGCGGAAACGTTTCAACTCTTTTTTAGAAATACTGAGATGTTCGTTAACTACAATGCCAGTCACTTCTTGCTGTCGATTTTTTCGCAAAATTCTAGTCTTTTCTTCATTAATCACCAATCCTTCATGAGCGACAATCGACTCTGTGCGTCTGAGTATATTACAAATGTTTTGCAGGCTATCTCCTGATGCCGAAAATGTCAAATCGTCGGCGTAGCGAGTGTAAACAAATCCCAATTCACCCGCCATTCCATCGAGTCGTTGGTCGAGGCGACGGCATAGTATATTTGTAATAGCTGGACTTGCCGGAGAACCTTGGGGTAAATGGCGTTCTGTAACTGCCAAAAAATAAGTTTTACCGTCCAATTCTAATTCTTCAATTTCTGGTTCTGTGCACAACAATCCAAAGATTGTGGCCGCAGCTTCTGAGTATCCAAAAGATTGAAAAAGCCCTTTAACTCGCTTGTAAGAAATTGAGGGAAAAAAGTTTTTGAGGTCAAAGTTGATAATAACTTCTGAGCCAACATGAGGTTGAGCATTTGTGACAATTGAATGGCTGGAGCGGAAGCCGTGGGCGCAGTTGTGTAGTTCGAGTTTTTCTAGGATATTGACCAGAATCCAGTGCTGTGCTGCTTTGAGTCGGGGCATGGGAGCCGAAATTAGCCTTTCTCCGCCAGTTTTTTTGGGTATTTTAAACCGGATGTAGTGGGAAATATGCGACGTTTTGCGATCGAAGGCAAGAAATCGCAATTGTCCGACGCTAATTTCCATTGCAGTGGCAATTTCTGCTGCTGTATTGCAAAGCGGTAACTGATAACTTTGCAACCGTTCTTCGTTGCAGCTAGTGTTGTTAAGTCCGGCGGATACACCGTCACCGAGGTAGCAAATTTCTTGTTGTTTTCGCTGCTGCCAATTTTGCGATCGCAGTTGCCGTTCTTTTTCGCGCCGTTCTTTAGTTTCCTGCTGTTTTTGGCGCGACTGGATCAACCGCTGTTTTAGCATTTCCTTGCGGAGTGCTTGTTCGTTGTGCAGCAGCGAATTTTCCCGGCGCAATTCGTCAAGTTCTCGCCGAATTTCCCCCATGCGCCGAATTTCTTCGGCAGGATCTTCTGGAATTTCGCCTTGTGCGGGCCAGAAACCGAAGCGGATCATTTCTTCGAGAATGAATTCTTCTTTGCTGGTTTCCCGGATGCGATCGTACAATTCTTGGCGAGTGCGCGGCTGATCTGTCATAGGGCAAAGTTGGTAGTTTTTACCTGTCTTTTCAAGTTTAAATCAATCCGCGTTTTTTCAGCCTAGCTAAAGCATCTTCGGCTGCATTTTTCTCGGCATCTTTCTTGCTGCGGCCTTTACCTTCTCCGAATTCTTTGTCAGCAACGCAAACTTTAGCGAGGAATTCGGGGGCATGAGGAGTTCCTCCTGCTTGGACTGTCACGTATTTCGGCGGAGTTGTGCCGACATTGGCTTGCACCCATTCCTGAAAGCGGTTTTTCGAGTCTACAGTCGATCGCGTTTCTACAACATTTTCCGGCACCGAATCAAACATTTGTCGCACAAACTTGCGAACTTTGTCCATATCTTGCGTATCGAGATAGTAAGCGCCGATGAATGCTTCAAAGGTGCTACTGAGCAAATTAGGATTAGTAATGCCACCTTCTCGATGAGCACCTTTTCCGAGGCGCATTCTGATATCTAAACCGATTTCAATCGCAAATCTGGCTAATTGTTTTTCATCTACTAATGCCGAACGGCGACGAGTAAGTTGGTCTTCTCCCATTTCTGGGTGGCGCTGGTAGAGATATTCGCCACTGAGAAAAGTCAGCAAAGCATCGCCGAGAAATTCTAGGCGTTCGTTGTCTTCTTCGTGATAGGAGGGGTTTTCGTTGACGTAGGAACGGTGGGTGAGTGCTTGGCGAAAGAGTTTTTCATTATTGAATTCTGGAAGGGTCATTTGTCTCTCTTTTGTTGGGCTAGTTAATTGCATGGAAGTTTGTTTTTGTTATGTTATTGGGGTTGAGTGTTGTTATTTTTACGGACATAAAAGAACCGCAGATGGTGGTTGGTTTGGAGAATCTAGTTTATCAAATAAACTGGATTTTGGCTAGCTGTGATTAGGTGAATTTTAACAGATATTTGACGTTTCTATTATTAGTCGGTTAGTCCGACAGTCCGCCAGGGGTTAAAACCCCTGGCTCATAGCGAAAGTCCTCGGTCGAGGACTGAAGATTGTATTTTTTTACGCGGTCTTCAGTCGGTTTTAACTGAGATCTTGCACCAATGTCATTAAACCTATATAAGCTAGGTTTTTGGCGATCGCATCAACGAAAAATCAACGGTTCTGGTCGATTTTTGAGAATGCTGCAAGATCCCAGATGCTACCAAGCTAGACAATTCGTCTACATCATAAAAATTGTCCTCACCAACAAGGTTAATCACTTTTTGGCTGGTACTTTTGCGCCGTGCAACAACGATGACTTTTTTACCCGCAGCAATCAAAATGGTTATTAAACCAGCAAAATCTCTATCTCCTAATACCAGGATAACTATCTTAGGAGGAGTCTTAATTGCAAAGAGTTTAGTACAACCAAACACCAATGCTTTGTCTGCGCTATCTTCGCCTGGATCGGGGACATCAACGCCTTGAAAACCCAGCTTTTCTAGGTTATCTTTGGCGGTAACTTGATTTGGGTACTGCGAGTTATAGTAAAGTTTTAGCCAATTTAAACGCCCTTTTGATGCGGCAAAATCCAGCAGTAATTCAGCTTGCCATTGCTTTAAGGAAACGTTCTGAATATCCAAAAGTATAGCAACTCGCTGAGACTTGCTTGTTTGTTGGTCGGTGGTTCGATGAGTAGGAGTCATTTTAGTACATCCAGATTTGTAAATTTGCTTGACGGCGTTTACATAAAGCATCTGGCGCACAAGAAGCATTGCTCGAAAATTTCCGTTTTGGAAATGCCCGAATCTAACAACACTCTCCGCCAGTAACTTTTTTTGTGTTACTGGGGGTGGGTCTGAAGTTGCAGAACTCGCAGGAGTTGCCGGCTACGACTGAACGACGACTCGATCGGTCGTAACCAAAACTCCTGCGACTGCAACCACATCCCACAGCTTTGCGCTTTTGGATGCTGAAAAATCAGCCTGTATTTAGCATAAGCACTAACCTCAGTCTGTGTCAAGTAGTTTTTAGATTAAATTTATTTATGCTTTTATTCTCAATAAAAAAACCGCCCGCCGCCAATTGGTTGCCCCTTCGTAAACCCCCTAGGACTAGACAGATCAACTCCAGCGGGGCCAGGTACTATTGGTCATTGGCTTCACGGAAGCCAAACCGCAATACCAATAGTACCTGAAGCCCCGCACAGTCAAGAGCTGGCTAGTGATGCTTGTCTCAACTAAGCGCAAGGACGGCGATCCACCGCCCGGATTGCAAGGCCGTTTACCAATTGATTGCGTGCGATTTATTCAGTTATTGAACGCTACGAGAGTGTTGCATTCGTAGCGCTAAAATGTGTTCGCACGGGCCTTTGTACAGCTTGTTTTGCTGATGCCAATTACAAGTACATTCTGCATCAATCATACGTTCGTCTGGATCAATTGTCAAGTGCGGATTGAAAGTTTTTTCCTTGTCCCTGACGGTTCCTTGCAAAGTCAATGCGCCGGATGAATCGCTAGTAAAATTTGTCACTTCTACCGCATTTTGACTCAGGAAACGAGTTGCTTGTTCTTCTCTTTCGTTCGCAAATCTTAACCGTTCCATTGGTAAAGGTTCCCGGCTCAATTCGCGCACTCGGTAAACCTGTTTGTTTAAATCGTAAATTGCCCTTCCGGCTTGCGTGTAGGCACTCAATGTACCCAAGACTGCGGCCGGACTTAACCTTAGTCTGGTTGCTAAACTGTCGGCTGTTTCTACCCAATTTTCCTTGAGTGCATCAAAAATTAATTGCTGTGTTCCAGCATCAACATCTGCGCGTGGTGCCATTAAATCAAAGTTACCAGATTGCGACCAATCATTCGCCGACCATCCTGATAGTCCCAAGGTGAAAGACATATCGCCTAAATCGGCAACGTAAAAAGATGGCATTCCGGTTCCTAACAGGTGAACTGTGAATTTTTTAGCGATGGGAATTAGTCTTTCGAGTATGTGAATTCGACGCCTTCCCCAAACGCGAATTTGCTGTTCTTGGGAACCAGTATAGATCGATCGCGCACAAACTACCTCTTTGCCCCAAGGATCAAAGATTACCCGCACTGGTTCCCCCGGTTTCAGGTGGTAGCGCATACTCCGCGGCCCTTGTTTTTCCTTGTGGCGGCGCAGGATAAAACAAATATTGTAGATGTCCATCGGATGCAAATCGAACTGCACTGCTGGTAAAGACATTGCGGAACTGACTTGCAGAAATCCTCTCACCCAACTATCGGGTAAGTCAATTTTTACTTCTTTAAATGACTCTTCATTTACTGTTTGAACTTCAAAACCGGAGGGGTCTACTTGCAGGGAAGTTGTCTTGTAACTGCGGATTTTTTGGAATTCATCGTACAGGGTGGCGGAATAGTCGATGTTAGTTGTGCCACAGGCAAATTCACTGATATTTTGAAAGACTTCGTAGCTGGCACTTAATCTGCCGTAACTCGATTCATCTTGGCTGAAACACTCGAAAAATACTTCGTCTGGATGAACTGTAATTACGGGGTCGAGTACGAACCAAGCATCGCGGTCTTTTTGATAAAGGTAGTTGAAGTATTGTTGTCTGGCTTGATAAAAAGGTGCTAAACGTTGGGAACTCAGCTTGGTTAATCCGCTTAATTCTGATTGCAGTGGCTGAATTTTATTGGCGATTTCTTGGCGCTGCGATGCTACTAGCTGCCAGTCGATTTCTTGTTGTTGGGCAACCCATTCTTTGTAAGCTGTTTTGTCTTTTGGCTGGAAGCGCATATCGGAAACAACGACATCGTGTAGGGCGCTGATGGCTTCGCGAAAGGCGACGTTTTGGCGCAATTCTCCGATAAAATAAGTTGGCGGACGTTTGGTGTCTGGGGAGAAAGACATTTGGGTGTTGCCGCCGCTTTCAGTGACTCCGGTGCTTCCTTTGTAAGAGTAGTTAAATTCCATATAGTTCAAGATGATCGTATATTTTATACCGCCAGCAATGCCTTTCCAAATATCTGAGGTTCTGGTAGAGGTTTGCCATCTTCTAAGCATGACTCAATCAAAAGTTCTAAAACCTCTCTAGCATTTTTGAGTGCTTCTTCATAACTATTTCCGTGCGTGTGAGAAAACTCTCCCCATTCGGGAAGACTGACAACAAAACAGTCATCTTCGTTTGACCATTGGATAACTATAGTATAGCGACTCTTCACTGTTATTTTTCCTCCCGCTCTGTTTCTAGTTCCTGTACTTTTTTAATTGCATTAGTTACGTCTTTTTCCTGGTAAGCTTTGGCATCATCTCCTTCTTTGCCTGATAGAGTTAAAGCACCGGGAAGCAGGGGATGATACCATTTTGTATGGCTGCCCTTGCCTGGACGGAAAGTAAATCCTGCTTTCCACAGCATACTTTTTATTTCTCTAATCTTTTTTGGCATAAGTGCGATCGCCCTTAACTATCCTAACAAATCACCGCTGAGATTGTCGAGAAACTATACCGAAAATCAAAGCATCTTTAAATGCCAAGTAAATCAACAATAGGTGCAGCAACAATTGCTGAGTTGCCAAAATCGGATCTACCCGCCATCCATTAAACACTAAAATAAAACCGCCGATCGGCAAAATAACAATTGCCATCAGTCCTTGAATAATGTAAAGAGTTATCCCCAAACCGCCAATGATTCGCGATCGCATTCCCGCATTCAATATCGCTGTAACTAGATATGCGATCGCCAAACCTACATCAACAATACCGAGGATTGTCATCCAGTTTAATCCAAGATTTACCATCGATCGCCCCTCCTAATATCAAAATTAAACAAATCTTATTGGAAACTAACTCCTCACCTCTATTACTGATTTTACCTGAATTGGTAACTCAAGCTGAGGATAACTCTTGCGGATTTTTAGCATCGTCTGAATCGCTGCGGCTTTATCTGCGATCGCAATTGTAGCCGATTGCCTAGTTAAAATTTCCGCTACCACCTTTGCCACTGCCTCGCTTTTTTGTGCTTCCCCATCCAGAAAAGCCAAAACTCGCTGTTTCGCAACTCTCCCCTTATTCACCCGCGACAAAACAGCTACAAAAAATGGCATCAATTCCCGAATTCTCTCAGGATTGCCTATTGCATAACTTTCCAAATAATTCGTTGCAAACAACTGTATATCCGCTGATGGATGTTCGCTAAATTTTAGCAAATAGTCGTGTCCGCACTCATCTCGAAAATAGCGAATTACCAAATCTCTGCCAAACTGCCGTACATCTTCCCGGATGCTGTCGCAAAGACTAACCATAACATCAGGAGTCCAATCTTCAGCAGTTAATTCTGTCTTAAAAATCCTTGTGGCAAATTCCCGCGAATCATTCCACTTCGCCTCCAACATTCGCACGGCTGACAACATTTCTTGAGAATTGGTGCGAATCAGATCTAGCTTTTGCAAAAACATTTGTCTCGCAGCTTCTCGCACAGAAGAAATTTCGTGACTGGCAAGTTTCACTATCTCAATTGTATCAAAATCTGTCGCCCAATCCGCGCAATTTGTACTCAGTACAAATCCACCTAATTCTTGTGCGGCTGAAGACTTAGTTTTTAGCAGCCGCCAAGCTGTATCTCGATTCATACTTGGCATCCATCCGGGTAAATCTTCCCGCAGTAAATTGATTAAGTAGCTATGCACTCCTTCGTGCTTTTCTGGTAGCATTAAGATATCGATAAATTCCGCAGCTAACTGGGCGCTAAATTCGGGATTACCTATTGCCAAACGATGAATTACAGGCTGGATTGCATTGCGAATATCGGCTAAAGCATTGACTGCCATTCCTAGGATCAAAACTCGCTTGTCGCCTGTCAGGGTTGCATCGGAAAGCTGCCCGAACAAGCTGATGCCAATTCCCCGAATTTGTTCGTAGGGCGATTCAATCAGCGATTCGATTAATTCCGGTGGCAAGTTAGCTGCGGTGATTTCGTGGTTTAGCAAAATTCTCGCGCCCAATTCCTGAATTTCTGCGATCGCGTGTTTGAGCAAATCCAGCACTACGCCCAATCCTAGACTCCGCAGTTGTGCCGGAAAACAGAACAGTAAAATTTCTGCTATTTCTCCTGCTAAAATGGGAGTATTTCCGGGAGAAATAGGTGTTGTTTTAAATGCCAGTAAATGAGCTATAATTCTACCAATTAAGACTTTTGCAGTTCGATCACTAATTATTGACGAACTCAAAATTCGGCGGGAAAACTGGCGCGTATCTCCGTATAAACTGGTAACTAAAGCGGCAATTAATTCACTATCTTCTAAAATGCGATCGCGTTGTTCTTCTAGCCAGCCATACGCTGATTCTCGCCCGGTTTCAAACACGCAGTTAACAACAGCTAGAATAACTTCGCGGTGGTCTGGATATCTGTTATACTGATTTTGAATGACTAGATTGAAGCCGAATTCTGCGGTAATTTCGTAAGGTCTATCGATAATTTTAACTATTGTACTGACATCTATTTCACTCAAAAATAGCGGACAGGCTTTCAGTGCTTTCACGGCGAAATGATGCACTGGGCGGCAGTTGCTTTCTAATAATAGCTGCAAAAGGCGATCGGGATTTTGTGCCCAAAGTTCGGGGAAAGCTTCTTCTCGCACTTCCGGTTCCGGATCTCCGGGTTTGTAACCTTCTCGACAGCGCCATGCTTTGGAATTGGTAAAACAAACGTAGCGCGGGCTGTTTTCGTAGAGAATGTGATTAAATGTTAAATAACCGGCAAAGGCATCCCATGCAGCAGTGCCGGACTCAAATCGAGTCCAGCTAGAGTAATCCCATCGATAATAAGTATTCTGCAAAACTGCTTCGGCATCACTATCAACGTATTGCAGCAAAAGACTGACAGCCATTTTAACATAATCAGCATCTCCCTCTTCACCTAATTGTTTGAGAGTCCGCCAAACTCGTTTTATGAAGTAGGCACGAGTGTTGCTACTGAAGGCAATTCTGGAATTGGTGCTCTGCATTTCATCTTGGAATTCACTAACTTTAAATTGTTCGTAATTGTTGGTTTTTTTGTTCTGTTTCCATTCAATCTTTTTCAAGTAACCGCCGCCGGGAATATAAACACCATAGCTGTTGCTTTGGTACATTGCTTGCTCTCGTTCAAGTCGATCGGCAATAATGGCAAATACTTCGGCATCGTGACGGTATTCTGCTATTTTAAAGATGTGGCGGATTGGTTTAAAATAGTTAGGTTGAAACGGTGCTGTCCTTAAAATATCCAGTAAGGTCGATCGCACACATTCACTGTCAATCTGATAAATAGTATCAAGTACAGCAAAACGGCTACCATCTGTGGTGTCAAGATAAGTTTTCAATGTGGCTGAAAATTCCTCAGTGCTGCCATTTCGGGCTAATTCGCGCAACTCCACTGGTAGCAATTCGATTATGGACGATCGCAGGTGCGATCGCGCTTCCTGATCCGCCAACTTCAGCAATCCCTCAAAAGCAATTCTCGCCACAAACTCCGCAGTCGCAGCATCTCGATACAGCCGAGTTAGCGCAGCCACAGCACCCTCACCTCCGCACCAACCCAAACTCCAAGCAATACAGTAGTCTCGCAGCGGTTCTCCCGTACCGATTAAATCTATCAATACCCCTGTAGCTTCGACAATCTTCAGTTCCCCAGCGCGCCAAATAGCCCGTTCCAGCGGCCATTTAACATTGCCACCACCGGCGAGACGGTTCAAAATAGCTTCCTCGCGCGTAGCTGCGGGTGCTGCATCGGGAACGCTGGGGGCCTCGGTGGCAACTTCCTGATACCCTTTTTTTACCTTTTCGGCAACTAGCTTGTCGAAAACTTTCTCTGCTTGGGCTAAAGGCACTGCTGTATCGGTTTTTGTGCCTTCCTTGAGATTAGCACCACGACGGCCATAGCGAAAGTTGACCGAGTAAAGGTTTTCACCCACTTGACACAAATCGACTTCGTATACTTTATCCGATCGATCGTCCTGAAAATAAAGATCCGTCCGCTTAATCAGTTTCATCGCAATTTGCCACCATCACTAAGCTTGTCGGGGCTAGTCCGCGCACCAATTTTAACATTCCGCGCCATCTCAGTGCAATCTCCCCATCTCCCCCTCTCCCCATCTCTTATATCCGCGATCGAGAAACCAAATGTAAAAATATGTTGCAATGTTTCAAACGCTGTGTTACATTAATTTACATAAGGTTGAAATTAAACGAGGTTTCTAGTCATGGAAAACAAAGACGCAAAAGTTGGCTTTACTGAATTTGCTGAAACCTGGAATGGTCGTTTGGCGATGCTGGGCTTCGTTATTGGCCTAGCCACCGAATATATCACCGGTCAAGGCATTCTCTCTCAAATCGGTTTGATGTAATCAGACTCAAGATATATAGTTCTGGCGTGTATCGCTTCATCTAAGCTATTCGCCCGACCAAAAAGCCTCCTTCATCAATACCGAAGGAGGCTTTCACATTTTTATCTAAAAGCTAGCCTACCGAAAAATTAAAAAAGTTTGTCTTACCAATTTTCAATTGCAATCAAATTGAACTAAGATATTCTCACAGGTTCCAAAACTGTCAATTTAGGCATCAAAGGAGATACTTTCCCCAAACTGTCGAGTTTGCGAGTCCGCTGTTTGTTACCTAAAATGATCTGTGAAAGATCTGGCATTTCCTGCCAACAGTGCGAACAGAAAAAGTAGACACGATTGTGGCCAACGTGTCTGAGTAATTGAGAAGAACAACAAGGGCAACTATTCATGATATTTTAAACCTTTTTTAACAAACAAGTAACTAAACAATTCATTCTCTAGACTCACTAATTCTTAGGGCATCCGATTTCCCGATGCCATCACTACTAAAAGCTTGTTTCAGTCCCAACTTTTAGTGTCTCGCAAGTAATTATTTTGGACGCCCAACAATAGCAACATGATGAGAAGTTGAACTATCCAAGGGGAACAAGAGAATCCCCAAATAAAACAGCCTAGTCCTGCCAAAGCCACAAGCACGAAAATATCTTGAGAGGTTTGCCAATACACCCAGATCGCTGCCAGAGAAATTATCAGTAGTAAAATGTAAGTTGATGGCATAGTGGTCATCTTCCAAGGTGTTTGTCCAAATTCAGGGTTGCTCCCTGACGATTGGTTTAAATTTATAACTAAAACCTGAAGAACTTATGAAGACTAGCAAGAGTTTACAAAAAGTCAAATACTCCTGCTAGTTTATATTCTGCTTAAGTTTGAGCATGAGCAATTTGTTGTCGAGGCTACCAGAAAATTGGGGTTAGAGCCTCCCCCTTCTAGGGAGACTTTATCCATATTTTTAAGCGTAAAGACCATGCAATTAAGCTTGCAAGGTGCGTAATCACATCAAACGATGTAGTAGTTTACGAAGATTTGAGAGTGTCTAACCTGGTTAAAAATCACTGCTTGGCAAAATCAATAAGCGATGCTTCTTGGTATCAGTTCAGAGTGTTCTTGGAATATTTTGGAAGAGTGTTTGGTCGGATTACCATTGCGGTAAATCCTGCATACACCAGTCAAGAATGCAGTAATTGCGGGGAAGTCGTTAAAAAATCTCTATCCACTCGAACCCATGCTTGTCAGTGTGGGTGCGAGATGGATAGAGATCATAATGCCGCAATTAATATCCTTAATCGCGGGATAGGTACGACGGGGAACGTCGGAACTTCTGTACTCGATACAGTAAACGCTTAGGGAGATTGGATCTCTGGGTCAGGTGCAGCAATGTTCTTGATTTAAGTCCGGTCTAGGATCTAAGAATCACCGTCGCTTCAGCGCGGTGAGTGTCAAAATCAATCCCATCCCAAAACTTTAGCCACCTGACTGGCTAAAAACATCGGTTCAAAAGGCTTAGCAATCACACTTGCCACCCCCAATTCAGCAAACATCCGCCTGTCGCCAGCCAAAGCTTTAGCCGTCAGTAAAATTACGGGAATGTGCTGGGTAGCACTATTGGCTTGCAACTGTAGAAAAGTAGTAGGCCCGTCTTGGTCTGGCATCATCACGTCCAAAAGAATCGCATCAGGCTGTTGGGCCAGTGCCTTAGCCACACCCTCCCGACCAGAACTAGCTGTCATCACCTCCCAGCCCCCGACGACTTCAAGACTGACTTGAGCCACTTCCCGAATATCTTCGGCATCGTCAATAATCAATATGCGTTTGGTTGTCACAATAAACATTTTTTTTTAAATTAGTAACTGATCTGAGGCTAGAACTTAAATTTGAAATACTCCCCGGCGTAAACGCACGGGGATTCTTTACGCTTCACAGAC
>NZ_JAKJHX010000010.1:5000-69080 GCF_021648855.1 Tychonema litorale BBK16 | reverse complement strand
CGCAAGATAGTTTACCGACGATCAGTCCGAGTTGGTTGAATCCTCGCGGTGAACTGATGACTGAGGCACTTCTTCAAGCGTTTCTGGCATTTTGGCTGCAACATGGTGAACCCTTACTCAAGAGTGCGTCTTACCCTGAAATTGCGCCGCATTTGGTGCTGATGGCGTTTCTGCATCGGGTGATTAATGGTGGGGGAACGTTGGAGAGGGAATATGCGATCGGGCGAGACAGGATGGATTTATGTTTGCGTTATGGTGAGGTAACATTAGGCATTGAACTGAAAGTTTGGCGGACTCGGAAAGTCGATCCGTTGAGTAAAGGGTTGGAACAGTTGGATGGATATTTGGCTCGATTGGGACAAGATTCCGGTTGGTTGGTTATATTCGATCGCAGAGATAATGCACCGGAATTGGAAGAGCGGTTGAATACTGAAATTCAAGTTAGTCCAATGGGAAAAACGATTACGGTGATTCGTGCGTGAGTAAATATAATCTAAAATATAATAAAGATAGCTTTTTTCGGTACGACGGCTCATATGTTTGAATCGAATCGTGCGGCGAACTCGATCGAGGAAAGGAGATTCTGATGGGGAGTAAGAAGGAGTTGACATACATCCTCAATCTGCGGTATTATACGGCTATATCCAGTATTGTACCGCATCCAGCCTAGTATTGTACCGCAACTGCGGCGATATAATTATAAGTTAGGGACAGTAAGGAATTTAGCAGCGTGCTTGCATAGATGATTTGAGGGGGATCGATGAGTGAATTGGCAAAGCAAGACGAAAACGGAGGACACGGCGAAACTCTTACATCAGGCATTTTGATGAACAAGTTCTGGGTGCTAAAGCGTAGTGTTGATATTGAAGGAGCGGACCTACTAATTCAGCAACAAGCCGATACTTTAGAAGAATTATTTGATCGGAAGATGCGGATACAGGTTTTTGGTATCGCCCAGTCTAAGTTTTTTGAGTCAAACAATTCTGTACGAATTGCAAAGAAATATGTTGAAGACGATTTCGGGGTTGCACGGAACGAGTTCTTCGCTTTTCTACACACTCGAAATCAACAATACGAAAATCCATGCTATTTCTTTACAGCGAAGGAAGTCCAGGAGGAATTTGAGGACGTTGATACTCATTATCGATTTGCCATTACGAACAATCGAAAATATAGTCAATTCATTCGTCCAAATAACGAAATTCTTCAAACTGTTGCAACTAGCCTCGCCAATGTCGAAAAAAAGCGCAATGAGGCATTCATCCGGAAGATATATTGTGAGGTTTGGAGCAAGGTTCACAGTGAGACCAAAAATGTGGTTTTGGTTAATAGTAAACCGATTGGTAACAGCCATATCACAGGAGAGATTAACAACGGAATCCGAACAATAAAGAGTTTCAATCCAACGACTGGAGTCATATCAATATTGGGCAGCGATCTTGCTAGACCGACTAGTGGAAACATAGAAGTAACTGAAACAATTGATCCAGTCACCGGGACTGTACGTGTTGACTCAATTTCTCTCAAGAATCCCAACCATTAAAAGATCCCTAACAACCGCACTGCACCGGAACTTTCAAGTTTCATATTATATCGCGTCAGCTATCAGTTGACGTTCATCATGTTGCAACCGATTCATCTGGTTTGTATCGATCGTCGTACTCGAAACGTATACGTTCTAGCTGGATATGGTGAAGACCTTGAGTTTGAAATTGTACCGAATGGGGAGGTATTCTGATGAGCCAAGTGAATTTTGAGGCTATGAGCGATGCCGAATTGAGACGGTACTTTCTGGAAAATCGCCAAGATCGAGCTGCTTGTCAGGCATATTTAGACAGGTTCAGTCAGCGTCCGAAATCAATCATTGCAAGCCCAAGCGATCCCGATTTTGACGCAAAAATTCAGGCCGCAATTCGGCAGAAATTAGAAGCATCGCCTAGTAGCCAGCCAGCTAGCAGCACAGTGGAGCGGACGGAATAGAGTGACCTTGGATTGGAGATGATTCGGAAGCTCGATCGCGAGTTTGACCTACAGAAAATTGGTAGAATCAATAGAGATGCTCGATCGCACAATGGAGAAGAACGATCGCCTGATTCGTGGATTTTGTCAGGAGTTGGGGATTGAGGTGCTTTTATAATTTAAGCAATAAAAAATAATTTTTGCTAAATTGTTAACAACACTCAAAAAAAGTGAACACCATGCTTAACCTCTCCCATAGCCGTCCCCTGAACCAATTTCAACAGGAAGCTCCTGAGTTGCTTCATCAGTTTGAAATAGATAAAACACCAATCGTAATCACCATTAATGGTAAAGCGGTTGCTGTGCTTCAGGATGCGGAAAGTTATGAAAAACTACTTAATCGGTTAGAACTTCTTGAAACTCTTGCAGGTATTCGTCAAAGCTTAGGGGAATTCGATCGAGGCGAAGGGGTTTCTATTCATCAAGTTTAGGGAATGGGAGAGTATTTTCAAAGATGGAGACTCAACTATACGAGAAATTCATTCAAAAGCTAATTCTTTTAGGTAAACAAAAGGAATTTTCATTAACCTCTTCGATCTACAACTATTTAATGATGAATTATCGGCTTAAATTAGAACGAATCGATAAACTAAAAGCTTGGCTAGATGGGTTTAGACCGTTCGATTCCACCCTCGTCGCCGAACTCAAAAAACTCTATGATGTTCGCTTTACTTATAACTCAAATGCCATTGAGGGTAATACTTTAACCCAAAGTGAAACGGAATTAGTTTTAACGAAGGGCATTACTGTGGGGGGCAAAACCCTTGACGAACATTTAGAAGTTATTGGACATAAGGAGGCGATCGATTATATTGAAAATTTAGCCCAAAAAGATACGGAGATTAATGAATGGGAAATTAAGCAAATTCACAATCTTATTCTCCGCAAAATTAACCCGGAGGAAGCGGGTATTTATCGCACTCTGGATGTGATGGCGGCAGGAACTAATTATCGTTATCCTCCCCATTATTTCTTGTCTCAATTAATGGGAGATTTTGCGATTTGGCTGAATTCAGAATCTGCCTTAAATCTCCATCCAGTCGAATATGCTACTATGGCTCATTATCGTTTTGTTTCTATCCATCCTTTTCGCGATGGGAATGGTCGAAGCGCTAGATTATTAATGAATTTACTCTTAATCCGTGCAGGCTATCCTATCGTGGTGATTAATAACCAAATCCGCAATGATTATATTAATGCTTTAGCCTACGGGCAACAAAACCAAGATGATTTAAGCCAGTTGTTTGCATTGATTTTTGATGCTACGATTAGTTCGTTTGTGGAAGTTTTAAGATTATTGGTGACTGCAAGTAGCAGCAGGGGAAAGGGACAGGCTTTTTATCAGGAGATTACTGATTTTCTCGATCGCAGCGGTGGTTTAGGGAATGGGGAATAGGTCATGGGTGGGAAGATCTTCCCACAATTAATTCCCAATACCTAAAAAACCCCCGTGCTCTCGCGCCGGGGAGAATATCAACAACAACTATCAAGGCAACTCAACCGAACTAGGTTTAGCAATGTGAGGCAGTCCCCAACCCAATTTTTCCCGCAAAACGTGGAAAAACTCAGGAGGTTGTACCCGAACAAAACGGGCGCGGTACGGAGCTTTTTCCACTTGCACCCAATCCTCCGGCCGAACATAACAGCCACCGTTTCCGTCTACCACCATGACTAGGCGGTTCGGACTTGCGGGCAAAATCTTCACAGGTTCTGTGTTGGAAAACACCAAGGCCCGCGAAGCCATAGAATGGGGACACAAAGGCACTAACTGCAATACCGGTACTCCCGGAATAATCACAGGCCCGCCCGCAGACAGCGCGTAGGCTGTCGATCCTGTGGGAGTCGAGATAATTATCCCATCGGCGGCAATGTCTACGGAAGCGTGTTGCCCGATCGCGATTTCAAAATGACACATACAAGTCAGCGGTTCCCGATGCAGCACCATTTCATTCAAACACAGCGCTTCCCACAGACAATCGTTGTCGCGAAACAACCGTACCGCCAACATTGACCTTTCTTCTATTTCGTATTCTCCAGCCAGCACCTTCTCTAAGGCTTGTGGTAGCAAGTTAAGGTAAGTTTCCGTCAAAAAACCCATATGACCAGTATTGACTGTCAGCAGTGGCACTCCGATGGGTGCGACTTGGCGAAATGCCGACAGCACAGTACCGTCACCACCTAACACCACTGCAAACTCCATGTCACTGTCAAAACCGGGAGGGACGAGTTGGTCGATCGGAGTATGGCACATGGGGCGATCGGGACTAGAATAGCCCAAAATCCCCCCGGAACCAGAAACCGCACAGACATCCCAACCGATCGCAGTCAGTTGTTGTTTCAACTCTTCGGCGATACGACAAGAAACAGGTTTAACATCGTTGTATATAATCCCAGCTTTCGGCACGATCAACTACCCCGCCCTACTATTGTCGAGGACAAAAACTACGTCTTTTTTATGTAATAGACATCGACCATATTTATTGTGGAACAGGCATCCTACCTGTTCAAGACTGGCTTTTCTGGAAATCTCTGTTGTGGCGCATCTTGTTAGCGTCATGAAATTTTTATTTAATAAATTAGATTTTGGAGTTTGTGGCGGCATCGAACCGCCACAACTTACCGACATTTCATCCCCAGACTAAGCAATTTGAGTCAGAGGCATGGGCGATGGACTGAATTAAAATGTAAAAGGCATTTTTTGTTTACCCCGTTTTTTAGTTTTAAGCTGCTCGTACTCTATTTCCTTGAGCTTCTTGGTAATCAGACTAAAGTATTCTTCGAGATAAGATTCCAAAGTAGTAGTTTCTTTGGGGTCTATTCCGAAGACGCTGTAAACTTCATCCATGGGAGCTTTCAAAGGTTTTCCGGCGGCCAAAACTTCTGAGAAAGCCAATCTGTCAGCTACATTCCAACTCCACTGAAAGAAGCTAGCAAATTGACGAGTAGCCTTTAATAAAGCATCCGGGGTGCGGGTGACTTTGGCTTGTTTGCCAGATAGTCGTTCGCATAGGCGGACAATTTCTTCAGCATCCCAAGCGCGAGGGCCCACCATCGGAAAGCTTTTCTTCTCAGTTTCGGGAACGGAAAGGGCTCGGACTGCAAATTTAGCAACGTCCTGAGTGTTCATGTAGGCAAGGGCTGACGGCTTGTTGGGCAACCAAACTCCCTGACTATCCAGAATCGGCATTGCATAGAGGCTTAGCAGTCCTTGCAAGAATCCACAAGGTCTCAAGATTGTGTAATCTAGACCAGATTCTGCCAAAAATAGCTCGGTACAGTGCTTAATTTCCAGCAACGGGACTTGGGGATATTTCTCGGCATCGAGAAACGAAAAGAAGATGTAACGCTTGACGCCTGCTGCTACTGCCGCTTGAATCAGCGATACTTTTCCGTCCCAGTCTACTCTTTTAATACTTACAGAATCTGTCGCGCTGGCTGTTGCTGCATCGATGATCGCTGTTACTCCTTCTAGTGCAGAAGTTAGGCTATCTGGCTGGCAAAGGTTGCCCGGTACGAGTTCTGCGCCCCATTCTTTTAAAAATGCAGCTTTTCTGTAATTTCTGACTAAGCAACGCACCTGGTAGCCCTCGTCTAGGGCGCGGCGGGCTATTTGGCGGCCGAGAGTGCCGGTGGCACCTAAAATCAATAAAGTCATCTAGGGATTAATTATGAATCTTAAACTTTCAATAAGATGGTATCAGGTTTTTGTTAAGTTTTTATAACAAACTTAACAAAAACCTGAAAAGTTCTCATTTTGGGGGTTAGACATTGGGCAGATCGCTCGCTGTAGGGACGCGGCAGTGCCGTGTCCTTTTAAGTTGGCACCTATGGGCAGTGCCGTCTCCCTACCTCATACATCTGGGGGTGTAACTGAAAAAAACTTATTCTTCGCCGCCTTGCAGTTTGAGCAGGAGGAATCCTCCACCGATACCGACAAGAATTAGGGAAAAGGACAACAAGCCTGCATTGAGAATTTCAGGATTCATAATTTTAGGTGACAAATTGGACGATCGCATTAAATTAACTTGACACCTATCTTAATACAAAGCTGTCCTAGAAGGCGATGTGCTCTGGCTTTGTCAAAGTAACGGGTAGTTCACACCCAATTTCTTGATAATTTCGGGCAACCAGCTACAGGAATGCTAAAATCGCGGTACTAAAACTGTTGTTAATTTCGGGAGAAAAATGTCTTGATGCTCGATCGAGGATTGAAACTAGCTGTAACTCTGGGAGATCCGGCGGGAATTGGCCCGGAAGTGATTCTTAAGGCTTTGGCTGATCCTGTTGAGGCTTCTGGGACGTGGACGATCGGCTCTCGGACAATTTTGCAGCAAACTTATGATAGGTTGCGATCGCTAGATCCATCCGTAGCTGTGGCAAATCCCGACACATTAAATATTATAGATGTCGAAACCGACAGCAAGTGGGGTGACATTATCCCTGGTGTTGGTAATGCAGCGAGTGGGGCTGCTAGCTTTGCTTATATGGAAAGTGCGATCGATCGTACCCTCGCTGGTGAATTTTCGGCGATCGTAACTGGGCCGATTTCTAAAACTTGTTGGCAGACTGCTGGTTATAATTATCCTGGACAAACAGAGCTTCTGGCAGAAAAAGCGCGATCGAAACGCTTCGGAATGCTGTTTGCCGCTAAGTCTCCCCACAGCAACTGGATGCTGATAACTTTACTCGCCACCACACATATTCCTCTACGTGAAGTCCCCGATGCTTTGAATCCAGATTTGTTGACCGAAAAACTGGAATTGCTGATCGAGTGTTTACGGGAAGATTTTGGTCTAGAAACACCGAGAATTGCCATTTCTGGCTTAAATCCCCACAGCGGGGAAAATGGGAAACTGGGAAATGAAGAACAAGACTGGATGATACCGTGGTTGGCAACTCAGCGCGATCGGTTTAAGGAAGTGCAATTAGACGGGCCCATACCGCCGGATACCCTGTGGGTTAAGCCGGGTAAAGCTTGGTACGGTTTGGCAGAACCAGCACACGATGCTTATTTGGCAATGTACCACGATCAAGGTTTGATTCCAGTAAAATTGATGGCCTTTGACCAAGCAGTTAACACGACAATTGGTTTGCCCTTTGTTCGCACATCTCCCGATCACGGCACTGCTTTTGATATTGTAGGCAAAGGGATTGCGGATGCTTCCAGCATGAAATCTGCATTGCAGTTGGCGAGGGAGTTGGCAACTCGGAGATCTATAGTTAAATTGGGTCTATCCGCGAATTACTGAACGAAATTCGATCGTCAGCAATCCGTTTAATATCATACTGAAGAATCATTATCCCTTGTATTGTATGGCAAGGTAATAATTTTATTTTATTGGCTTAAGTCAAATCAGGGTGGCAAAATATGACAGAATTCAATCTAGACTCAGGGGAGATGAAGCCAGTAGAAATAGTTGAACCTGATGCCACAAATTCGGCAATTCCTAAAGCAGGTGAGCAACTTGAGGAATTAATGAATATGCTGGTGGAATTGCAGTTATTAAAATTGAAAAAAGAATCTACCAAGCTTGATTTAGGGTGCAGAGAAATGTCAGATAATAGAAATGAGAGTGAAGAAAATGGGCAAAATCAGCAGTTTTCTTTTTTGATTGAATCATCAGCCATTGCCCCGGAAATATTGACTGAAGATCGAGAAATAGCAGTTACAAGAAAGATAGACGACGAGCAATTTTCCTCTTCCTCTAAGAAATCCCAACCAAAAAGAGACGATCTGCCCTCGGAGGAAGAATTAGAAAAGGCTGTGGACAAGTTTAAACGGTTGCAGCAATTACTATTTGAACGAGATTTACCGGAATTTTATGATAATGTTTTGAGTGTAGAAGAGAGGTTAGTAAACTTTGAAAGACTGATTTCTGACCCAGATGAGTTGATCAAATTATTGATGCCATTAGTTCCTGAGTTGCTGAGTGGACAAGTCAGGGAGTTGAAGTCTGAGTTGAGAGATGCGATCGGACCGATTGGTATTCTGGACGTTAATCAAAGCCAAATAGAAGCAAAAGTAGTCGATTTGCAAAATCAAATCGCTATTTTCTCTCAGCAAATTCCGAATGCAGAAGATTTGTTCAAAGCGCTGATGCCCGTATTTGAGGATTGGGTAGATCGCAAACTAGATGACTCGAAGTTAGAGGTGGACTCTACGATTGTACCGGCAGTCAATGAAGTAATCAACCACCAAAACGGACTCGAAGCAAAAGTTTTAAATATTGAAAATCAATTTGCTAGTTTTCAGCAGCGTTTTCAGCAACAACCAGAAGATCTGGTCAAACAACTAATGCCAATAATTAGTGAGTCTCTGAATCGAAAAATTAGTGAGTTGAAATCTGAGCTAATTAATGCTGTCGCACCATCAGCACAGGTAAGAATAGCTTGGGCAGAAATCGAAGAAAAAGTATTACATATCATCGAAGAGAGACTGCTGAATCAACAGCCACAAATTCAGAAGCCGGAAGAGATAATTTCGCTGGTAATGCCAGTAATCACACAGTTACTGAATGGTAAAATAGAGGAATCGAAGTTAGAGTTGGCAGCGGTTATCGAAGCTTTGATGCTAGGAAAAAACCATCAAGAAGCAATGCAGGTGCAATTGCTAAATGTGGAAAATAAAGTTAATCTTGTTCAAAAAAAGCAGAATTCTCAGCCGGAAGAAATAATGGCAAGGCTGATGCCATTAATGATTGAGTCGCTGAACCGGAAGATAGATGAGACAAAGTTAGAGGTGAGAGAGGCGATCGCACCAGCCATCACTGAAGCTTGGCAAAACAGTGGAATTGAAGCACGAATCCTCAGCAATGAACATCAAATTATCGAAGTTCAACAGCAAACGATAGCCGAGTTGGAAGGGTTGATGGCAAGGATTATGCCAGGGATCACCCAGATGCTGTCGGACAAAATCAGCGAAGCAAGGCTAGAGATCGAAAATGCGATCGCCCCCGCTGTGGATGCAATTATTCAAAACAAAAGGATTGAAGAAAGACTGGGGAAGATTGAACAAAAAATTGTAGTCATCGAACACCGGATTTATGAATCTACTGATTTGTTTACAGATTTATTGAAACCTTTAATTGACGAACTTATGGTCAGTCATCATAAGCAATTGGAACAATCTGTAATCGAATCAATTTTACCTTTATTAGATGAAGTTGTCAATTATAATTATCAACTCAATGATAAGGTGGTGAATCTTGAGCGCAAACTAAATGAAGCTGAATGGGGTGGCAATGAGGAAGCATTAGTTGCCAAAATTAAAGGGATTTTCCTGGAAATGATGCTGAAAACTATTAGCGAGTCAAAAGAAGCATTTAGTGAAACAATAGCTCCGATCATCGAGCAACTAATTAATACTAAAACTAGGGAAAATCGGCACTCAATGGGAGTGGCCATATCGCCGGCAATACCTGTGGGGATCAGCCAAAGAATAACGGAATCGCCAGATGAGATTGCACAGGCTCTAGCACCGGAGATGGCCTCTGCTGTTAGACAACAGATTAATCTGAATCGAGAAGCAATGTCGGATGCGCTCTACCCGATTATCGGTAGTACGATTTTGAAGTACCTGGCGGAGACGATGGAGGAGATTAATAAAAAACTCGAAAAAGCTGTCAGCGTTGAGGGAATTACCCGCAAATTCAAAGCTAAGTTACAGGGGATGTCTGAAGCAGAATTGCTGATGAAAGAGACTACACCATGGACTGTTAAAGCTGTATTTTTAATTCAAAAAGACTCTGGCTTGGTAATTACAGCAGTGCAGCAGTCTGAGCAAGAACAGCTAGAATCAGAAATGGTGGCGGGGATGCTGACTGCTATTCGCTCTTTTGTCAACGACTGTATATCTCAGTCTGGAAATATTGCAGAAATTGATGCCATAGAATACGGGACATCTACGATTGTATTGGAAGTAGCAGGTTCCTGTTATTTAGCGGTAGTGATGCAAGGAGAAACCCGCCAATGGTTTAAGTACAAAATGCGAGCAATCTTCAAAAATATTGTTCAAGAATACGGGAACAAAATCCAGTCATTTAATGGAGATCCAACAAGTATTCCTGTTGAAGTAAATTCGGAGTTGCGGAAACTAATTGATACGGAGGTAAAAGTTAAATCTAGTAAACCTAAACCGTTATTAATATTGGGTTTAGCAACTGTAGGTTTAATTGTAGTACCTTGGGGGATTCATCACTATCGCAGTGGAGTTGAACGCAGGTTAGAAGCTGATACAAATTTAGCTTTGCAGTCTGCTCCTGAATTATCAGTTTATCGCCTCAATGCAGATGTGAATGGTAAAGTCGCGGAGTTATCGGGACGAGTACCGAATCAAAAAATGCGTTTGAGAGCCTCGCAAATCGCTCAAAAAGTTGTTCCACAATTAACAGTAGAAAATAAGATTATAGCTGTGGTCGTACCTCCAGATCCTGTGTTGGTAGAGGCTGATGTCAAGCGAACAATGGTTCTCCTGAATAAGCTAGAAGGTATTGACCTGGAGGCTCGTTATGTAGGAGATAAAGTGACAGTCACAGGTAGTGTGACTCGTTCTACTGATGCTCAGAAAGTAACTGAGGCGTTTGCAAAAATTCCTGGGGTGAAGTCTGTGACAAATACTGTGGGGATAGGAACTAAGCCGCTTTCCAAGTCAGTGGGAGCAGAAGCTAAGCCACTCTCAAAGGCAATGGAAATTCAGATTTACTTCGGTGTGGGTAATGCTAATTTGCAGCCAAAGGATATAACAGAAAAGATTAATAAAGTCCAGGAATTTATGGCGGAAAATAAAGGGAAGAATTTGAGGATCGTTGGACATAGCGATTTTAAAAGCAATCCTGGGGAAAATCAAAGATTGGCACTGGAGAGGGCAAAAAATGTGAAGTTAGCTTTAGTAAATAAAGGGATAGATGGTGACAGGATGCAAGTTGCTTCTACTAAAAGTCGTCCCGAAGGTTTGGCGGAAAGTCAACCGCTTTGGCTGAGGAGAACAGTAACTTTTGAAGTGGTAAATTAAAATTGGGAATTCGATCGGACACGCCATTGCCAATTGGTGTCAACTTAAGCCTGAAAGCCCGCCAAGTCCGTTAGTCATCCCGCGAGTCCGACAGGGGTTGAAACCCCTGCCGGACTATTGGTTGTACCATTGCCAAGGGGTAGACTGTTTTTTTTAATTGCGGTGGTTGTTGTTATACCGAATTCGGGCTCCAGCCCATTGAAGTTTTTCCCTTAATGTGCCGTAATAGGAGTAGTTTTCTCGTAAAATGATAAATTTGGCTTCGCACTCTGCCATCCGCACGTCTACTCGCTGTCCGGGCCAAATGGCAGTACCTAAAATGCCATCTGTCCAGAGTTTGGTGGTGAGTTCGTAGTCTGCTAGGGGCCAAATGCTGACGACGGAACCGGGTGGTAAAACTACTGGGCGGCTGGATAAACTTAAGGGGCAAATGGGTGTAACGGCGATCGCGTTCATGCCTGGATGTATAATTGGGCCGTTGGCAGATGCGGTGTAGCAAGTGGAACCGGTGGGCGTGGCGACAATTAAACCGTCGCCTTGATATTGATCGACTACTTCGCCGTCTACTTCCATTTCCAGAATACAGCTCGGCATTCGATCGGCTGAAGCGGGTTTGATGCACATTTCATTGAGGGCTAAAAAGCGATCGCTTTCTGGTTCGAGATTAGTTCGATTCCCCTCAAAAATCGCTGCTTGTAACATCATCCGTTTTTGGATGGCATACCTATCTTCAGCAAGCCTGTCCCAAATTTCTTCTGTATTTTGGAAATCCTCAAAAGATTCTGTTAAAAAACCGAGGTTTCCACCGATATTCGCTGCCAAAATTGGGATGCCGTCAGCGGCTAAATTTCGCGCCGCAGCCAGGGCTGTGCCGTCGCCACCAAGCACCACGGCTAAGTCAATTGGGCTGGTACTAGAGGCTAAAAATACTGGGTAGGGGTTATCTTTTGGGCCGCTGGGCCCCATCAAAACATGACACCCGCGACTTTCTAATTGTCGAGCACATTGTTCGGCCCAGCGTTGGCTGAAGGGATCTCTGGCTTTGTGGGCGATAATTACTTGTTTTAGTTGCACAGTTGATTTGGGTTTTCAGATTGAAGCAGTTTCCATTATCTTATCCGTCGATGCTTCGGGATTTGGGACGGGGCCAGGTTAGACTCGTGTCGGCGGCGAGTAGACGAGAAATCGCGATCGCCCCAAATTGATTAAGATGGCTAGGGTCAAGAAAATAGTCGTTGCGGTTTGGCCACTGTTGCGATAAGTCGCGGAAAGCGAAGCCTTTTTGCCGTGAGAGTTGCTGCATTCGTTGTCGAAATTGCTGTTCGGCCGATCGCCGTGTACCATCTAGATAGTCGTCGGTGAGGGGCAAATTGACTAAAACCAATGGAATTTTACGACTTTTGACAAAGGCGATGACTGAATTGAAGGCTTGGGCTTGTTTTCCGCCGAGGTTGAAGTCTTCGTAGTCGCGATCGAACCTGCCGGAAACGTAAGCGCGATCGTCATAATATGTGTTGGGATTGTAACGGGCCGACAGAGGCATAAATCCGTTAGAGTCGATCGAGTCTGCTAAGTCGCTGACGGGCCTGACTGCCATAGTCGCGGGCGCAGACAGGGGAATATATTGTGGATTTTGGCGGGCTACAGAACTTGAAAAAACTGGTATTAGCAAATTATTAGAGGCAGTTAAAAGCTGGGATTTCTGGAAACTGCCACGACAAGGCTGGGGAAATTTGTAACACTGGGGAATGATAGCAGGTTCATCTTCTGGTAGTTGAGGGCGAATACCTGCTGCTAGCATTTGATTGCCTTCGGAGGCGATCATTGAGTTAAAAGTGCGATCGACTCTACCACTATTAAATGCCCGCACCCCATCAGCCCAGACAATCATTTGAGGCAAATGCTGCGGTTTTAAAAGTCGGCGCAATTGAAAGTCTACTACTTGGGCAGTTGCGCCATTAACTGCAAAATTAAAGATTGTTAACCCCGGATGGCCAAAAGCCGCCAAAGATTGTTTTAGCTGTTTGGGATCAACACCTTGTAAGGCGCGAGAACTGCCGACAATCAAAACATCTGGTGGCCCGACAGTCGCCACGTAAGATAGGTAAAGTTCTAGTTGTTGGTTGAACAAATCGCTGCTAAAACTGACGGAAGTTGGAAGATTAGTACCTGCTTGCTGTTGCGAATAAGTCAGGTTTTTCATGTACTCCACCACTTTTTTTTCGGCGAAAGCCCGTTTGGGACTGCCGGGAGGAACGGCTTGCATCCAAGCTACGGCTTGTACCCACAGGGCTGCTACTTCGTCCCAGTCTTGTTTTGAATTTGCTGATTGAGCTAAATTAGAAGCTTGGGTAGCAAAGCCAACTGCCTCCGTGAAGCCATCGTTTTCGGCGCATGAGGCTACGTCAACAATTTTTTCGGGTTTTTTGGGGTTTTTAGCGAGGAGAGGCTCAGGATGCGGTGCTTGGACTGCGGATGCGATCGTCCCGGAAGCCGCTACAGTGTTGGGCGGCTTGGTTGAGGAACATCCCAAAGTTACGGCTAGTACAGCGACTGTGGCGCAGGTGCGTTTGAGGATGTTAATGCTGATGCTAGTAATGTAGGGGGGAATCATAGACTTTCAGCGATCTATCGATGTGGGATTTTGGATTTTAGAGTGAGTTCACAATCTATCGATTACTGTTGCATTACCGTATTTCTGTATGGGATTCGATGACTGCTTCGGCTTCAAGGGCGATCGATCGCAATTTATCCAGTATATCCTGACTTGCCGACTGCCACAACCCCCGCTGACGGGCTTCTAACAATCTTTCCGCCATATCTCGCAGTGCCCAAGGATTGTTTTCCTGGATAAATGCCTGCACTTTCTCATCAAAAATGTAAGCCTCGGCAATTCCTTCATACATAAAATCCTCAACACAATTTGTCGTAGCATCATAAGCAAACAAAAAATCAACAGTTGCGGCAATTTCAAACGCACCTTTATAACCGTGGCGCATCGCCCCTTCTATCCATTTCGGATTCACAGCCCTGCTGCGATAAACCCGCGCAATTTCTTCTCGAAGTTGTCGCACTTTCGGATTCTCAGGAATTGAATTATCTCCGAAATAAGTTTCAGGATTTTTGCCCTGCAAATTGCGAATGGCGGCAGTCATTCCACCTTGGAATTGATAGTAATCGTCGGAGTCGAGGATGTCATGTTCGCGGTTATCTTGGTTTTGCAGAACTATTTGCATTTGGCCGAGGCGTTTGGTAAATGCTTCGGGTGCCGAACATCCCCATTCACTCCCGGTAAATTCACCCCCCCTAGCCCCCCCTTGGTAAGGGGGGGGACAAGAGTTGGAATTAGCCCCCCCTTGGTAAGGGGGGGGACAAGAGTTGGAATTAGCCCCCCCTTGGTAAGGGGGGGTATTTATGGAATTAGCCCCCCCTTGGTAAGGGGGGGTTGGGGGGGTATTGACTGGTGGTAAAGCAGAAGAATTGGAATTAGTCACATCTTTACCAGAAGTGGTTGGGGGGGTACTTGTATAGGCGTAACTACTCCAATTAATGTAAGCTGTTGCTAAATCTGCATCGTCTGTCCAGTTTTGAGCTTCAATTATGCCTTGAAGTCCCGCACCATAAGCCCCCGGTTTGGAACCAAAGACGCGAAAGCGCGATCGCAATTCGGCCTCTTCCCGACTCAAACCAGTCGATTCCCAATCCTGAATTTCCTGTTTAACTTGTGCCGCTAAAGGATTGCTTTCGGCTGGTTCATCTAAATCTGCCACAGCTTTTACCGCAGAATCAAACAAATCAATTAAATTGAAAAAAGCATCTCGGAAAAATCCCGAAATTCGCAAAGTAACATCAACGCGCGGCCGTCCTAAAACAGCAACTGGCAAGATTTCAAAATCGACAACCCGGCGCGACGGGCCATCCCAAATTGGTTGAACTCCGATCAATGCGAGGGCTTCGGCGATGTCATCTCCCCCCGTCCGCATAGTGGATGTTCCCCACACTGACAAGCCCAAAGTTTTCGGATATTCGCCATTTTCTTGAGTGTATCTTTCGATTAAAGTTTCGGCCGCAACTCTGCCAACTCTCCAGGCGGTTTCTGTGGGAATGGCGCGGATATCTACTGAGTAAAAATTGCGACCGGTGGGTAATACATCGGGTCTCCCACGAGTTGGTGCCCCGGATGCGCCACTGGGAATGTGTCGCCCATCTAAGCCTCGCAACAGGTTAGTAATTTCTTGGTTTGTTTGGAGGAGTGATGGTAAAAGATAGTTAGTTATCCAGTTTATTTCTGGTTGGGTTGCTTGTCCTATTTGAATTTTTTTGACCACAGATGAATGTGGATCAACTCGGAGATTTTTGATTAAGTTATCGACTAATTCTGCGGCTTTTTCTTCGAGTTCTGCGGTTAAATCGCCTGCGGTGGTTAAGGGGTCGAAGTCGTAGCCTGAGTCTTCTGCTAGGGCGCGGGTTAAACCGATGCGATTTGTGCTAGGATGGCGGGCGATCGCAATTATCAGATCTCTCAACTGTCGTCCTTCGGGGCACTGTCCAAAAATGTGCAATCCGTCGCGAATTTGGGATTCTTTGAGTTCGCAAAGATAGCCATCTGTGCGGGTGATAAATTCGGTAAATTCGGATTTATTTAGTTGTATCCCTAAGTCTTTGTCTAAGTTTTCCTGGTTCGTGAGGGCGACAATGCGATCGCGAATCATCGGTAATCGAGATGGATCTAAGCTTTGCGCCTCACAATATTCATCGATTAAGGCCTCCAATTGCTGCAAAGGCCCGTAAAGTTCGGCGCGAGTCATGGGCGGGGTGAGGTGGTCGATAATCACGGCTTGCGATCGTCTTTTTGCCTGGGAACCTTCCCCCGGATCGTTGACAATAAACGGATAAAAATTTGGCATCGCGCCTAATGCAACTTCGGGATAGCAGTTACTAGATAAGGCGACACTTTTACCGGGAAGCCATTCTAAATTACCATGTTTTCCAGCATGAATTATTGCCTGAGAACCAAAGTTTTGTCGCAGCCAATAATAGTAAGCCAGATAATTGTGAGTAGGTTCTAAATCTGGTGCGTGATAATTCAAACTAGGGTCAATTTCATATCCCCGCGACGGTTGAATTCCCACAAACACATTCCCAAACTGAATCCCCGGAATCGGGAACAGGTTGGCCGTCAGTAGTTCCGTTTTTTCCCCCGTCGCTAATCCCCATCTATTACAAATTCCATCTTGGACTTGCTGCGGCAAAGTTGCAAAATACTCTTGATATTCTGCTAAATCTAAATATTGATTAACAGCCCGCAATTCCCGTCCTTCCGGGTCATTTGTCACGCCAGAAATCAACATTTCAATTAACTCTGTACCGCTGCTGGGAATATTATCTACTTGATAACCAGCTTGCTGCATAGCTTTCAGGATTTCCACACAACTAGCGGGGGTATCCAAGCCGACACCGTTGGCTAATCGTGCATTGCGGGTGGGATAATTGGCGAGAATTATGGCGATGCGTCTGTTGGTGGCTGGGGTTTGTTTGAGGTTTACCCAATTTGTAGTTAAATCTGCTACAAATGAAATGCGATCGCCCGCAGCGACATAACCCACAACATCGGTTTCCAATTCGCTATTCCAAGTTTGGACAGCCTTAAAAGAAACAGCCCTCGTAATGATTTTGCCATCAACTTCTGGCAAAGCTACATTCATCGCCACATCGCGCGGCGAAAGTCCTTGCAATTCGCTTTCCCACTGTTCCAAACCGCCGCCGCTGAATATGGCTTGCAATACTGGAACATCTAACAATTTTAAAGTATTTTGTTCTGGTTCAATACTGTTGAAACCAGAGATTGCAAAACTTGTAGTATTCAGCAATAATTGAATTGCTTCTGAATCTTTGGGTTGAAAATATTCCAGCAATTCCACTTGCAAATCTCGTTCCCGCAACGAAGACACAAACACGGGAACGGGTACTAAGTTTCGCTCGGACAAAGCTTGACAAAGTGCATCAATTGGTGCTAGATTTCCCGACAAATAATGAGCACGATAAAATAAGATTCCGACTTTCGGCTGGGTGGGTAAACCCGGAGATCCCCCCCAGCCCCCCTTAAGAAGGGGGGGGCAAGAATTTGTCAAAGTCTCCATTTTTAATGGGGATTTGGGAGGATCGAAATCTGCGTCAGATGTTGTCAAAGTCCCCCTTCTTAAGGGGGATTTAGGGGGATCAGAATCTGGTAGAAAAGTTTCAAAACCAGCCCTCGCACTTCCGCCCCAATCATAAATTCCGACGCGGGAAACTGTTTGTGGTAAAGGTGGATTGTAAGCAGTTTTGAGACAAATATCGGCGGCAAACTCTAGGGCGTTAACAAAGTTTTGGACTCCGCCTTCTGTGAAGTAGCGCCACAGTTGATTGACTGCTGACAGTGATACATTTGAATGACTAATTAAATCTGGATCGGGACTGTCATCACCGGGCATTACAATCAGTTTAGCCTTAGTTTTTTCCACCGTTTCGCGTAGAGTTTCTAAGCCGTAAGACCAATAAGAACGACCTCCCAACAGCCGGATAATTATTACTTCTGCGTGTTCTAGAATTTCCTCGGCATAGGTATCAATGGTTAATTGTTGCTGCAATTGCAAGAGATTCACTGCGCGGAGTTTGGGGAATCCTGCTGGCAGTTTTGATGTAGCCGCTGCGAGAGTTTGAATATCTGTATCAGCCGCACTAATAAAGACTATTGGTGCGGGGGTTTGCTGAATGAAAATTACTCCTTCGGCTTGGGGGTTCCAGCCTCCCGGTGTTGCCGCTATTTTGTGCATTAATTTTTAGTTTATGTTAATGAATTCCGATGCTAACGGATCTGATATCAATCGGTGTACACTGCCCGTTGGGTGCGGAATGTGGAGTAGGAATTGGGGGTACACAAACAAAGTCCCAGCAGAGTGGGACTAAGATAGAAACAATATCATTCTGCTAAAGCACTTTTGACTTGATCCAAGCGGCGGGGAGACACTGCAATTTCTGAAAATTGGTAACGTAGGCCCGCTTCTGGAAAACATCGTAGTTATTCCGTTCGATCGCATTTAAGATCCTGCTATAGAGCATAGTAGCAGCCCACACAGTCCAGCGGATATCAGGACTCAGCACTTTGATTCCCGGTTCAGCGCTAGTATATAGTTTGCGAGCTCGCTGAATTTGGAAACGCATCAATTCCCGCCAGCGATTGTCAATCACACCGTTGAACAAATCTTCTTCGGTATAGTTAAACAACGCCAAGTCTTCTAAGGGAATATAAATGCGGCCACGACGGGCATCTTCTCCGACATCGCGCAGAATGTTAGTCAACTGCTTAGCAATGCCGAGGGCGATGGCCTCTTCTTTGGGAATTTGATTGCACCAGTGCCAATTCCAGTTAGTAGCGGGACTCGATTCGTCCACACCCATCACAGACATCGACATCATCCCGACAGTACCAGCTACCCGATAACAATAAAGATTGAGCTCTTCAAAAGTTTCGTAGCGACTGCGGTACAAGTCCATTTGCTGGCCCGCAATCATTTCCCGAAACGGTTGAATGTCGATCGGGAAACGAGACAAAGTATCCACCAAAGCCACATCGTAATCGTCGTGGGGGTGGCCAGTAAACAGCGATTCTAGGCGTTTTTCCCACAAATTTAGGGTTTCAGGGGTCGTGGCCTCAGAACCAGGCCCGTCCACGAGTTCGTCGGTGCGGCGGCACCAGACGTAAATCGCCCAGATAGCCCGACGCTTGGCTTCGGGCATGAGTTGAGTGCCTAAATAAAAATTTTTGGCATAACTCGCTGTGACTTGGCGACACAGTTCGTAGGATTCATCCAAAGAAGCCAGAGTTCTCATGCACTGGAGTTTTGACAGTTGCAGCATCCGAGAATAAGAAATTTAAAGATTAGAACTGATTTTCCCCCGTCTAGAAAACGGGAGATGCTTTTACGTTTTTATGAAAAATTCTTAATTTTTCATTTATTTGGGCGTTGAAATAGCCTGCGCTGTCAGCTTACCAGAAAGCACGGCACCTTCCATACTCGCCAGATAACGCTGCATCGTATAATCCCCCGTCAGGTAGAAATTGCTAATGGGAGTTGTTTGTGAGGGACGGCACTTCTGGCGGCCAGGAGTGGCTTTGTAGACGGAACGAGGGGTTTTGACTACGTGATATTTCAGCACTTTGGCGGGTTCTGGAATTTGATCGGGAAAGAGTTTTTCTAACTCGACCATTGTGGCTGCGACGATTTCTTCGTCGGATTTGCCTATCCAGTCCTTTGCCGGTGCGAGTACCAGTTCCAGCATTGATTTGTCTGGGTTGGCATATTCGCGGCAAGTGTTGCTCATGTCGGCGTAGACGCTCAACAAGGGCGATCGCGAGAACAGCAAGTGGTCAATGTCAGTTAATTTGCGATCGAACCACAAGTGTACATTGATCACGGGCACTCCCTCCAAGCCTTCGAGCTGTTTGAAGTAGTCCATTTTGCCCCAAGGTTCCGGCATCATCAGCTTCAGCGGGTCAACCGGCATCGCCGAAACGTAAATATCGGCTGTCAGAATTTCTGACTCTGCCCCTTTTACACCCCGAATCTGGAACCCGCGCACCGTATTGTCATCGTTGAGCAAAAACTCCCCGATGGGTGCATTCAGTCGGACTTCGCCACCGCGTTCAGTTATGTAGTCTACCATCGGCTGACACAACCTCTCTGTAGGGGCGCCGTCTAAAAAAGCCATTTTCGAGCCTTTTTTCTCTTGCAAGAAGCGGTTGAGGGCTGTCAGCAGAATGGTTGCAGATATTTCGTGGGGGTCGATAAAGTTGAGCGCCTTAGACATGGCGATGAACACTTCTTTTTCGACTCTGGGGGGGACATTTTGCTTTTTCAGCCACTCGGAAAAGGAGTATTTGTCCATTTCTTCGACGTATTTCTGGCCTTGAAGTATCGCCGGAATCAAACCGATGCCGAAACTGATTTTTTCGGCCCAAGTGAGCATATCGTTGTTTCTGAGGATAGCCACAAGGCCATTCAACGGAGCCGGAATGTCGGGAAAATCAAACCGCGAATAGGTTCCGGGAGTTTCTGGCTGATTGAAAATCATCGAGTGTTCTTTCCATTGCAGCCTATCTTCAATGTCAAGTTCTTTGAAGAGTTGGAGCATATTGGGGTATGCACCGAAGAAGATGTGAAGGCCGGTTTCGTACCAGTCACCATCAGCATCTTTCCAGGCGGCTACTTTGCCGCCGAGTACGTCCCGACTTTCTAGGACGATCGGGGTATGGCCCGCGTCGGTAAGATATTTAGCGCAGGAAAGTCCTGCTAAGCCGGCTCCGGCGATCGCAACTCGCATTTAATACTACTTGGCCTCTATATTCGCTTCGATTTCATTATAGTTTACAACTCGTTACAATATTTCGGGAAAATCTGTAGGGAAACGGCACTGCCCATAGGTGTCAACAACCAGGTAAAACCTATGGGCATTGCCGTGTCCCTCCCCAAAATAATATTGTAGGGACACGGCAATGCCCATAGGTGTCAACTTAAGCCTGAAATCCTTGACATCTCTAGTTTTTACCTAAGTCTAGATCCCCCTAAATCCCCCTTAAGAAGCAGGGTGGATTTATTGTCGAAAAAATAAACTAAGCCGATCGGGCAATGCGCGAGTGCTTGGTCTTGCTACCCATATTCCTGATACCCGTTCAGCATGGGATTGAGATTCAACTGCCTGCTGAGATTAGCACACAACCAGCCCAAAAATTGATTGATTTCGGCAGAAAAGGTAACATCTGCTTCCTGAAAGTCCAAGTAGACGGCAAACAACCACTAGGAATTGTTAGTTGGCTCTGTGTGACAGGGGCTTTTAAATTATTTTCTGCCTCTGTATTATCTGTAGAATTTTGGCACTCCTGCGGCGCTCTCTCTAGCTGCGAACTTTCTTCATTTACCAGAAAGCCTCGATCGCAAATCAGTGATAATTGCTCGCTATCCTCTAAATATGAAGCCTCCACAAAATCAGCGGTAACTGGTAACTGATTAGTAGTAGGCGTTAGTGGTGTGTCTATTACTTCTACTAACTCTAAGGTAACAGATAACTGGTCACTATTGACTGTTTCACTTGTCCAGGAGAGCAGATATTGCTTCAGCACTAAAAACAGATTTTTTTTCGTCACTCTTTCCCCTAATGCTTTTGAAAGAGCCTGCCACAATTGGGAGCCAATATCCTTGATGTGAGCGATACTATAGGCACTATCGGATGCCATCTCGCCATAACTGCGTCCGAGCCATGACTGACACAGGATGAAGCGCTCGATGGAACTCAGTTGCCTAGAGAGCAAACTTTGTTCTACAGTGTTCAAAACTTCAGTTTCCAGAACTTCGCAAACATTCATGTAGTGATTCTCTTTGAGTAGTACGCACACGGCAAATTAGCTCTAGGTTCTATGGGCCTAAAACAGGCAGTTAAAACCAGAAGGCTTTGATGCAGATAGCAGAGAGCAGAAGGACTTGGGCTGAATTACTGTAAGGGTAGATTCACCAAACAACTTCACTATTTATTGTGAAGTTGTTTAGCCATATGAGAAATAGATAAAGTTGGTATATTTGCGTTTAGTTATATTGCTGTGAACCACAAAATTCACAATTAGTCACTTATTTAATCGCTGGCTTTGCAGTTTCTGGCTGTAGCAATTGTTTTTGAGCGAATTCTCGATCGATTAGAGAATTCTTCTCATCACTTTCAGATATAAGCCGAATATCTTGTGCGTTCGACCTGAGTTTAACCCCTTCTTGCTCAAACCTGGTTTGGATTGTGCGGAGAATATCGGCTGATACTTTCCAAAATTCGTCAGTTTTTGCCCAGCCGCTGGCAATCAGACTAATGTATTCGTCTTCTATGTCAAACAAAAAAGTTGAAGGCGCTGGCTCTTCCAAAATTTTCGGGTGGGACTTGAAAATGTCTACGAGCACTTTCTCTATATTTGTCACATCTTGATCGAAGCTAATCCGAAAGCTAAATTTAACTTTACGAGTGTCACTGGTGGTGAGGTTTTCGATGGTATCACCCCAAACTGTGTTGTTGGGAACGGTAACAGCTTTTTGGGCTTTTTCTGCGTCCTCATAGACTTTAATTGCCTTGTCTAGCGCATCAATTTTTTCAGTAGCCGCAGTGTACGCCGGCGAGTCTGCGGGTATTTTCTCTCGCTCTTTTTTCGCTTCATCAAGGGTTTGTTTGCCCTGATCTAATTCGCCTGTTTTCTCAGCTTTTTTTAAGGCATCATTTAGGGTACTGTCCTGTTTAAGTTCCTTTTTAGTTGCTGTTGCTTCCTTTAGACCTTCCTGGGCTTTCTTGAGTTTTTCTTTAGCTTCTTCTACCTTTTTAGTGGCTTCTTTGTATTCTGCTGAGCCGGGGACAGCGGTCTTGAGAGCTTTATCGCTTTCTTCTAGTGCTTTCTTAGCTTCGTCTAGGGAACCGGCAACTTCTTGTTGTTTGTTGATGGAGCGATTTTGACGCTTGATGGCGATTTCGGCTTCGCTAATTTCTGTGACTTTGTTTTTGAGCAACACTTGCCACGCTGCCGCTTCGTTTGCGAGTTCATCCAGGCTGAGCGGTTTGACTAGCAGTTGCAATTCCTCAACTGGAATTTCAGGATCTTTAGTCGTAACTGCTGCTTTGGAATCTCCTTTTGGTTGCTCCTTAACTGTCTCAGCTTTAGGTGAGGCTGTGGCTTCGTCGGCTGCTTGCGATCGCGCTGGCATCCCCCAAATCACGCAAAGACCAACAACTCCGATGAAAAAAATTGCACGGACTTTCTTGGGTAACATTTAAGCGTACATTCATCAAAAAACTTCACTATCTATTATTCAATTGTTTAGCTCAACGAGAAATAGATAAAGTTGGTATGTTTGTGTAAAGTTATATTGCTGTGAGGCGCAAAATGCACAAGTAGTTGATTTTGTCAATATACTAAATTGGTTAATTAATTCCCTAACTAGAGCTACAGGTTGGTTTCAAGAGACGCTATGACGAATTACAGATACTCGCGTCAGCAGTCGTTTTATCTCTGTTGGGGCGATCGCTATTATAACTTTATGAAAAAGCGATACCTTCGGTAAGCTTCCCTAACGCACCCCCTTCCCCTCAAACCTAATTAATCTGAAAAGTAGGAAAAGTAGGAAAAGTAGGAAAAGTAGGAAAAGTAGGGTTTTTATCAAAAAAAGTGGCTTTATTTTCAACACCTGATAAAGTTTAATCTGTTATGTACGAATCGCAGGAGAATCATAAATGTTAAGTCAACTATTGCAAAAAAAACACACTAAAAATTTTCAGGTATACGATTTAGATGGAAGTGGATTTGTAGAACTAGCCGATCTAGAACATTGTGCCAGCAATCTTGCCAAACTGCGTAATTGGGAACCAGACTCATCAGAATTTATCGAATTAAAAGCCAAATATTCAGCAATCTGGACGAATTTTTGGCAGCCTGCTGATATTAGTGGCGATGGTAAAGTTAGCTTAGAAGAATATCTGAAGGTAGCAGATAGTTCGATTAGTAATTTTTCTAATTCAACCGGACTTCAAGACGTTTACAAGAATAAAGTTAATGCGATATTCGATATTCTGGATGCTAGTAATGATGGTCAAATTAGCCTGATAGAATATCAACAATTTTGTGTAGCTGTTGGTCTAACTGAAGAAGATGCTGAAACAGCTTTTGCCCATTTAGATAGCAACGCTGATGGACATATTTCACGCGATGAATATCTCCAAGCCTCCAAAGAGTTTCATACCAGTGATGATATGAATGCTGCTGGTAATTGGCTTTATGGTTCTTATGAATAGACCTCTCCAAAAACTCCCAAAGCCTTTCTAATTCATCAAAAATTATTGAGGGAACGAATATAGCCTTTCTCAAAAAGATGAGGTATGACTGACAGCTTACATAACCGCTTAAACTAAGGAGGCTCAAGCCCAACAACGTACCTCATCTTTCTGAGAACCGCTATATTACCCTCTAACCCTAACTTAAAGTTCGTCCAGCTTCATATCGTTGATGTCTATTGGGGAAATCGATCGCACAAATGTCTATCCTCTGGCTTCAGTTCAGCATTAGTGAGCAGATAATCTCGCACCCAATCGCAACCCGCCGCTACTACCTTATCTAGCTCTACAGACTGCTCTAAATTCCACAAAATTACCGTTTTGTCCTCAGCAGCCGAGGCCAAAGTTTTGCCATCAGCAGCAAAAGCTAACCCCTTAACCCCAGCACTATGTCCAATTAGATTTGCCAGGAATGTGCCGTTAGACTTCCAGAGTTTAATTATCCCATCATTACTCCCTGTAGCGATCGTCTGGTTGTCAGGGCTAAACGCTACACTCCAAATCCCAGAATCATGTCCCTTAAGAGTATGCAGTAACTTGCCGTCACGACTCCAAAGTTTAACCATCTTGTCTTCACTCACCGAAGCAATCAATTCCCCATTAGGGCTGAAAGCTGCGTTCATAACTGTACTATTATGAGCTTGAATAGTCTTGAATAAACTATCCTCACTTTTGACTTCTCGCTTTTGATTCAAAACCGAAGCCAAACGCCAAAACTTTAGTGTCTTGTCACCACTGCTAGAAACAAGAATCGAACCATCGGGACTAAAAGCCAGCCCCCAAGTCCCCGCCGTGTGTCCTCTAAAAGTAGCGATTTGGGTGCCATCTAGTCGCCAAAGTCTGACTGTGCGATCGCTACTGCTCGATGCAACCATATTACTGTCAGGACTAAAAGCCACTTTCCTAATATCACCCTGATGCCCTTTGAGACTGTTTAGGAATGTACCGTTTGGACTCCAAAGCTTAATCGATTGGTCTGCACTAACAGTAGCAATCGTTTTACCATCTGGAGCGATCGCAACAGAGCTAAACTGAGGATTTGGCCCTTTGAAGCGCCGATTGCTAATCCCATCCTTGCCCCAGAAAATAACCTCCTTCGGACTCGATGAAGCCACTAACCGTCCGTCGTTGCTCAAAGCCACTCCCCAAACTCCCGCCGTATGTCCTCGCAGAATTTTTAGCAAAGGACTGCGTAATTTCCAGACTTTTACAGTGCCATCCCAAGATGCAGAGAATAGTGTGTCGTCGAGGCGACTAAATGCAATATCTTTAATGGCACTGTCATGACCTTTAATAGCATTCAAAGAAGTACCGTCGAGACTCCAGAATTTTAGCATCTTGTCGTCAGAACCAGAGACAATTATCTCCCCATTCCGGCTGAAAGCTAGTGCGTTAATTGCAGCATCGTGTGCGGTAAAAGTCCTTAACAAACTGCCGTCACGCTGCCACAGTTGCAGTTGGCCGTCTCCATTGCCCGTTGCCAGGATTTTGCTATCAGGAGTAAAGGCAAGCGAGAAAACAGGAGATTGAATATCTGAAAGTGTTTTCAGCAAAGTGCCATCCCGCTGCCAGAGTTTGACAGTGCCGTTGTCAGAAGCCGAGGCAATTAGCTTTCCATCGGGGCTAAAAACTACTTGCGTAACGATCGCCCCATGCCCTATCAATGTCTTTAGTAATGTGCCATCTTGCCGCCAGAGTTTTAGCGTACTGTCCGCACCCGACGCCACAATCACTTCTCCGTCAGGACTAAACTTTACTTTGCTAGCTGAAGCAGTAAACCCTGTCAAAGTTTTCAACAGAGTTCCGTCACGCCGCCAGAGTTTGACGGTTGTGTCTCCACTTCCTGAAGCAATTAGCTGACCGTTGGGGCTGATGTCCACTCCTAAAGCAGGGCCTTTATGTCCTTTGAGGGTGCCAAGCAATTTGCCATCACGATGCCAAATTTGGATGCCATCTTGCAACGTTGCCACAGCAATCATCTCGCCATCAGAACTGACATCTAATGTGTTATTGGCGGAAGCATAACCCGAAAAACGGTTAGATTCAACAGATCCATAAATTGACCGCCGCAACGCTAACTCCACCATTGTTTCTGTCTGCAAGTCGGTTAAGCCCAAGTGTTTGAGTTCTCGAATGGCCCTAAGCGCTTCAATTAAAGCATCTAACCTTTTATCTAAGGCAAAGAGGGCTCCCGAATATCTAGCCATTCCTTGAATTTTTTGTATTTCCTCATTGCGTTGGCTGACGATCGCTTTTTGGTACTGGAAGAAAGCGAAGATTCCCGCTGCGATCGCGATTGCTAAAGCAAAGGAAAGTCCAGCAATCAAATAAGTTTGGCGTTTGGCACTTTTTTTCTTGAGTTCCAGCCTTGCTTCTACTTCCTTAAGCCGTTCTGCTTCTAAAAACAATTGCAATTCTTGTCTATCTATTTCTTGGCTAGCTGCTAAAAACTGATAGTCCAAATCGCTTAAACTTTTGCCCTGCGCCCAGCTTTGAGCGTCTTTTAAAGCTTGTACGCGCAAGAGGCGGGATTTATCCTGTTGCCCTGAACCTACCCAAGCCTCTAGCATCTGCGAGTAAGGCCGCAGGTTCCCTAATTTTTTTTCAACCCATTGCAGATTAAATACTTGTTGATAGATGCGATTTTTTACCTTTAATATTCCCTCGTGTCTGACGACTAAGCCACTGAGTAACAATTCAATCTGTTCTTGACTATCATCACTTTTTATTTCAATTCCTTGCAAAACTTGTTGATAAATGCCGAGAATTCTACCAGCCCGCTGACCGTTACGATCGATGCGATCGCGAATAGTTCTCAAATGTTCCGGTTCATCCTGCGATTCCCAATGCTCAATAATGCGAGTTTTGACCAAGTTCTCAATCCAAAACGATTCCGTACCTGGTGGAATGCGACCCAAGCCATCCTCTCCCATTGTCAGGTGACTCAATTGTGCGACTAAATAACACAACTTCTGAGTCAGAAAAGGTTGTCCGGCCGTCCAGTCTAAAATCGCCCTCACAACCGATGTAGGCTGTTCCACCGCCTTTTCCAACCCTTGAATTAAAGGAGTCACTTCATCCCACTCAAACCCTTTTAGTTCGATCGCTTGTCCAATATTAAACGGTGTTTTTGTTCGGTCTCGAATTAAATCCGAGGGAGTTGCTACCCCAAAAATCGCAAAGGTAATGCGTTGATATTCTGGGTTAATTGCCCGTTGGTTGTAGCAAAAACGAATTAAGGCAAAAAAATCATCAATTGAAAAATTAAGACCCAGCAAACTGTCGATTTCATCGACAAAGATAAACAACTGTTGTTGGGGAAACTGCACCAGTAGCAATTCCTCAATAAATAACCGCAAACGTTGCAGTAAACCGAGATCGTTGCGTTCTTGCCACCAAGCTTTTAGGTTCAAGGTTTCCAGTAGTTCCAACTGCCGCCACAAGTCACCGACGAATCCCTTGTACCATTGCAGTGGAGTAATTTGTTCGCTTCCCACGACACTCAAATCGACGGCAGCGCAGTGAAAGCCATCTTGTTCAAGGCGATGCTTGGTTCGCACCAACAGTGAGGATTTGCCCATTTGCCGGGAGTTGAGGACATAGCAGAACTCTCCTCGCTTCAGGGCTTCATACAATTGCAAGTCCGCTTGCCGCTGTACGTAACTAGGTGCATCAATGGTTAAACTGCCACCGAGTTGATAGCTATCTTGGGGCATAAAAGTTAATTATTACAAAAAGGCAGGAGGCAGGAGGCAGGAGGCAGAAGGCAGAAGGCAGAAAATTTTTGATAGTTAAACAGTTGACAGTGAGGTTTTGAGAATGGGAATTAAACAGTTAATAGTTGATATTTGACAATTGTTCGCTGTCAACTATTAAGTGTTTAAGTCGCTTATTATCAATTCAGGATAATAGGACATATAATTAAAGTCCAATGCCTTATAATTATCACAGCTATAACTTTTAGGCATACCCAATATAATTCATGGAATTACGGCATCTTAAATATTTTGTGGCCGTGGCGGCAGAACTCAACTTTAGCCGTGCAGCAGCCCGGCTATATATTTCCCAGCCTGCCTTAAGCCGTCAAATCAAAAACTTGGAAGATGAACTGGGCGTTTTGCTGTTTCTCAGACAACCGGATGGATTGATACTCACAGAAGCGGGGAACTTTTTTCTAGCACAAGCAAAAGATATTTTGTATCGCACTCAGGTTGCCGTGCAAACCCTCAAGGCCGATTACACCAGTACCAATCAGCCTTTAGCGATCGGCTATATCCCAACTATCCTCCAGACTTTTCTCGGTCAAACCCTCAACCGCTTCGGACAAGCTTATCCTGAAGTTGCCGTGCGTTTCCAGGAGATGTCGCCTAGCGAACAAGTTAAAGCATTGCGAGAGGGTTCGATCGATATTGCTTTTATGGGCAATCCACCCAATGAGTTAAACGAAGAATTTACAGTCAAATGCGTTAAGAAAGTGCCGATCGCTGCTGTGTTACCGGATACGCATCCATTGGCAGATGAATCTTCAATTAATTTAGAGAAACTGGCAGCAGAAAAATTTATCGGGATGTCTGAAGAAAAGTTTCCAGGGCGGAACGATCGCATCTGCGGCACTTGTCAGTGTGCTGGCTTCATACCAAATTTGCACTTATTTGCCGATAGCCATGCCTCAATGATTGCTCTAGTTGGCGCAGGGCAAGGGGTAGCAGTTATGCCCAATGAGGCCCAAGCACTGCCCCATCCCCGAGTTGTGTTTGTGCCGCTCCACCATCCTATACACTACGCTCGATCGACTGCCATGTGGAGAAAAGAAATACCTACTAAATCTTTAGATAAATATCTCAAAATTCTGTTCGAGCATATTCAAGATTAATTTAAAATTTCCCGAATTGAATTCGCAATATTCCTGATGTATCATTAAAAAACCCTGTCTTTAGATAAGGGATTATCAACTTTCAAGAAAGGAACACGCATTATGTCTTTAAATGTTGAACTTTTAGAACAAAGTTTCGAGAAAGTTAAACCTCGTGCCGATGAATTTGCCGCTAGCTTTTACGATAACTTGTTTGCAGCTCACCCTGAAGTGAAACCGCTGTTTGCCGAAACTAATATGGCAAAACAACGGAAACTTTTGTTAGCTTCTTTAGTCTTGGTAGTAGAAAATCTTCGCAAGCCAGGGGTTTTAGAGAAGGCTCTCAAAAATCTAGGAGCAAAACACGTTGGATATGGGACAGTTCCCCAACATTATCCCGCCGTTGGAGAAGCACTCCTGGCGACTTTTGAACAGTATCTCCAGCAAGATTGGACACGTGAAGTAAAACAAGCTTGGGTGGATGCCTTTGGAGCAATTAGCACTTTGATGTTAGATGGTGCACAAGAAGATTATGCACTAGAAACTGTGTAAAAAGCATTAGTAAGCGCTAGACAATTCAGATACCCCTGTTGTAAAACAGGGGAATGATGAAGAAAATCAGAAATTTTGTCCTTCTCATATATTTGATATATTTTTATGCGATTCTCTGATACTATCAAAAATTAGCTCACCGACTTGTCCTATAGCCAAGGAGTTGCGATCGGCTTCTTGGGTGCAGTAGGCGATCGCGAGCCATCGAAAATGCCATTTTCTGATCCCACATTCCTCACCCTGAACTATGGTAGCTAACAAGTATCACACAATTGGACTGATTGAAGTTCCAGCAACGGGACTATACGATGCAGAAGGCAATAATTGGACTTCTTTATATAGACATCGTTCTTTGATTAGCAAGCAAGTTTTAATCGCTGACTTGCAAGCCGGGGGATTTGATGCGCGATTGGTCAACCTCAGAGATGGGGATTATCGTCAAGAATTTGGGCAGATTTTCTGGAAAGGGATGACCTTGCGGAAAACTTATGTAGGTGGCGAAATTTTAGCTCTCGATCCCCACGCTTATGATGCTTGGGGAATTACAGTTAATTTCTCCCAAGATCGTGAAGTAAGCTGTATGATTGTTGAGCATCTTGCCAAAGGTGGTCGTCCCATTATCGTTGGGGGCTCTGATGCTGTCGCAGAGCCGCAACACTACTTGCAGGCTGGAGCAGCAGCAGTAGTTCAGGATAAATCCGGTGCAGCTAATTGGGCTATTCTCGACTATCTACTCGGAAAAACCCCACGGGAAGAACTCACAGGGGTAATTCTCGCAGATGGCAGACAATTTGCCAGGAAGACTAAAGCTAAAAGTCCAGAAGATTGGGCGCTACCCTCTGTGGAGGTGGCTAAAGAATGTTTAGGAATGCTCCCAAATGTACAGGGAGTTGTGCCGATTGGTTCGTTAGTGGCTGACATTGGTTGCGATCGCACCTGCGACTTTTGCATGACACCCACCTACGGCACTGGCTTTCGCAGAATGACCCCAAAAACCGCCCTCAAATGGCTGGCTATTCAGAAAGAAGCGGGGGCTCGTTCGATCAATATCGGTTCCGATCAATTCCTCGCCCGTGGACTTTTTCCTGGGGGGCGAGAAGAGATCCTCGAAATTACCAATGGGGCGAGGGAGATGGGAATATCTCTGATGTGGCCTAATGGTTTAGAACTGCGGAAAGCCACGGTGGGACATGGACGCAACTATGACAATACTGATCTCAGCCCTGACGAAGAAGTTATTCAAGCACTGTTTGGCTGGGATGGCAAAGTCGGTTGTCCTTTAGCTTATATCCCTGCTGAACGTCCCGTTTTTGGGCGAGAATCATACAGCAAGTTGTTGCCGTGGCAAGAGCATTGTACCTTGATGAAATCTGTCGTCAGAACTGGTATACCTGTTATTGCTTATGGCATTATTATCGGACTACCAGATGATGACGATGATAGCTTGTTACGCCTTGAGGAAGCGATCTCAGGACTCGTGGATGAACTGGTAGAGATTAACCCTGAAGTGGAATTTCAGATTGCTGTCTACAGCATAGCTCCCTTGCCAGGAACTCCCCAATCCCACAACTTACGCAAGTTAGGTCTGTTGCAGTTTGAAGACTCCTGTGTTTGGGGAGGGCTATGGACACCGACTTGCAATACTCATCACCTTACCTACGAGCAGGTTTCCGATTGGCAAATTCGTCTATCTAAGATTCGCAGATCAAAGAATGAATTTACAAACTATAGCGGGGAATATTCAGGGCTAATTAATAACTAACTGTGCAAAACCCGGAAATCCGCGCAGCTAATTAACTAGACAGGCATCTTGCCTGTCCTACAGTTTTCTGATGCTCAATGAAGAACTTTAAACAAAGCAAGACGCCTAAAAAAAAATAACTTAGGCGGATTTCTCCCAATAGTTTTGTGGTCAAGTAGAAAAACTCAATTACCCGTTGATTAACCTATGGAAGCAGTTTGGGACACGCTAAAAAATATCAATTACTCCGGCATACCGATTGCCAAAATCGCTGTTGTTATAATTATCCTGACGTTGACACAGACATTAAGGAGATTTTTTGTTGCAGTCATTGTTAAAACCATTGAGCGTTTTACTAAAAAAACCGAAACGACACTTGATGATGAGTTGATTGCAATTATCAAGCCTGCTTTAAGTTGGCTGATTCTGATTGGTGGATTTTCACTGTGCAAAGAAATTCTGGCAGAGAATTTAGGCTCTCAACTGAACCAAACCATCGGTAGTACGCTCAACTACATAGCCATTTTCATAGTTGCTTATGTTGTTTACCAAGGCTCTTCTATTTTGGGTCAGGTAATAGCCAACGTAGTGCTACACACTGATACAGAGCTTGATGAATTGCTCAGACCTTTAATGCCAAAGATTTTTCAATCAGCAGCAATTGTTGTATTGGTAATCAAGATAAGTGAGATATTTTTAGGACAATCTGCCGCTGCATTGGTTGGTCTATTAGGCGGTGCTGGTATCACTTTTGGTTTGCTGTTGAAGGATATCGTTTATGATTGGTTTTGTACATTGATTATTTACTCCGATAATCTCTATCGAGAAGGTGACTGGGTGGGAATATCAGGAGTAGAGGGTTTTGTGCAGATACTCCATATCGGATTCAGAACCACAACTCTGCATATATATCAGTGGGGTTCTATAATGAAAATGCCGAATTCTAAAATGATTTCTGGCATTGTAGAGAATTGGTCACAAAATCCTGGTAGTGAATTAAAGTGGGGTCTTAGTTTGACTCTCAAAATTGATGGTATCTCAGCAAAGCAAACTGCCAGAATATGCGATGCTGTTCGAGAAATGCCCTCAAATATTAAGGGCTTATCGAAAGAAATAATAGTTCGTTTTAGCAAGATTGAAAATAATGCCAGAGTCATTAAAGTCGTTGCTTTTGTTAATGATGACAATCTCTACTTTGATGCTGAGAAAAACTTAAATCTAGCTATCCTAGAATTACTAGAACAAGAGGGAATTGATTTCCTTCATGTGGAACTTAGAACTGAGCCGGAAAAATATAAACAGAGTCTACAAGCAACCAACAATTGAGCATCCATTTACGGCAAGAATTCATTCTTGCCTGTGAATGGATGCCAACAGATTTTACCAAAATACTCAAGATATAGTTCTGTATGGTTAGTATCCCAACTATTGAAAAAACACAAACTAAATCATGAATAGTCTCAAATTTCAACCCCCAATTCCACTAAACACTTGTAGCAGAGAAGCCATTCTCAGTTATTTTCAAAACGCCTGGGAAATGGAAGATATGCTGATGAAAAGCATGGTTGGAGCAGAAACATTTTATCTCAATCCAGATTCCTTAAGGAACCCCCTAATTTTTTACTTAGGTCATTCTGCGGCTTTTTACATAAACAAATTAAGCTGGGTTAATTTGTTGGAAAAAGTTCTGCTCCCAGATTATGAATTAATATTTGGATTTGGGGTAGATCCGCAAACTCCTGATGAACTAAATGCCGCCATTTCTCATATTCAATGGCCGGAAGTAGCAAAGGTTTGGGAATATCGCCACCAAGCTTATGAAATCATTTCAGAAGTGATTAAAAACACGCCACTTAATCTCCCAATTCATCAAAATCATCCCCTTTGGGCGTTGATGATGGGCATCGAACATCAGCGCATTCATTTTGAAACTTCTTCCATGCTAATCCGACAACTTCCTGTAGAGAAAGTTGAATGTCCTGACGGATGGCAATATGCACCTTCTAATAACAATATTTCCCATAATGAAATGATCGAAGTTTCTGGTGGGTTGGTTGAAATTGGTAAACCTGAAGATTCCTCCCTTTATGGTTGGGATTGTGAATATGGTTATCGTCAAGTTAAGGTTGAACCATTTTCAGCCAGTAAGTATATGATAACCAATGCAGAATTTAAGGAATTTGTTACTGCTGGTGGCTACGAAAAACAAGATTATTGGGATGAAGAATCTTGGGGTTGGAAAACTGAATATAACGTCAAATATCCCCAATTTTGGATACCTAATAATGGTAGCTACAAATATCGAGCTATGTTTGATGAAATTGAACTCCCTTTAGATTGGCCTGTGGAAGTCAATCATTATGAAGCAATGGCTTACTGTCGCTGGAAAGGTGAGGGAATTCGCTTAATGAGTGAAGCGGAATGGAATTTAGCAACTTATGGCTCTGATGCTTATGCAAAAAGCATTGCATTAGATACGATAAATGATTTCAATCTCAATTTAAGATTTGGTTCACCTAGCCCAGTCGGTATATTGAAACAAGCCGAAAGTCCTTCTGGATTGTACGATTTACGGGGGAATGTTTGGGAATGGTTGAATGATGATTTTAACCCATTGCCAGGATTTAAAACCCATGTTCTTTATGAAGATAATGCGGCACCCTTTTTTAACAGTCAACATAAGATGATGTTGGGTGGTGCTTGGGCAACAAATGGCACAGAAGTCTTAAAGTTTTATCGCAATTGGTTCCGTCCCAATTTTTATCAACACGCTGGTTTTAGGATAGCTAAATCACACAACTAAGAAGCTTCAAAAGTTATTTAAGCTCGAATTTAACCACAAAGCAATCCAGAGAATAGTGAAATCAAATGACATCTATAGCAATCCTAAATCATTTGCGTAATTATTGTAGGGTCAATTGCCCCGATAGATATGGGGTAGGCACGGGGAGTAGGGGTAGCACTACCCCTACAAATTTATCTGAATCATTTAGGATTGCTGTACCTCTTGTCTACAATTTGCTGGTAATTGAGAATATGGCAATGTGAAATTGATTGAAGTTAAAGTGATTAAAAGTGAGATAATAGAAGATGTAGACCAAGCACTATCTCAATTTTAAATTCTGTTCTCCCACTAACCCCAGAATGTTAGAAACTGCCAAAAGTAACTCTGGATTGTACGATTGGTAGGTGAATGTTTGGGATTTGATCTACGAAAATTGTCCTAAAAGCAACTGAATAAAAAATGACGAGCCTATTAATTGTCTTGGCTGAAGTCGGCCTGGTCATAATTATTTTTCTATTCTTAACTTGGCTGGTCGGAAATTTATCCAAGCTATTGATCAAATTATCAATATTTAACCTCGACGATCGACGGATCAAAATCCTGCGTCGTCAGAGCACAGGATTGTTGTTACTTGCTTGCTCGGTGCTGTGTATTTTGATTGTCGGTGCTAATGGTTTCCTGCTTTATAAAGGTGAAGACTTGGAAAAATACACACTGGACTTAATTCTCCGTATCCCATCAGAATTTTGGCTGAAACTGGGAATTGGCATTGCTCAAAGTATTGGCACCGTAATTGTAGCAGCGATCGCCCTGAAATTCCTCAAATATTTCCTGAAGCTAGCTAGTATTCGCACCCAAAACATAGAAAGAAGCACCACCGACGATGAAAGTATTGATGCTTTCTTTAGCGCACTTTATCAAAGAATCAAATGGGGAATTTGGCTGTGGGCGATCGTTTGCTGTACTCTGTTTCTCAAATTACCAGGAGTAGTTTCAGACTATCTGTCGATCGCACTACGAATCTATTTGATCGTCGCTGTCGGATTACTCATATTCAAAGCAGTTGCTGCGATCGTTGATACCCTAGATGCTCTCAGCATCAGATACTCCAGCCCTGATAACCTATTGAGATTCTACGATCGCCTACAACACCTGAGCCCTCTTTTGAAGCGGTGTCTGGAATTTGCGATCTATGTTTGCATGGCAACATTGGTAACTCAGCAGATAGAGTTAATCGCCAAACTGTCCGATTTTGGTCTGCGAATTATCAAGATCATTGTCATTATTTTCATAAGTCAGGTGTTCTTTGAGGTGATCTACTTACTGATCGAAGAGGTGGCATTTAAAGACCATAATTTGACTGAGACACAAACAAGCAGACGCCTAACTCTGATTCCTCTGTTTCGGAGTTTGTTGCAATACTTAGTTTATTTCACCGTGGGGATTTCTATCCTTTATACCCTCGACATTAATCCAGCTCCCATACTGGCTGGTGCGGGTATTGTTGGGATAGCTGTAGGTTTAGGCGCACAGACACTAATCAACGATATAGTCAGCGGCTTCTTTATTCTGTTTGAAAACTACTATTTAGTGGGTGACTATATTGAAACGGGGAAAGCCGAAGAGAAAACTGTAGAGGGTAATGTTGAGGCGATCGAACTGAGAACCACCCGCATCCGACATCCTAATGGTCAATTACAGATTATTCGCAATGGGGATATTGGCTCAATTACCAATTACTCCAAACAATACATATTTGCAGTAGTGGAAGTTTGCGTACCTTATAATACCAACTTAGCCAAGGTCTATCAAGTAATTGAAGAGATAGCACAAGAGTTAAAAGCAAATTATTCAGATGTACTTGCTCCCACACAGGTAGATGGCGTGGAAAGTTTAGGCGAGTCTAACTTATTGCTACGGACAATGACGAAGGTAAAGCCGGGAAAGCATCTTCTGATCCAGCGCATTCTGCGGAAAAAAATTATGGATACCTTGCTGCAAGAATATCTTCTATTTCCTGCTCATATTGAAAGTCCTCAATCAAGAAAAATAATTGTGGAATAACTCTCGATATAGCTCGCAGCTAACAGTTGCTTGATTGTCGATAAGATGCACCAATCCTAAACTTTTTAACTTAAACGCCACTTCCCTTTCTAACTGGAGTGGAGTCGTTAAAACCCGTTTAAAAGCATCAGCTAATTTAGGATATTGCTGAATGTTCCATAACTGAGACTGAAGATGTTGTTGATAGATTCCAGTGTCGATCGTAGCATCTTGCATTAACGTATGCAAGGGAATCTTCAAGCGGACACTTTGATACAATGCCAGTCGAATTAAATACGGAAAGCCACCAGTGAGCTGCATTAACCGATCGAGTTCAAGTTTCGTGAATTGAAGTCCGTGACGTTGAGCTAAATCCTGCACCTGTTCTTGGTTAAAAGCCGGCAGTTCGATCGCCAATCCCACATTAAAGGGAGAGCGATGGGTGGGTAAAGGAATGTAAACTTCAACGGAATGAGCTATGATAATTCGTAACTTCTGCCACACGGAAATATCTTTTGTTTCCTCATACCAGGAACGCAATAAAACGAAAAAATCGCTAGCGATTTTTGGGTACTCAAATAATTGGTTGATGCCATCTAATGCGAGAACGATCGGGTTAGATATTTCCTTGAGGAGATAGCCCTGAAAATAAATCGTGGTGTTAATCAAGGCTCCCATATCCTCGTCCCAGTAATCATTTAATCTAGATGCCAAACCTAACTGCCCAGCGACATTTTTACAAAACCAGCGTAAAAAGCGATCGCTCTTTTCAAACACCTGCGTGCCGGCGCAATGTAAGCTAAGTCTCACTGTGTGGTAATTCTGACTGCTTCCATAATCCAAAATTCGAGCGATCAGGGAAGTCTTCCCCATCTTCCGAGGTGCTTTAATCCGAATGAAGGCACGGGGTTGGAGAATTTCTTGATAGCAGATTTGTTCGATATTCTGGCGCTCAACGTACAGGCCAGAAGCGAGGGGAACTTGTCCTTCTGGAGATTCTAAAACGCAGCGTTCCGCAGTCAATGTCACCCCAGGTATCGCTGTTATTGTTTGAGTCGGCTGAGGATTTTTTCGATCGACAAACTGCTGTTCTAGCAGGGCTGAAAGATTGGTTTTATTAACTTTTTTGCCGATCGCCCGTGAAAGCAACTGCCATAATTTAGGAGCAACTGTGAACTTAATATAGCTTTCCGAATACTTATTTTCTTCAGCAATTTGAGCGTAAGTTTTTTTGTCTTCAAGGAGAGATTCTCGCAAGATTACTTTTTGAATATAGTTAAGCGAAAATCCTGTTTCTGTAGCAACTAAGATGAGCGCAAATTCAACAAGTTTTTCAATATTTTTCATTAACAACAATTTGCTAATACATCACTGCCGAAATAACCCACCAGCTCAACAATGTTAAAAAGCTTACTGTACAAGCTTTCTTCCCTCCTGCCTCCTCCCCTCTACCTCCTGCCTCCTGCCTCCTGCCTCCTGCCTCCTCCCGCCTTCTTGCACTAGATTGGGATATTCAAGCCTCCATTAGCTTTGAGCCACTGCTTCTGTTGGCAAGTTAACCCTCGGGCGTCTGTAAAGCAGGCTCTTTTGACGCGAGCACCAGAAAAATCAGCACCCATTAGCTGAGTATCTTTCAAATTGGCGTGTCTCAGATCCGTCTCAGCCAGATTGGCATCTCGCAATACTGCTCCCTCTAGATCGGCTTGAAATAGAGAAGCTCGCTTTAGATTAGCACGGCTTAAGTCAGCGCCAACTAAGTTGGCTAATTCTAGAGCAACTCGGCACAAAATTGCTTCTGTCAAATCGGCATATCTTAAATCTGCCCCAACCAAATCAGCCTCCGTCAAATCAGCCCTCCTGAGAATTGTCTCATTAAGCTGGCTCTCTTCAAGGTCAACTCGCTGCAACGAGGCTTGGATTAAGATGGCACCTTCCCAATTTGTCTGATACAGGTTTGCATCATCGAGGTTGGCTTCTGTAAAATCCGCTGCTTTCAAGTTTGCTTTCAATAAATTGGCTTGACTCAGAGATGCTTGAACCAAACAAGCACCTTCTAAAGATGCTTCAGTTAAATTAGCACCCTTTAAACAGGCAGAAGTTAGATTTGCACGATCGAGGAGAGCATTACTCAGGTTGGCGTCAACTAATGCGACTCGCTGTAAATCCGCCCACAAAAGACTGCTGTGAAACAGGCAAGTTTGAGTTAAGTTTGCCTGTCTTAAGTTGGCTCGATTCAAATCTGTCCAAATCAGATTTGTGCTGCTTAAATTGGTGAAACTCAAATCGGCACTATTGAGGTTAGCCTGACTAAAATCACTTCCATTTAGGTCGGCACCCTTCAGGTCAATTCGACTAAGGTTAAGATTTTGAAAATTTCGTTCCTCCTCGGCATACCGCTTAAGAATGTCACTGGCATTAATTATGTTCATGAGCATTAACGAGGCATTGCTCGACTTAACGATTGTTTTTGAACAGGCTCGGTTGTAATGCTCTGTACTCACACCTTTACCATCTCTATCGATACTCCTTTTTCGCTAGTTTCCAAAAGTAAATTACAAGTACAAAACTTGAAAGGGATGCAGCAAGCCCTACCTATACCCACGCAACGAGCAAACCGCATTGGGTAGGAATTATCGTACTTGTGAGTGCGATCGTCCCAAACCAGTCTAGAAAATCGGCAAGTTCCTGCTTGCGATCTTCGACATTATCCGCAAGGAGCAGAATTTGTTTGCCACTACAGAGTTCAATAATAGCGCTCACGTCCTCCTTATAAGGCCGCTTCGCGTGATCTACAAACACCAAATCCGGTAGCGGAATTTCCTTCGGAATTTGCCGAATTGCCTCCTCAGAAGAACAAATCCACTGCCGAATCTGGCGATCTATTCCTGCTTGTTGAAAGTAATCCCCGGCTTGCTCTGCCACAGATTTATCAAACTCGACGGTGTGGATAATTGCCTTCTGATCTCCAAGTGCTAGGTAGCAGGTAGAGAGACCATATCCCGTACCAAGTTCAAGGATCGTCTTTGGTCGTACTGCTGCAACGAGAGCTTGCAGAATTGGGCCGGTATCCTGACGAATGGGATTTCGCCAAGCACTTTCCCCGTACTGTTCGCCACCGAGGACACGGATTTTCTCAATTACTGCTAAAACTTGTTGGTTCATAAAAACACTCGCTAAATGGGAAATTCAGAGTCTTTAGAATTGATTACCAATTACCAATTACCAATTACTTTTGAGTTAAAAAGAGAAGGTTGTTCTAATTACTCCCACAACAACATCAGGGTTGCGATTGTCATGGTTGGGGGCGGTCAACCACAATATACCAGGGGTAATAGTAATATTGTCGGTCAGTAGATGGGTGTAAAAAGCTTCGACGTGAAATCCGAAGTCGCGATCGCTGCGTTGTCCTTGGGGTAAACCAATCGATCGAGCGATCGTCCCATTGCTCGTACCCGTTAGCCTGGGTTGCATCCCAAAAACAATACCAGCTAAGTTACCTTGTTTGCCCAAGTCATAAAAAGCCAGAGAAAAACGATAGTCCAACACATTAGCATCTCCCTTCGTACCATTGCCCAAGGCACGAGCATTAATCAAACCCACAGAACCGGTTAACCCAAAAGTCGGGGAGAATCGATAGGAGATTCCAGGAAGATATGCGTTGGCGACAACTGGCCCTGCCCCCACAACTTTTGCAGCGTTACTGCCACTTGCCGTATCAGCCCCAAATTCAGGAGAGTAGAAGTGGATGTAATTTAAAGAAATATCGAGCGGACCAAAATCGAAGACCGTTCGTACAGAACCACTGTAGCCACCACTGAAGAGACCTACAGTCGGGTCGCCAGTCCGGGATTCGCTGCCGATCGAGAAATCGACATTCAACCACGGAGTTGCCTTCCACTGCACGCCAATTCCCGCCTGCTGACCGGTGGGGTACAGGATCGGGTTCAATGAACCAAAGTACGATATAGCTCCTGTTGTAGAGCTGCTAAACGGACTCAGGGGTGCTGAAAGTAGCCGATCGCTAGAAAAGGCATTTAAAGAAACCAGCAGTTTGTCACCCACCGGGAAGCGATATTGCAATCCGCTCAAACGAAGAGTTCCATCTCCTGATATGCTCGATCCCAGAAAACGAGTTTCATCAGTCGCACCGCTCAGACGACCTTGGGGAAATTCAGTAGCAGAATCAAGTCGCCTTAAATTGATGGCTTGCAAACCCACTAACAAGCTATCTTTACCCGTGAAGCTGGTGCTTAAGTTGAGTCGGACTCGATAGGCGAATGCAGTGTTATTCGCTTCATCAGCATTTTTGCCAAAGGCATCTCCTAGAATAGTTAACACCTGACCGCTCAGCTTTGTAGTGGGGGAGAATTGGTTGGCTTCGAGTTCGGCTGTCCGAGCTTCCAGGGCATCTACGCGCCCGCGCAACGTCGCTAATTCGGCTGAAAATTCTTCTTGCAGCCGTTGCACGATACCCAAGTCTTCTTTAGTAATTAAGTTTGTCGTCCCAGCGGTAATTAGTTCCCTCACCTTATCTAAGCAAGCGTTTAAACCGGCGGCAAATTCGTAACGGGTCATTGCCCGGTTGCCGCGGTAGGTGCCGTCGGGATAGCCTGCGATACAACCGTAGCGTTCGACTAGAGATTGCAATGCTTGAAATGCCCAATCTGTTGGCTTCACGTCGGATAGCTGGGAGACTGAGGTCACTTGGTCGATCGAGATGTTGTCTTCTGATAGTGTTTTGTCAAAGAGCGGGTCGAGGGTATGGTTCAAGTCAGGCAGAACAGAGGTATTCCGATCGGGAGGCGATAGTTTGTGATCAAAGAGTGGGTTCAGGGGTTTTTCCCTGGCTGGCACAACAGAGGTATTCTGTTGTGGCAGTTCTGCTGTTAGCCCAGAGACAGGAATCACCTGTTCCGTCAATGTGTTCTCTGGCGATGGATTGGAAACTAGGGAATTTTCCTTGATTAGCTCAGACCCTGTTTCCTGATTTAGACTTATATCTTGACTGAAATCTGCCGCTTTCTGCGTTGGTTGTTCTTGGTTAGTAGTGGTTGGAAGCAACAGGCTGTTGAGGGAATCATCGCCAACCTTTTCATCGCTAACTACTGACTCTGGGAGTGTCTCTGCTTGTAAATTTATTTGGGGTTCGGTTTCGTTGCCGTTGGTTGGTGAAGCGATCGGTCGATCGGTAATTGGGGAATCGACAGCCTGGGCGATCGCGATCGGCATCAGTCCACTACCTAAAACAGTTAGCGTAACTACTAAAGTTTGGCAAAAAAGTGCATTCATCGTATATTTACCTTCACATCCTAGTTTCTCAAATATCACAATTTGTGTCTTCGTTATTTACCTGAAATTGCAGAGAATAGCACGATCGCAAAATTATCATCTGGCTTGGTTTTTAGCTTGTTTTTCTGGGAGCATTTCATATAGCAATCCTAAATGAGTCGTAAATTTTTTACCCCACCCCAACCCTCCCCTTGCTAAGGGGAGGGAGTAAGAAATTCACAAATGATTTAGGGTTGCTATATTTGTAAAAACACTTATTCTGACTCTTTCCTTCTAACTCTTTCCTCCTGCCTCCTCTGTGCCTTGGGAAGACTCCAGAATGGAAGAGAACTAAACCTCATATTAAGCTTTTTTTGATTTTTTTTATCGGGCTTATCCTAGGTTCCTACTTTTCCTACCTTTCCTACTTTTCCTACCTTTCCTACTTTAAAACCCGAATAATTGACCTGAAAAAAACTTAAAAACAACTTGACTTAAACAACTCAACCTGATATAGATAAGTAAGAAATATAAATCCCACCATGAAAAGCTTAAAAAAGCTGAGAAATTAGAGATCTTGGCTTATTGTTATCTACAACACTATATCTAGTCAGTAAAAAAGATGTTAAATCCCCTAAATGGCTTGCGTAAATTCCGTAATGGCTCCCTAAGCAATCTCAAACTGGGCGGCTGGACAATTCAATCCAAGATGCAAGCATTGCTCCTGGGAGTTAGCCTCGGTTCTGTAGTCGTAGTTAGCGGGATTGGTTGGTATCAAACACAAGCCACCCTCCGAAGCAAAATCGCCGAGCAACTTGCAGGTGTCAGCAGCACCAAAGCCGAGCAGTTTGAGTCGTACTTTGAAAATTTGAACAGCCAAGTAGGGATGCTGGCATCAGACAGCAACGTTGTCAAAGCGATGGTGGAGTTGAATGGCAGTTTCCGCAATCTCGATCGCAACTTTATTCCCGCCGAATGGGATACAGCTTTGAATGCTTACTACACAGAGCATTTTTTCCCTCGATTGAAAAAGAATCTATCTCCAGAAGAACTGAACCCCAGCGTTTATATTCCCACCGGACAAGCCACTCGCTATCTCCAGTATCACTACATTGCTGCTAATCCCAATCCAGTAGGCAAAAAAGACAAACTCCTCGATGCTGGTGATGGCAGCGATTACAGCAAAGCTCATGCCAAATATCAAAAATTCTTTGCAGGAATTATCGAAAAATTTGGTTATTACGATGTATTTTTGATTAACCATAAAACCGGGGATATCATCTATTCCTATTTTAAAGAGACAGATTTTGCCACTAACCGACTGCAAGGTTTTTACGCTCAGAGTTCGCTAACTGAATTGGTGGAGGCAGTCCAGGCAAATCCAACCCAAGGTAGCATTCAGGTTGCTGATTTCAAACCTTACCGACCCTCTTATAACGCGACCGCCGCTTTCGTAGCAACACCCATTTATAGCGGTTCTAACACGATCGGCATCTTGGCAGTGCAAATTCCTATTAATAAGATCGACGCGGCTATTAACCGGAGTAATAATTGGGAAGGCAGTGGTTTGCAAAAAACGGGAGAAGCTTATTTAGTCGGACCGGATTCCTTAATGCGTTCGACATCCCGTTTTTGGGTTGAAGACCCCAAAAAATATCAAAACGCTGTTCGTTACACGGGAACTGACGAGAGAACTCTGCAACTAATGGAGAGCTTCAACACTACCATTGGCTTGCAGAAAATCAACAGTTCAGCGGCCAAAGCCGCCTTAGCAGGGAAAAAAGGCATGATGGTAGACCGCAACTATCGGGGTGCTGAGGTATTGAGTTCCTATTCTCCTTTGAAATTGAACGGCTTAAATTGGGCGATTCTAGCAGAGATGGAGGTGGGGGAAGCTTATCGTCCGCTTTACACTTTGCAGGTAATTTTACTGATTGCGGCGGTGCTTTTCCTACTAGGAACAGCGTTTTTAGCGGCAATTGCTGCGAGGATTTTTACCTCTCCCCTGGGTCGCCTAACTGAAAGTGCCCGGAAACTTAGCGCCGGGGAACTGGATGTGGAAATTGAGGTAAAATCGCAAGACGAGTTTGGGGAATTCGCAACAGAGTTCAAACAGGTGGCGAACAAATTACGCCAAACTGAGGTGCAACTGGAAACTAAGGATCGGGAGAACACTATTCTGTTGCATAATATCCTACCCAGCGCGATCGCCGATCGCAGGAAACAAGGAGAAATGTCCATTGCTGAAAATATCAAGCAAGTAACCATTCTCAATGCTCATCTAGCTGGGATTGCTGAACTGAACAAACGCCTGTCACCACAAGAGATGACAGAATTCCTCACCGAATTATTTGATGAATTTGACGACTCTGCAGAACGCTACGGCTTGGAACGACAGAACTCTCTAAGTACAGGCTATATGGCGGTTTGCGGGCTCAGCGAAGCCAGATTTGACCACAGCAAGCGAACTGTTGATTTTGCCTTAGCCGCGATCGAGATTATCCAGCGTCTGAATGTTAAGTATAATTCCGCCTTGGCTTTACGCACCAGCATTAATACAGGTCCTGTAACAGCAGGGGTAGTCGGCACCCAGAGACTCGGATACAGCATTTGGGGAGAAACAGCATATATAGCAAGCAGCCTCCAGAGCAAAGCCGATTTGAACTATATTTTACTGACTCAAAGTGTCTACGAACGCATAGCAGATACCTACACATTCATCCAAAACCCGGTCATCAAAATTCAAGGATTGGGAGAAGTAGAAACCTGGACGCTGGTAACCACCAGGAAGTTAGTTCCCACTCAGGTGGAGTTGGTTCAGTCATCATTTGAAAAAGTCAAGCCCATTTCGGAGAAAGCTGCCGAACTTTTCTACCAACGACTGTTTGAATTATCACCTTCTTTTCGTTCTCTGTTTAAGGGGGATATGAAACAGCAGGAAGGTAAGTTAATGGCTACGCTGGCTATCGCAGTCGAAGGTTTGCGTCAGCCAGAGAAGATTATTCCAACCGTTCAAAATTTGGGTCGCCGTCATGCGGGCTATGGGGTCAAACCTGAATACTACGATACCGTAGGTGAAGCTTTGCTGTGGACTTTGGCGCAAGGACTGGGTGTAGAGTTTACTACGCCAGTCCGAAAAGCGTGGGAAGAAGCTTACACATTTCTGAGCGAAATTATGAAAGAAGCAGCAGAACTTGAGTTGGAAAAAATAGGCGCTTAAACAGTTGACGCTTGACAGTTGAGAGCGAAGTTTTTAATACGGGGATTTAACCCTCCGCCCAGTTCTAAAAATAATCCGCCGATTGTAGGGCGGGACTAATAACCCTTAATATTCAGTCAAGCAACATTCTAACTAACCGACAACTGCTAAAAGATACTTACTAAGCTGTTGTGCATTTAAATTGCATATTTTGAGTCCCGATCAAAATCGTCAAATCTTCTCCCACTCTCCCCCTCTCCCTCTCTAATACCATAGGCAATCTAGATGCAACACAGCTTACTCATTGTTTATTCGTTAAAAAACAGTCATGGATAAATCACTTCTGGGATGGTTATTACTTTTAGGGTTAGGATTTCCCTTGTTTGGCGTATTGCTTGGTGAAGCTGCCGCCAGATTGGAACGGCAGCAACACCCCTTAGCAATTGGTCTGCGCCAGGTGCGCGAGTATCTGTTACCGCCGTTAGCCGTACTATTGGTAATGCGGCAGCTTTTGAGCGTCGCTGGGAAAGATTCTTGGGCGCGTTTTGCAGAAACGTTGACTTGGGTTGCCGTTATTGTAACGGGACTTTCTTTAATCAACGCCCTGTTGACTACAAAAAAGCAACCGATCAAATGGCAAATTCACGTACCCAACCTGTTTTTTCAAGTAGCTAGGGCGTTAGTAATCTTAGGCATTGGCTATCACATTTTTAATGGAATTTGGGATATAAGTTTTGCTGGTTTGGGTTCTAGTGTGGGGATAGCTTCAGCGGTAATTGCTCTGGCGCTGCAAGATACCCTCAGCAACCTGGTTTCTGGATTGCTGCTACTATTTGCCAAACCCTTCAGAACCGGTGACTGGATTGAGTTAGATGGAGCGCAGGGACGGATACTGGAACAAAATTGGTGGTCGGTGACGATCGCAACTCCTGCCATGAAATTAAACGTTCCTAATGGGGTGCTGTCGAAGGCAAAGATTATCAATTACGGCCAAGGAGCAATGTGGAAAAATATTTCCGCCAGCTTTTCTTACGATGACTCTCCTAATGAAGTGATTCCAGCACTAAGTAGCTTGTTGGAAGGTATAGATGCGATCGAAGGCAAAGGTTTTGCTGAGGTTAGTTCCTATGGAGACTCCAGTATTACCTACGACCTTTGGTATAAAGTGCTGCCTGAAAAAGCTATTATCGTTGCTCCTGAACTCAAATTCCGACTTTACTATCTAACCAAACGTTATGGTTTTACCTCTCCCTATCCGATTCAAATGCAGTACAACGTCGATGCGAAACAAGGAATACCGAGCCGGATTCCCCAAATATTAGAGAATCGCCAACAGGAATTGGTAACTTATTTGCGATCGCTCCCATATTTCCTCACGCTCAATGACAATCAGATTGAAAAATTGGCCGAAAAGGCTAGATTTAAAAGCTACGGTCAAGGCGAGCTAATTATTCAGGAAGGCAAAGAAGATGAGGGACTTTATCTGATGTTTAAGGGTAGGGGAGAGGCTTACCTAAAAGATGAAAAAGGCGATCGCAAGGTAGTTGGTGAACTGGCACTTAACGAAGCCTTTGGTGAAATGGCTATCTTTCCTGGAGAGGTGAGTCCAGTTACAGCGATCGCCAAAGAAGATGTTGAGGTTGCAGTCATTCCAGCCGTCAAGATTATTGAAGCAATTGAATCTAACAACAAATTTGCCTCAGAACTGATCGAATATATCGAAGAACGCAAAAAAAAGGTGCTACTTGCCAAAGGAATTAAGGAGGATGTAAAGCGGCCGATCGACAACAATGGTAGCCGAGTGCAAGTGAGAATATAGTTGAGCAACCGCCAATCACCGCCAATCAATGTATGCCATCAATCAAAGTCAGTAACTCAGGGTTCAAGCCACTGAGCTTGTAAGAGCGATCGAACAAGCTGTACTGACCAGCCTAAGTCTTAAATGACTACGTTATTCAGGTCACGACACCCCGTGGATGCGAAGCTAGTCCCCTGCTCTGTCGCTAGTAGTTAAACAGTTCTAAAGTCACTGGAACGGTGCTACTAGCCTAACAAGCCTTTATAACATTGGGCGTTGCCTAACATTACCCCGCAAGGGAGGACTGAAATGTCTAATTTTGTTTTTGTTCTAGACACCGAAAAAAGACCACTTAGTCCGGTTCAACCCGGTCAAGCACGTAGGTTGTTGAACGCTGGCAAAGCTGCGGTATTTCGGAAGTATCCGCTTACCATCATCTTGAAAGTGGCGTTAACTACAACCCCCGAACCGATTGCTTTGAAAATAGATCCTGGCTCCAAAACTACAGGTATCGCCTTATTGCAAGGCGAAAAAGTAATTTTTGGTGCAGAGTTAACCCATCGTGGTCAAACCATCAAAGCAAGCCTTAACTCCCGTCGTTCGCTGCGTCGGGGAAGACGAAACTGTCACACTCGTTACCGCCAAGCAAGGTTTTTGAATCGTACCCGTAAAGAAGGTTGGTTAGCGCCATCCTTACAGCACCGGGTAGAAACCACCCTAACTTGGGTTAACAAATTACGCAGACTTGCACCGATCGGTGCAATCGTTCAAGAGCTTGTCAGATTTGATATGCAACAACTTGAAAACCCTGAGATTTCAGGAATCGAATACCAGCAAGGCGAGTTACAAGGTTACGAAGTCCGTGAATACCTATTGAATAAATGGAACAGGAAATGTGCTTACTGTAGCGCTGAGAATGTGCCATTGCAAGTTGAACATATTCACCCCAAAGCCAAAGGTGGAAGCGATCGAATTTCTAACCTTTGCCTTGCTTGCGAGAAGTGTAATCTCAAGAAAGGCACTCAAAACATTGAACAATTCTTAAGCAAGAAACCTGACATCTTGAGGAGAATTCTTGCACAAGCCAAGCGTCCCCTAAAGGATGCTGCTGCGGTAAATTCGACTCGATGGGCCTTGCTCTCTCGACTGAAAAAAACAGGAATATCTGTTTTAACGGGTTCGGGCGGACTAACCAAGTTTAATCGTGTTCGATTAAAGCTACCTAAAACCCATTGGCTTGATGCTGCCTGTGTAGGTCAAGTTGAATCGCTAGAAATCTTGACAAATAAGCCGCTGCTAATCAAGGCGACTGGACATGGAACCAGGCAAATATGTCGCACAGACAAGTTTGGCTTTCCTTCTCGGTACGTACCGAGAAACAAGTTTGTTAAAGGCTTTCAAACGGGTGACATCGTAAAATCAGTTGTGACGAGTGGCAAGAAAATAGGTGAATACGTTGGTCGGGTTGCAGTTAGGACGACGGGTTCGTTCAATATCTCAACATCAGAATTGGTGCAAGGGATTAGCCATAAATACTGCAAAATTGTTCACAGAAAAGATGGCTACAGTTACGCATTTTGAATTTGAAGATTCAAGGCGGTTGAAACCGCCGGGTCGTTTCCCTCTCAGGACTAAAGTCGCTGAGTTTCCCACTTACCGAGCGTTTTTTATGAGAATAAGCAGAGCCAAAAATTACCTGAATTACTTATTTTTGCTCAACATAGTTTTAGTATTGACAGCCTGCGCTGGTCAATCGAAAATCTCAAAAGCAAATATTGACGATCGAGCTAGTGCAGACCAATCTGCAAAAGAAAAGTTGGGTATTCAGAAAGTCGAGGGGAAATTAGTTAAATCACCCTCAACTCAAGACTCAGCGAAACAGGGCATTGTGCTTCTGGAGGTAAAACCCATAGAACTAGAAGGAACACTGTCAATATCTGGAAGTCAGGTAGTTTTGCCAATCAGTCAAGCTATCGCGCAACGCTTTATCCAAGAGGGGTATCCCAGCAAGATTAATATCGCTGGTATTGATACTCAGGTTGGCTTCAAGCTATTTTGCGAGGAGAAAAAGGTAGATATTGTCAATGCAGTTCGCCAGATTACCAGTCAGGAATTAGCAGCTTGTGCCAAGTCAGGTGTTGAGCCGATCGGCTTTCAAATAGCCACCGATGCTGTCACCATTGTAGTCAGTTCTCAGAATAGTTTCCTCCCAAACAGTTTGACGCGCGACGAATTGGCAAAGGTATTCACTGTTCAAAAGTGGTCAGATGTCAATCCCACATGGCCAAAAGAGCTGATTAAACGCATTGTCCCAGCGGGGGCTGGTACGGGAGGCTCAGTTGACCTACTTTCCCAAACTATTATCAAAGGGAACGTTAGCCAACTTACTAATGCTCCCAATACGACATTTTATGACTTTGTAGAGCAGTTGCACTCAGAGGCTTTAATTAATCCCTACATGGTTGGCTTTTTAGAGTATGCCTCCTATCAACAAAACCGCGACAAAGTGAGGGCGATCGCTATTGATAAAGTAGACCCTTTTTTGTCAACATATCCGATCACTCGTCCGCTGTATATTTATGCAGATGCCAAAGCGATTCGGCAGCGATCGGAAGTAGCAGGTTTTGTTAACTATTACTTGACCAATGTGAACGAAGAAATTTCTGGCTTGGGCTATTTTCCAGTTAAACCAACCGTATTGGATGAGTCAAAAACTAAGTTTTTACAATTGAAATGAACCAGAAAGAAACAACTAAAAAAATGCCAATTTCCTGCATGGCTACTTCGTGGAAAATTTTAACAATTGCAGGAATAGCTATCCTCGCCTCCTCTGTTTATTTTGGTGATGCTCAGGCTCAATCTTTTACTGACAGTATATGAAGACATTTACGATCGGTAATTGGCAGAGAATTGTCGCTGCCACACTAACTGCAACAACAATTGCTTTCACTACTAATGTTGCTGGAGCGCAATTACTTAAGGGTGGTGGTGCTTCTTTTTCCGAACCTCTTTATCAGCGCTATAGCGCTGAATACGAACGGGAAACAGGGGTTAAGTTCCAATACACTGCTATTGGCAGTGGTGGTGGCATTCTAATCTTGCAGCCCAGGAATTAAAGCAATTATTAGGCAATTCGTGCTACAAAAATAGAGCGCTAGAAATTCAGCAAACTATGGCGGCAGAGAATGGGGTTAAAACTGCTAGCGATGCGATCGAAAATTTTTTGGTATCTAGGTAATAAATTACAAATATCGAGTTAACTGGACTCGATAACGTTCCTTCTTCGTAACCGCAACTTCCCCAATTTCCAATCTTCCCTTACCACTAACAGCGATTAAATCTCCCGACTTGACATTATGACTAGCTTGAGTAATGTCTTTCCAATTAACTCGCACATCGCCACCGTCAATTAAATCTACCATTTTGCTGCGAGACATGGCGAATCCCGCAGAAGCCACAGCATCCAATCTCATCGAGGCTTCAACTGTCACCATTTCTTTCTTTTTTGGTTCCCTAATTTTGAGCTCACTCAACTCAATGCGGCGAGTTTTAACTGTTACCGATCGCACTTGTTGCAAACTCATCTCCAAATACTCTACCATCTCAGGCATCACAATCGCCTGGGCCCCACGTTCTCCCAACACAATCACATCACCAGTTTTTTCCCGGACAATTCCCGTACCCAACATCGCCCCCAAAAAGTCGCGATGAGAAGCTGTATCGAAGAGGAAGTTGCCAGCGATTTCGATCGCAGCAATGTTAACACTAGCAGAGTCGATCGCAATTTCCGATCGCGCGATCGCAATTCTTTGTCTTTCCGCCTGCGGATATCCACCCCAAGCTACCAACTCCACATCACTCAAACGATTAAATACGACTTTAGCATCCGCTAATTCAGGAGGCGACATAAAATCAGTCAGAGTAACTTCCCAAGTTTTAATAGCTTGTTCGGCGCAATCAATCACTCGCGCCACCGATTCACGATTTTCAATACCTTTTAACAGTTCTTCTCTTTGCAAATTTGCCATAATTAATCTTTGTTACTCGTTATTTGTTGTTCGTTATTCGTTATTCGTTATTCGTTATTCGTTATTTGTTACTCGTTATTTGTTATTTGTTACTCGTTATTCGTTATTCAAGCCAACAGATAACCAATAACCAAAACCAATATACCTCTCCAATTATTATTGTGGAATAGGCATCTTGCCTGTTCAAAACTGGCTGTTTTGGAGATATCTAATAACAAATAACAAATAACCAATAACTAAGTCTCTGTATAACCTTGCATATTTTCCGGTTCAAACTGCTGCAAAATATTCGCAGCTTTCCCCGTCAAATCATCAGAACCCTTCACCGCAATCAAAAACTTACCAGCATTCAAACGGTTGCGGTAAGGTAAAGCATCGCCGCTACCAAAAGCCATGCCGCCAGCACCTCCCACAAACACACTACCCATCGCACCGGCGATCGCACCTAATACACCACCGATCGCATGATCGCCAAATTCCCCGGCCCAAGCAAAAGTCCTCAACTCAGTAATCAAACTGAAAGTAAAACCAGCAATAAACCCAAAAGGAATCAGCCAAACAGCCATCATTTTAGCTTGTTTCTTCGCTTGCTGATTCGGGTCGATCAAGCCAAATTCATCAGCAGTTTTGTAGCCACGGCCCAAAATACTTACCTGTTTCATCGGTAAGCCTTCTTTTTCTAGAGCACAATAGGCTGCTTCGGCTTGCATTCGATCGGGCAGTACGGCAATAAGATAATTCATTAAAGACAATTCCTGATAATTCAGCTAAGATACATAATTTTATTATAACCTGAAAAGACTTACTAGCTAAGCAGTTCGGGGATTTTAAGACAGTTTGAGTCTTCAAGAACCCTCAAACCTAAAATATTTCAAGTAAAAACGGTCGGTCTTGACCAAATGCAGATACAATTCAAACTGCACAAAGGCAAGTTTAAGCTGAGCTGTAAGATACTGCTCCAAGTTTAAGTCTCAACTTTGAGCTCGCTCCGCCTATTTTTACTGATTCCACTCAATTGCTTACTATGCCTAAAGTTTTAGTATCCGATCCGATCGACCAAGCCGGAATTGATATCCTCTCTCAAGTCGCTCAAGTTGACGTTAACACAGGACTGTCAGCAGCAGAACTGGTACGAATTATTCCAGATTACGACGCTTTAATGATCCGTTCTGGCACCCAAGTTACCAAAGAAATCATCGAAGCTGGCAACTTGCTCAAAATCATCGGCCGCGCCGGAGTTGGTGTAGATAACGTAGACGTACCCGCCGCCACCCGCAAAGGAATTGTCGTCGTCAACTCCCCCGAAGGTAACACGATCGCGGCGGCCGAACACGCGATCGCCATGATGCTCTCCATGTCCCGTCACATCCCAGAAGCCAACGCATCTGTCAAAAGTGGTAAATGGGAACGCAATCGCTTCATTGGCGTAGAAGTTTACAAAAAAACCCTCGGTATCGTCGGTTTAGGCAAAATCGGTTCCCACTTCGCCGCCGCAGCCAAAGCAATGGGCATGAAACTCCTAGCCTATGATCCTTTTATTTCCGCCGAAAGAGCCGAACAGTTGGGTTGTCGCTTAGTAGAACTCGAATTGCTGATGTGCGAATCTGACTACATCACACTGCACATCCCCAAAACCCCCGAAACTAAGCACCTAATTAATGCTGAAGTGCTATCGAAGATGAAGCCTACGGCCCGCATCATTAACTGTGCTAGAGGTGGCATCATCGACGAAGCAGCCCTAGCTGAAGCGATTAAATCCGGGAAGATTGCTGGCGCTGCGATCGATGTTTATGAAAATGAACCCCTCGAAGCTGATTCTCCTCTGCGGAGTGTTGGCCAAAACATCGTGCTGACACCTCACTTGGGTGCATCCACCGCCGAAGCTCAAGTGAATGTGGCGATCGACGTTGCCGAACAAATCCGTGATGTACTATTAGGATTGCCAGCGCGATCGGCTGTTAACATACCAGGAATTTACCCAGACTCGATCGAAAAACTCAAACCATACCTGCAACTCGCCGAAACCCTCGGCAACCTTGTCAGCCAACTAGCCGGAGGCCGAGTCGATTACCTCAACGTCCAACTCCAAGGCGAATTGGCAAGTAATCAAAGCCAGCCCGTAGTCGTCGCCTCTCTCAAAGGCCTACTTTCCCAAGCCTTGCGAGAGCGCGTTAACTACGTCAACGCCAGCATCGAAGCCAAAGAACGCGGAATTCGCGTCGTTGAAACCAGAGACGCTTCCATTCGCGACTACACAGGCTCCCTGCGCCTCAATGCCAAGGGAACTCTCGGCGAACACACCGTCACCGGTGCTGTGCTTGGGGACAGCGAAATTCGGATTACCAGCGTTGACGATTTCCCAGTCAACGTTGCTCCCACTCACCATATGTTATTTACCTTGCATCGCGATATGCCGGGAATTATTGGCAGAATTGGTTCCCAGTTGGGCAGTTTTAATGTCAATATTGCCAGTATGCAGGTAGGCCGTAAAATCGTGCGTGGTGACGCAGTGATGGTTCTGAGCCTGGATGACCCTTTACCAGAGGGGATTTTGGCTGAAATCATCAAAGTTCCAGGGATTCGGGACGCTTATACAGTCAATCTCTGAGGTATTGTGAGATTCTCCCCGTTATAGCGTGTCGTTATAACGGGGGCTGTTTGATTCTTTGTAGGGGCAATCCCCCCGTGGTTGCCCGATTTAAATCTGTAATATTATTTCCGGTTGCATCGGTATTATTCAAACAGTCAACCCAACGCAGGGCATTTATCCTGAGCGTAATCGAAGGGCTCTTTCTCGGCGCAGTTAACACTCAACATCATTCCGGTGCAACCTGAATTGATCTAATTGCCCTCTTCAAAATATTAATTGGTGTATTAATATCTCGATTCCTACCCCCCAATTTAAAGTCTCAAATCTAAAATATAAAATCGTTATGGCACATAGCTGGTGGGAAATTCGAGTTCTTTGCGATCCGGCATTAGAGGACATCATCTTCTGGCGTTTGGAAATGTTCGGCTGTCAGGGAAGTGTCAGTCAGATGAAAAGCAATTCTTGTTTGATGTCGGCTTACCTCCCCGAAGAAAAGGCTGGATTGCTGGATTTGGCCGCCCTGTCGTTATGGCTGCGCCAAGATGCCCTCTGCGCGGGTTTGCCTTTGCCAGCTATGCAGTGGGATTTGATTGAGGAAGAGGATTGGGGCAATACTTGGAAGCAGTATTGGCAACCTCAAGAAATTGGCGATCGCTTTTTAGTTTATCCGGCTTGGTTGCCTTTACCGACTAATCCCGATCGCCTCATTTTGCGTTTAGATCCCGGTGTAGCTTTCGGTACTGGTGCTCATGCTACCACTCAGCTTTGTCTGGAGTCGCTGGAAATGCGTCTCGGTTTTGATGACAAAAAATATGTACTTGCCGATATTGGCTGCGGATCGGGTATTTTGTCGATCGGCGCAGTGTTGTTGGGAGCCACAAAGGTTTATGCTTTGGATACAGATCCTTTGGCGGTGCGATCGACCATTAGCAACAGACAACTCAACCGCATTAACTCGCAGCAGTTAGTTTCCGAACTCGGTAGTATTGATCGGCTAAAAGAACTGGTCAATGAGCCTTTAGACGGTTTCATGTGCAATATTTTAGCAGAAGTAATCATCGATTTAATTCCCCAATTCACGGAAATTAGCAAACCCACAACTTGGGCCGTACTCAGCGGCATTCTGCTCGATCAAGCTAAGCCAATTGCTGATACTCTCGAACAGAACGGTTGGATTGTCGCTACTTTGTGGAAGCGCCAAGATTGGTGTTGTTTTAATATTCGGCGTAGTTAACAATCTTAGATTAACTAAGAATTAAAGCTGACTCTGGGAGGGAATCGATCCAGCGATCAATATCTGCGAGTACCCGATCGGGAATTTCCCAGGGGAATAAGTGGGCTGTATTTGGATAGCACAGCCACTGACAGTCATTCAGGTGTTGGGCTGTTTCTAAACTGGATGCTGAGGTGATGTGCCGATCGCCCTCTCCAGCCATGAATAAGCAAGGACATTGAATTTCACCCAGGTTGGGTAGTCGGTTATATCCAGCCCTGAGAGCCACATTTAACGCATTTGTAGCCATCTTAGAAGTCTGAAGATAGGCAGGAATAGCTGCGGCAGCTAAATAGCGGTAAGGGGTGCTTGTATGCTGCTGTATCAAGTAACGAAAGAGCGATCGCCTGCCAAAAGTATCGATATTCCACTGCCAACCCGGTATCACCCAATTGATGATTCCCGCTAAACCCGTATAAAGGTTATCTTGCCAAGATATGGCAGGGTGACTTCCTCTCGGTTTAGCTGCGGATGCGAGTATAATCAAACCCGTAATTCGCTGCGGATATTTCATCGCTAATTCCAGGGCTAAAATCCCTCCCAAAGACCACCCGATCACTAAAATGCGATCGATCTCCAATCGGTCTAAAACTGCTTCCAAATCGAGGAGATGATCGCTCATTTCAAAGGGAATAGAAGTGCGGCTTTTACCATATCCCCGCAAGTCTGGAGAGATGGTTTGGAACCGCCGAGATAAGTGTTCTGTGAAAACAGACATACAATTGCCGGAACCTGGATGGCCGTGCAAACACAGGATGGGAAATCCTGTTCCTTTAACAGAGACGTTAAGTTTTGTCGATGTCATTTCTTAATAATAAGTCAAATTACCCATAATCAGGAAACGACAGTGCCGTGTCCCTACAATTAATCGGGTAGGGAAACGGCACTGCCGTGTCCAAATTATTTCCCAATTATTTTGGGTAGGGAAACGGCACTGCCGTGTCCTCAATTGCTAATTTTCCCAATGTTTATCTGCTAGCTTGCTTCTGAGTTTTCTCAATTTTTGGTGATGATACTGGCGATTTTTTCAGTTGAGCCGCCACAACATCAGCTTTCAGTAATTCAGGAAATGGTGGTTGGATATTGTGGACTTCGATGTCCATTCCCACTGGTAGAGGTGGGAGTTGGGGCAGATTATTTTCCAAATCTTTGAATCCCTTCAGGTCTTTTGCTGGCAGAATGTCTGGCATTTTTGGTGGTAATTTAGCAGTTTCCAAAGTGCCGATCATTCTGGCTAGGGCAAATTCTAGCTGAGAACCCGGATCGATCGCCACCCAACCCTGAGCCGTCATTTGCCGGATCTCGAAGTGGAGGTGAGGGCCGGTAGACATTCCCGTACTACCGACGCGGCCGATGGCATCTCCTTGTTTCACCCACTCTCCAGGCTTCACAAACAGTTCCGAAAGGTGTCCGTAGAGAGTTTCCTGAGAGTTTTTCTTGTGATTGAGCACCACTGTCAAACCATAGCCACCTAACCAATCGGCGATCGCGACTTGACCCGCATAAGCAGCCAGCACAGGTGTTCCCATCTCCCCTCCCAAGTCAGTCCCAGTGTGAAACCTACCGTGACCCATAACTGGATGAGTCCGCCACCCAAACGGCGAAGTAATTGCCGCAGCAATGGATAGTGGAAACAGCAGACTGGTATTTCCATTTCCGGGCTTACCTGCTGGACGTGGGGTGAGATTGTAATAAGCAAAACCTGTATTGCTACCGCTGCTGACACTAATCGGGCCGACTTCAATGGGGCCGAGTCCTATGCTAGATCCTGGACTTGAGTCTCGCCCAGAATATCCAGAAGATACAGCGTTAGCATAATATCCGGCCTCTGTCGATTCGCCTGAGTTAGCGGAATAGGCTGGATTAGCCGAATCAGCCACTTGTCCGTCAACAGATTTTGGCTGTCTAGTGCCAACACCCCAAACCTGACCGCCTATTTTTTGAATGGCTTGACCGAGTGTAGCGGTAGCCTTGTCACCACTATTGCCTGCAACATTCCTTGGAACATTCCCAGATGGAGGGGCGGCAACATAGGAGTCACGAGCGATGGGATTGGGGTTGCTGTTGTTTGTCGGCCCAGCATCTGCTGTGGCTGCCTCAGAAATTGCCGAAGGCGCACAAGCACCGCTTTGTTCACAGCCTCTCGATCGCTCTGCAAATTCTACAATCGTTGGCGGTTCATAGCTATTGTAGTTTGAGCGATCGTTGTAAGCATTGGCGGGGTTAACTGGTGCCTCAAAAGGAGGTGCCGGCTCCTGAGCAGTGGACTCCGGTAGCGGAATCAGTGCGGGTTCTGGGAGATAATAGTTTGGGGTCGCAGGTGCGGCTGGGGGTTGGGCATATTCTGCTTCGTAAGCTGGTTCCTGGTAGCGAGGCTCCCGCGCCATATCTACGGTTGGATCGCTTTCTGCGATTGGAGCCGATTGTACCGGGAGAGGAGCTTCAAATAAGGGTTGAAGGTCTGCTGCGCCGGGGGCAGCTTGTTCTGCGGTTGGAATTTCGGTTTGTGCCCAAACTACGCCTTTGCTTAGTAGCCCCAAACTGGCAAGGCAACCTAGTCCCACCAGCAGGGAGCGATCGGACAAGAGACGCTTCAGATTCTGTGCGCCTGTAGGCTTCTTATTTTGCTCTTTGGTGTTCACGGGGGTTGTCCAATGCTTGTCTGAAACTGGTTTCACGATTTTTTTCCCAACTCAACATGGGTCCAAGGAACTCGAAGTTAGGCTCGAATTTATTTTGACATACTCCCCGACCTTAAGGTACGGGGATTCTTAACACTTCATAGACCAATACTACCGAAGTAGTTTTACTTAGTCGACCTGTTCATTTTAAGTCGTGGCAATGCCCTATCCCGACTATGTGTATCGTTTTGTTTGAAAAACATTAACAATACTTTTTATTTTGCTTCCAGGTTGGATTTAACCATTGCCCTTCAGTCTTTCCCTATTACTGGATCAGTCTCGGTTTCAACTCAAAACGAGTATATATCGCTGCAATCTTAGGTGGGCATTTCAACCAATCAAATTATGACATAAAGCCGTCCTAGAAGAACGGGGCTTGTATCCCAGTTTCTGGGTCAAACCTGGCTGGGCGATTCAATTTACTCGGCTTAATTGGCAAAATTATTAATTATTGATACAACATCAATGACTCGCTTTTGGAAGGATGGGATTTTATGAGTTTAGCTGGCGATCGCTTGAAAATTTTTCGGGACTCTGAATGCGTTGGAGAACCTCACGGTGTTACTTGGGAGTGGCAGACTTGGGAAGGTTTACCCTATCTGACTTGTAGCTTGCTTGCACCTTGGTCTCACGGTTTTTTTACAGCTCAGTTTTCGCCCCGCGGCCCGATCGACTTAGTGGAAGTTCTTTCGCCCGGAGCGCCAGTTTATCGGGTCAAGCAGGTACATGGCAATTTGGTACTCAAGACTGGTGAGATTTCTCCGGTTTCGGCTGGTTCTCAAGGGTCGGAAACTGTTGCTGAAATCTTTTCTGAGGCTGATGGTTTGGTTGGGGAGCGTCCGTTTGAGGCGATTTGGGTTTGTACGGCGGATTGTGTACCTGTGTTGATTGCTGACGATCGCACGGGACTCGTTGCCGCAGTGCACGCAGGTTGGCGCGGGACTGCTGCTAAGATATTACCAGAGGCGATAGATCAACTTGTAGCTCTTGGCAGTCAACTAGAAAATCTGAGGATTGCTATGGGGCCGGCCATCGCTGGACAGGTTTACCAGGTATCTGTGGAAGTAGCAGCGAAACTGGGAGCTACTATTGTTCCCAAGAGTGCGGTTAGTGCGACAGCCGACAGCATTCTAAAGTTTTTGCACCAACTTCCCGAAACGCCTGTGTTCGCCGATCCAGCACCGGGAAAAGTACGTTTGGATGTTCGGCGCTGCAATGCTCTGCAATTGCAACAGTTGGGAATTAATTCTTCTCAAGTGGCGATCGCTCCTCACTGTACTTATTCTGACTCAGATCGCTTTTTTTCCTACCGCCGCGATCCACTTAAAAAAGTTCAGTGGTCTGGAATTGTCAGTCGCGGCGCGACAACTTCCTCCTGAAGGTAGATTTTACAGTAGATTCCAGGTAAGTAGGGACACGGCAGTGCCGTGTCCCTAAAAACTAGCAACTAAGCTTTTTGCGAAAGCGGCAAAGCCCCCGCCCCGCTTTCCTCTTGTTAAGATTGCACTATATAATTAGAGTCTCCAGCGGGTTATTAAAATGAGTGATCCAACTCCCTATCAACTGCTTGAGGTCGATGAAAATGCTTCTTTTGATGAAGTGCAAGAAGCCCGCACTCGTCTAGCTGAACATTACAGCGACGATCAAAAACGTTTGGAATCGATCGAAGCTGCTTACGACGCGATCCTCATGGATCGTTTGCGACAACGACAGGAGGGTAAAATTAAAGTACCCGAACGCATCCGCTTTCCTGAGCGGTTGAGTCCTCCACCGACCAGCTTTACTCCGTCTCCTCCGTCTGGTAGTCCTGCTTGGCTGCAACGGCTCATCGATACTCCTAGTCGATCAGATATTCTGTGGCCGGCTGGAATTTATGCAGGATTGGGTGGGCTGAGTATTTATCCATCAGCTAATAATTCTCTACTACAGTTGACTCTAGCTCTAGGGGTCGGCTGTTGTCTTTATTTTCTGAATCGCAAGGAACAAAAATTTGGTCGGGCTGTGCTGATCACTATGCTAGCCCTAGTTATCGGCTTGTTGCTGGGAGGTCTTTTAACCTCTGCGGTTAATCCCGCATTCATCACAACAGAGAAATTTATTGCTTTGTTTACGTTTTTAACTCTGTGGCTAGTCAGCAGTTTTTTACGATAGTTTAACAGTCATTAAGTTGATCTTTTTAGTGAACAGTTCACTGTTGACTGTTCACTGATTTATCGGGGCGATCGATCAAAAATCATCTCAACTGCTTCGCCCAAATTGTTGGCAATTAAATCTGGTTGTTGACTTTCTAATTGCGATCGATCGCGAATCCCGCACAAAACACCAATAACCTTGACACCGTGAGTCTTAGCTGCTACGATGTCTGCCTCCGTATCACCAACCATCCAAATATCAGAAGCCTGCGGCAGTTCGGCGAGAGCTTTTGCCATCAGCAACGGCTTATCTTTCACATCCCCGGTTTTAACATAATCGTTGGGGAGACAATAACGGCGGTCTTCTGGGAAAAATCTCCCTAAATTGCAGCGGTTGAAAGCCTCGTCCAGTTCCCTGACGCGACGCATCGTCATCACTACTAAATCTACTCCAGCCCGTTGTACCTTTTCTAGCGTTTCCACCCCTCCAGGGGCTAGTCGATCGTACTTCAGATAGGGGAAGGTATGAACAGTTTGACGGCGTTTTTGGGCAAATTCACCAGCTTGGGTAGCGTCCAATCCTGAGAGAATGCCGATTTCGGTTTCGGGAACCCGCGCCCGCTTCATGTCCCAAAACTCTGCTTTCGGGAGTTCCCGCACCTGTTTGTCAGAACCTTGAGTCTCCGCAAGACATTGCTGATAAACTCGATAATAGCGATCGGACACATCCATTATTGGACCATCAAAGTCTGTAATCAGTCTCAGCATTTAGTAGAATATGTTTAATATTTTATACAAATTATTTAAGATTGTATCATTATACAGATATCAGAGCCTCCACAAAACTTGACATAAATACCCCAAACAGTTACCCTTTATAAAGGTAATGTCTACTCAATGAAACATTTCAATCAATACCTCGTCACCCTCAACTATAGCGGTTGCCATCAATATCAGGGAATCTACAATTAAAACGTGTTGCAGAAATAGTGCCAACCGCTATATTTCATGAATAAATCTAGCCTTAATCCAGACTCCTCTCAATAGAGGACACGGCAGTGCCGTGTCCCTACCCTGATTAACTGTAGGGACACGGCACTGCCGTGTCCTGATGTTTCGGCACCGACTAACATTTTAAATTGATGTTCTACCGTAACGAAATGCTCCCAAAATTAAGTTTACATATTCACTCTAGAAGTATTAATAATATTCTCGACAAACTATTATCCTTGCGTCGAATTGAATACCTCGAAGTCGATAGAGAACTGAAAATTCAAGAAACATCTTTGAACGTTCAAGATTTCGCTGATATTTGTGATGGGGTCGAAAAAGGAAAAGATGTGCGCGATAGTTTTCCCGAACTAATCGGAATAGAAGAAATCCTAGATGATATCCTTGAAGAAAAACAGCCGAATTTCCAATTAAAATCAATCACAAGAGTTTTAAATGATGGATCTTATTTGTATCTGGATTTATATGTTTTTGGCTGTAAAGGTCAATTAAAACCTGAGAGTTTAATTATTTTCTGTGAAGACGTAACAGATAGTACCAATCTTCAGCAAAGCATGGTTCAATCAGTAAATGAAAACAGCATCAAAGTCAATACTCTATCTACATCTCGCGATTACATTGAGGAGATTCTGAATTCAATCAATGATATCTTATTAGTGACAACGGCATCTGGGAAAATCAAAAAAGTAAATAAATCCACCCAAATATTATTTGGATACACCGAATTAGAATTAATCGGTAAACCAATTTCCATGATTACCCCTAACGAAGACTTACTGCGTCAAGTCAGCCAGTTACCTACGGAACTCAAAAACGAATCATGGCATCAAGTAAAAGTAATTTGCCATACTAAAAAAGGTTTAAATTTGACTGTCGCTTTTTCCTGCTCTACTATCAAGACAAGCATAGAAAGCAAGCACTTAGAAACTGAAACCCTACAAGATTTTGTCTATATTGGCAGAGATATTACCGAGCAACAGCGGATAAAAAAGCGTCAAGCCGCACAGTATGCCGTAGCTCACATCATGTCAGAATCTGGTTCTTTAGAGAGCGCAACTCCGAAAATTTTGCAAGCTATCTGTGAAAGTTTGGGGTGGGATCTTGGTGAACTTTGGACACCTGTGGATGAAAAAGAGGCTAAATTTGATGCAGATAATCAGCGCGGAAAAGTCCGATTTTTGTTCGCGACTCCAGATACTCCTGTGGAAGAAGTTCCTTTTATGATGCGAGTGGGAGTTTGGTGGCGAGGGAATGAAGTTGGCCAGTTTGTGGAAAATTGCCAGCAGATTATTCTTGAGCCTGGTGAGGGTTTGCCGGGAGTGGTTTGGAACACTGGTTATCCGCAGTGGATTACTGATATTCTTAAAGATGGCAATTTTAGGCGATCGCATTTAGCAGCCAAAGCAGGTCTGAGTTCTGCCTTCGGTTTCCCGATTCGCGCTAGCGGTCAAATTGTAGGAGTAATGACTTTTTTCTGTCGGATCAAACAACCATCGGATGAAGACTTGCTTCAGATGATGGCTGCTGTTGGTTCCCAATTGGGGCAGTTTGTTAAGCGCAAATATGCGGAAAAAGAATTGCAAGAAGCCGAAGCTTCAATCAGAAGTTTATACGAACAAGAAAAACGGCAAAGTAAAAAATTGGTTCAGCAAAATGTAGCTTTAGAACAGACTAAATTAGAGTTAGAAGCTGCTAACCGCGCCCTACAAAGACTCGCGTCTGTGGACGGTTTGACTCAGATTGCTAACCGTCGCTGTTTTGACAAAACATTACACTCGGAATGGCAGCGGATGGCTAGAAATCAAGAACCAATATCTTTGATTTTGTTGGATCTGGATTTTTTCAAACTCTATAACGACCATTACGGACATCAAGGAGGAGATGAATGTTTAAAAAAAGTCGCTGAAATTTTAAATCTAAATGCTCAGCGAGGAGGCGATTTATCTGCTCGCTATGGCGGCGAAGAATTTGCAGTGATTTTGTCCCAGACTGACGCTCAAGGCGCAATGCGGGTTGCTGAATCAATTCGCAGCGATTTGAAAGCTCAGGCAATTCCTCACGCATTCTCCAAGGCAAATAAGTGTGTAACTATGAGTATCGGAATCGCTACTACAGTACCTAATCCTGAACTATCTATTGACTGGTTGATTGGGGAAGCGGATCGATCGCTTTATCAAGCTAAACTAGAAGGACGCGATCGGATAATTTATCTCAATCCTTCAACTTTTTCTAGTTAGGGCTTGCTGAATATATCGATCGCTCCTGTTATTGGTTTGCGATCGATTATTCAGCAAACCCTAATTAAAAATCTAATCCTCAAAAATATTCAATTGTTCGCCCTCACAGTCTTTTTTAACACCTTTCCGCAGTCCAATCGCAATTTTACTATGTTTCTCAATCTGCTTCATCACCTGTCTCGCCCTCTCAATCACCGACGCTGGCAAACCCGCTAATCTCCCCGCTTCAATTCCGTAAGACTTGTCAGCACCTCCAGGCTGAACTTGATGCAAAAATACGATTTGATCCGGCAATTCTTTCACTGTCACCTGATAATTTGCCACATTATTTAAAATAGAAGCTAACTCATTCAACTCGTGATAATGTGTAGCAAAAATTGTCCGCGCCCGAATCTCATTGGCTAAGTATTCTGCCACAGACCAAGCAATCGAAAGTCCGTCAAACGTTGCCGTTCCCCTCCCAATTTCATCTAACAAAACCAATGATTTTGACGTTGCATGATTAAGAATATTTGCAGTTTCATTCATTTCTACCATAAATGTGGACTGACCAGTTGCCAAATCATCCACCGCACCGACACGGGTAAAAATGCGATCGCAAATTCCCAAAGTAGCAGCCTTCGCCGGCACAAAACTCCCCATTTGCGCCATCAACTGAATCAAACCCACCTGCCGCAAATAACAACTTTTGCCACTAGCATTCGGCCCCGTTAAAATAATTAAATCGGGTCGATTTAACGATTCTTCCCGACCCAAAAAAGCCGAATTCGGCACAAAAAATCCCGGAGGTAAAGACTTTTCAACCACCGGATGACACCCTTCAATAATTTTAATTTCGCGACTTTCAACCATATTCGGACGACAGTAATTCTGATAAACAGCTACTTCTGCAAAACCGCACAAAACGTCCGCCGCCGCCACCGCGCGGGAAACATTGCGAATAATTTCGGCGTGTTCTCCTACTTCGGCGCGCACTTGAGCAAAAATATCATATTCTAGTTGATTTAAATCTTCTCGCGCTGTCAGAATTCGCACTTCTCTTTCTTTTAATTCCTCAGTGCTATAGCGTTCTTCATTGGTGAGAGTTTGCTTGCGGGTATAGTCATTTGGTACTTGGTCTACTTTAGATTTACTTATACTAATATAATATCCGAAAGCTTTATTATAGGCTACTTTTAAATTAGAGATTCCGGTGCGTTTTCTTTCATTTGCTTCTAAATTTCTAACCCAATCCAGGTCTGCTGATGCAGTTTGCCGCATTTCATCTAGTAGGGGATTAATGCCAGAACGAATTAGCCCTCCTTCTTTTAAATGAATCGGCGGTTCGTTAACTAAATTAGCGTGAATTTTAGTTGCCAATTCTTCTAAAATTGGTGGTATATTTTGCAGTGCTTTCAAATACGGCGATCGACCTTGGGCTGCGACAACCGCTAGCTCCGGCAATTTTTCCAAAGAATTAGCTAAAGCGACTAAATCTCGCGCGCTAGCTGTTCCAGAACCAGCACGGCCAGTGAGTCTTTCAATGTCGTAAATCTGACGCAATAACTGCTGTAAATCTTGGCGCAGAGGGTTGTTTTCTACTAATTCTTGGATCGTGTCATGTCGCGCACAAATACCTTTAATATTCAGCAAAGGTTGTAACACCCAGCGCCTTAAAGCTCGGCCTCCCATTGCAGTGCTAGTTTTGTCTATAGCCCACAGTAAAGAACCATGAAAAACCCCATCTCTTACAGTTTGAGTAATTTCTAGATTGCGACGAGTTTGGTAGTCTAGTGTAAGAAAATCCGTTAGCGTATAAGTGTGTAATATTTGCAAAGGAACTGCATTTCCTTTTTGAGTTTCTTCGAGATATTGCAACAAGCCACCGGCGGCGCGAACGCCGAGGGGAAGATGTCCGCATCCCATACCTTCGAGCGATCGCACTTTAAACTTTTGCAGGATTCTCTGTTTTGCTTCTCCCAAAGTAAACG
>NZ_JAKJHX010000009.1:31615-69867 GCF_021648855.1 Tychonema litorale BBK16 | reverse complement strand
GGCATAGGGCATAGGGCATAGGGCATAGGGCATAGGGCATAGGGCATAGGGCATTAGTTATTTGTCTTATGCTTGTTTGTTGTTGTTTCTAATAACTCATAACTCATAAATATAACTTTAGGAGGATGGTAGAATATAACTGGTGACAGATGCACGAGAAGTTTTTACCTGCCAAGATGGCACTTGTGAAACTTTATTAAAGTGCGATCACTATGGTGGATAATTACATTCTTAACTTGTTAGTTATTGGCATCCTCCTACTGATTGTCACATTAGGTTCAGGATGGATTTCACGATTGCCACTATCTTATGCCTTAATTTACCTGTTAGTCGGCATCGGATTGGGGCCCTACGGTGTCAAGCTAATTGAATTGCGCCCCGAAGCTCAATTTTTAGAAAGACTCACAGAATTTGTAGTTATTGTTTCTCTGTTTAGTTGCGGCTTAAAAATGAATCGCCCACTGCAACCTTGGGCTTGGAATTCCACAGCGCGACTGATCGGTTTTTTAATGCCTATTTCGATTTTTGCTGTTGCCGGAATTGGTCACTTCTTTTTGAGTTTAGATTGGGGTGCTGCAATTTTATTGGGAGCAATTCTCGCTCCCACCGATCCAGTTTTAGCCTCAGAAGTTCAGTTAGCACATCTAGACGATCGAGATGAATTGCGTTTTGCTTTAACATCCGAAGGTGGTTTAAACGATGCCCTAGCTTTTCCCTTTGTTTATTTCGGAATTTATACCCTAAAAGATGATAATTTGCCGAACTGGTTTTCGCAGTGGGTAGTAGTCGATGTCATTTGGGCAATTTTCGCAGGGATTGTCATGGGCATTTTAGTCGCTAAAGCCGTCACCTGGATCGATAAAAGACTGCAACGCTATCGACCAGCAGATGAATTAATGGAAGATTTCATTGCATTAAGTACAATCTTGCTCACCTATTCTCTCACAGAAGTAGTCAATGGCTACGGATTTCTCGCTGTTTTTGTAGCAGGAATTGTAGTGCAGCGCAGTTACCGCGATCCCGAAAAACCGCTTTCCCAACTCCACTTTACTGAGCGCATCGAAAAGTTAATGGAAGTAGCAACTATTTTACTTTTAGGATCACTACTTCGCGTAAAACCTATATTAGCTTTTGGAGCCGATACGATGTTAGTGGCTGGATTATCAATTTTTTTGATTCGACCGTTGGGAGCTTGGATTAGTACGATCGGTAGTCCTTTGCACCCAGCCAGCCGCTGGTTATGCGGTTGGTTTGGCATTCGTGGTGTCGGTTCTATCTATTATCTGACCTATGCTTTTGGTCACGGTTTAAAAGGCGAACTAGGCGAAAGAATTGCTTGGATTACTTTTACAACAATTGTGATTTCTGTGATCTTGCATGGAATTACTTCGACCCCGTTAATGAATTGGTACGAGCAAAAAATTAAACCTCAAGTACCAGATTTAATTTAATTCAGTAGGGAAACGGCAGTTCCGTGTCCCTACAAATTAAATAGGTTTGACACCAACTAATAAAGCGAGTTCCAACCATTTCCAATAACAATCTACATCTATAAAACCAATTTCTCTAAACCAGCTCAATTGTGTTTCGACATCGAGCAATTTATTAGATGGATCGTCAGGCGAATCGCTAATGCCAAGCGCCTCTCGAAATTTCTCGTGCAAAGCCTCTGTTGCCGACGCTACGTGTTCCAAATTGCAAAAAATGCCTCCGGGTTCCAAGAGGTTGAAAATCTCGGTATAAAGCGAAAGTTTGCGATCGTCAATTACGTGATGGATTGCAAAACTAGAAACAATCGCATCAAACTTGCCTAAATCCGGCAACGTTTCATCAAGATTGTGTTCGATTACCGTCACATTTTTGTCATCAGCAAAGCGAATTCTGACTTTTTCCAACATTGTAGGCGAAAAGTCGATCGCGACACTTGCAACATTTGGCCGATCGCACTTAAGCAAACCCAACAACCGCCCATCCCCCGTACCAATATCCAGAATCCGCTTCACATTTTTCGGCACTTCCCCCAAAAGTACAGCTTCACCTTCAGTGCGATGAGGAATGCGATCGGCCTTAGCCAGATAGCCCAAAGCGTGTTCCGCCGAAGTCCAAAGATTCACTTGACTCATGTTTTTTCAACTCTCATAAAGCTCACCATTTTTGTGCGTAAAAATCCAACCTTTCTCGCCTGCTTTTGCGATCAAATCATCATCAGGATAATTGGCAGAATCGCCGGAAGTGCGATCGCCAATTTCCAGATAAACCATATCTAAATTGGTGCGATTAACTAAATGATGACCATCTGCATCACCCGCAGGAAAACCCGCAGCCATACCCGATTTTAGCACTTGTTCTCCCGAATTAGTCACCAAAGTAACTTCCCCTTCCAGAACATAAATAAACTCATCTTGACAACTATGCCAATGTCGGAGAGCAGAACAACTTCCCGGTGTAAGCCTGACTAGATTTACCCCAAAATTCTGCAAGCCAGCCGCATTACCCAAGCGTTTTTTCACTCTTCCAGCCACAGCAGATTTGAATTGCTGAGGATAATTAGAACCTGTACTTTCTGGTACATCTTCAGGATTGATAATCATAACTCTTCTTTTTCTCCCTTCGTGTTTTTCGCGCCTTCGCGGTTCGTTTACCCCAACTCGTTAAGAATATGTTATAAATATTATTGAGATTCATTAAGAAATATTGCTCAAATGCTCGTTTCCCCATCTGGCTTCAGCAAACTCAAAGAATCCTTAAAAGAAAAAGTATTCTTTGGGAATGAGCCAACCCCCGAACTCATAGCCATCTTACTCATTTACTTCGTCCAAGGCATCCTCGGACTAGCCCGTTTAGCCGTGAGCTTCTTCCTCAAAGACGAACTCGGCATGAGCCCAGCCGAAGTCTCAGCAATGCTGGGCGTCGTCGCCATACCTTGGATTATCAAACCCCTATTCGGCTTCATGTCCGACGGATTGCCCATATTCGGCTACCGCAGACGGCCTTATATCGTCCTCTCCGGGCTGTTGGGGACAGCAGCATGGATTGCCCTCGCCACCATAATACACACACCCTTTGCTGCTACAGGCGCGATCGCCCTGAGTTCCCTTTCCCTCGCAGTCAGCGACGTCATCGCCGACTCCCTAATCGTCGAAAGAGCCCGAAAAGAATCCGTTACTGATGCCGGTTCCTTGCAATCTCTTTCTTGGGGCGCATCAGCCCTCGGCGGATTAATTACAGCCTATCTCAGTGGTTCTTTACTCCAACACTTCTCGACCCACACCATCTTTTTAATCACCGCATCTTTCCCACTAATTGTATCAGCAACAGCGTGGTTAATTACAGAAGAAAAAATCAACAAAAGAACAGACTTTGAAACAGTAAAAGACCAACTCAAACAACTCCGTCAAGCTGTTCGCCAAAAAAGTATTTGGTTGCCAACCGCCTTTCTATTCCTGTGGCAATCTACCCCAAGTTCAGACTCTGCTTTCTTCTTTTTCACTACCAACGAACTAGGGTTTCAACCAGAATTTCTAGGCAGAGTGCGCCTCGTTACCAGCCTTGCCGCCCTCGCGGGAATCTGGTTGTTTCAGCGCTTCCTCAAAGCAATTCCATTTCGAGTGATTTTCGGCTGGTCAACAGTGATTGCAACTGCTTTGGGCATGACTACTTTATTATTAGTAACTCATGCCAACCGAAGTTTAGGAATTGACGATCAGTGGTTCAGTATTGGAGATAGCCTGATCCTGACAGTAATCGGACAAATTGCTTATATGCCGGTGCTGGTACTCTCGGCGCGATTGTGTCCTCGCGGCGTGGAAGCAACCTTATTTGCAGTGCTGATGTCCATCACAAATTTAGCTGGAATCATCTCCTATGAAGGCGGTGCAATTATCACCCACTGGCTAGGAATTACCGATCGCAATTTCGACAATCTCTGGCTGCTAGTAGTCATCACCAACCTGTCTACACTTCTACCACTACCATTCCTCAGTTGGCTACCCGCCGACAGTACAGAAAACAGTGAACCAGACTACCAAAATTCTCTACCACTATTAGAACCAGAACTAGGCTGTGCCAAACCAGGTGGACAACATTTCATGCCCGAATATTTTCCCGACTTAGTACCGACAGTAATCTCAGAATCTCGCACATCCGACTAACGCAAAATATCACAATTTATCTGCGTTAAAAAAAACGATTCCATAAATTTACCCATGCAAAACACAGAAAATTCTCAAGTCAAAACAGCAGCCAAAACCTTATCATACGATCGCATAGACTGGCAACGTGGCTACGAATCCCAACGCAACGAATTCGACTATTGGATTGACGACATAGAAGGCGAAATCCCCGCCGACTTACAAGGCACATTCTTTCGCAACGGGCCCGGCTTGCTAGACATCAATGGCGAACGAATCCACCACCCATTTGACGGCGATGGGATGATTTGTGCGATCGCAATTTCCGACGGGCGCGCCCACTTCCGCAACCGATTTATCCATACCGAAGGCTATTTAGCAGAACAAACAGCCGGAAAAATTCTTCATCGAGGCGTTTTTGGTACACAGAAACCAGGGGGCTGGATCAACAATATTTTTGACCTAAAAATCAAAAACATTGCCAACACAAACATCATTTATTGGGGTGGCAAACTATTAGCACTATGGGAAGCAGCAGAGCCCTACAGACTCGACCCTTGCACCTTAGAAACCCTTGGTTTAGATAGCTTAGACGGCATATTGAAACCCGGTGAACCCTTCGCGGCTCACCCCAGAATTGAAAAGGGTCAAAATGGAGCAGGAGATACGCTCGTCAACTTTTCAGTCAAACCTGGCTTGTCGAGTACAATCACTATTTATGAGTTTGATGAAAGCGGCAAACTTTTGCAGAGTCACGCTCATATAATCCCTGGTTTTGCCTTTCTGCATGATATGGTAATTACCCCAAATTACTGCATATTTTTCCAAAATCCCGTCTCCTTCAATCCTTTACCTTTTGTATTAGGAACACGCAGTGCAGCCCAGTGTATTCAATTTTCGCCAAAGAAGCCGACGCAAGCAATTTTGATTCCTCGCAATGGCACTGACGAGGTGAAAATATTGGAAACTGAACCTTGTTTTGTGTTCCATCACTGCAACGCATGGGAAGAAAAAGGCGAAGTTTTTGTAGACTCAGTTTGCTACGAATCATTCCCTAATGTTGGGCCAGATGGCGATTTCCTGGAAATTGATTTTGACAGCCTTCCCGCTGGCGAATTGTGGCGGTTCAAATTGAATCTATCAGATAATACTGTCGAACATAAAGTGATTGAAAGTAGATGCTGCGAATTTCCCACTTTGCATCCAAATTATGCTGGACAACCTTATCGGTATCTTTACATCGGTGCTGCTAATTCTGCGACGGGATATGCTCCTTTACAAGCTATTATGAAGGTGGATTTCTTGACGGGAGACCAGCAAATTTGGAGTGTGGCACCGCGCGGCTTTGCTGGGGAACCAGTTTTTGTGCCTCGCGTTGTTTCGCCTGACACAGCGACGGCTGAGGATGATGGTTGGTTGCTGATGTTGATGTATGATGCTGCTAAACATCGATCGAGCTTAGTGATTTTAGATGCTCGCGATATCACCAAAGGGCCTGTAGCACGTCTGCACTTGAAGCATCATATTCCTTACGGTTTACATGGCAGTTTTACCTCAAGTGTATTGCTTCCTTAAAGGACTTTAGTGTGGGGTGTGGTGCATTCGGCTTTTGGGACTTTGAAATCCCAAAAGCCTTTCGATCCTAATTATTTGACTGCTACCCTTGACAGACTAAGACAGTATCTACAAGATTTTATTTATTATTGCAAATCAAGTTGTCCACAAACCAATTCAGCAATTTTATTTGCAGCCCCTGATTCTCCTCGAACCGATCGCAAACGATCGCACATTTCTGCTAACCTATCAGGATGGCTCAAATAGTCGATCGCCAATTTCGCCACAACTTCCGGTTCCAACTTCCCAACCAACTCCGGTACTATCTCCTCCTGCGCCCAAATATTCGGCCAAGCATAGAGTTTTCGCGAACCCACTCGCCAGATTAGCCAATTAATAATTATAGCAAAAACCGAACCAACAAACGGCAAATTTGCCAGCAATCCCGGTAAACCATCCCAAGATTTCATCGCATCCAATTGCTGCGTTGGTAGCAAAACTATCATCGGTACAGCTAACGAACCCAATTCCGCAGTATTCGCTCCCACAGTAGTCAAACACAGACTACACTCTGATAGTAAATCATAGGCTGGTGTCTCAGTCCAAAGTTCTATTGTTAAGCCATTTGCTGTCTGCAAAAATGGTGATTCTGTTACATGAAGTTCTGCTGCGGAATTTGCAAATAAATGTAGACAAGGATTGTGTTCTTGGTCGGCAAAACGTGCTAGAGTTTGCACATCTATGGTAGGTGCAACGGGAATCACAAAGCGAGTTTCAGGGCGGATGCGGTGGATCGATTGTGCGATCGACAAACATAATGGCACACCTAAAGCTAATTTCGCAGCCTTAGAACCCGGTAACAATCCAACTAATTCCCGTAGGGGCGGTGCCCCCGTGCCCGCCCTCTCCAATTTATTCGTGCCCGCCCCATCCAATTTATTCGTGCCCGCCCTGTCCAATTTATTCCTGTCCGCCTCAATCAGTTTCCGATTACCTACTTCTGCAATTAAGTCTCCCACAACTGTAAATTTATTAGCATATTTTTCGGGAATTTTATCAAATACTTCCGATTTCATAGCAGCAAATTTATCAATCCAGCGATACCACCGTGCCTCCCATTCCGCATAGATAACAGTGCGATATTTGAGTCTTTTACCAATAACAACTGTAAAAAATTGGTCGCCACCTAAAAATAAAACAACTCCTTTTTCGTGCCAATCCCAATTTGCAGCAGTTTTACCAGATAATAGGAATGGCAAAAAATGCTCTGGTGCTTGCACTCTGTCAACTTCAGGGTATGAACTTGCGATTTGTGCTTCTTTGCCCGTGGCGTGGGGACAAGGGGATAGAATTAGGGAAATGCGGACAGATGTGCGATCGCATCCTAAATGTTCTCGCAACGCTTGCACAACGGGACGTACCCAGGTTGCTAATTCTCCAGGGCCATTGGAGAGGATTAAGATATCTACTGTCATGGGATTTAAGATTTTAGAGGATGCAAAGGAGAATATGACAGATTCAATTAATGCCACCAAGACTGGTGATGTTTCTAGTTTAGAAGATGCGATCGAACAACTTGCAGATATCAATGCCAAAGATGAGGAAGGGGCGACAGCTTTGACGGCTGCGGCTGAGGCTGGCGATGTTGATCTCGTCAAAAAATTGCTCGCGGATGATGCCGATGTCAACAGTGGCGACAATGACGGTTGGACACCGTTAATGAGTGCCGCTGCTGCTGGACATAGGGAGATTGTACAGCTTTTGTTGGAGGCGGGAGCAGATGTGAATGCTCAAACTAATTTTGGTTTGACGGCTTTGATGAGTGCGGCTGGTAGCGGGCGTACTGAAGTTGTGGAATTTTTGATCGAAAAAGGAGCTGATATTAAGGCTAAGGATCATAACACTTGGACGGCGTTAATTTGGGCGTCTTCCGAGGGTCATCAAGATGCGGTTGAGGTATTGAAGCTCGCGCGCCGCAATTAAAGACTTAGCAACCGGGTTTATTCGAGAAACCCGGTTTCTGGATGGTACAGTTAATTATCGGGCGTTGCTGAATCTAGGTATGATTAACTTGCTTAGGCAATTCCCGAAATGTAGGGGCAATTCATGAATTGCCCCTACATTTCGGAGGAAAATCATACTTCAAATCAGCAACGCCAATTATCGGACTCCCCAGGCGCGATCGGGTAAATCCCCAATAGCTGCGAGACTTCTATCCAATTGTAAATGTATAACTCCCAAACGATGATAATTGATTCAATGTCAGATTTCCGCCGCCCTCAATAATAGCGATCGTGTCAGAATTACTGATTGATGGCACTCCATTTATAGGGTTGGCAAATCCCTTCGTTTGGATAGCTAAATCTCGACCATTGTTAATGGGAAATACCGAGAAAATATCTAAGTAAGAATTTGATTGTGAGATAGCTCCTCCTAGCTCAATAGTATCCTGACCTTGAGTAAAATTCCGAATTGTCGCAAAACCCCGCCCGATATAAAACTGTGTCGATCCTAGTGGCGTGCCCCTACTGGTTATGTTCTCCTGAGCAAGCGCAAATTTATCGCGGCCACTACCACCAATGAGAATATCGAATTCACTGCTGCCATCACTTTCATAAACTCGACCGCTGCCAAAGCCATTACCTGTACCTAAACCTACTTCAACCCCAATTAATTCAACTTTCCCTACCCCGGAACCGGTGAGGATGTCACTCCCAGAACTTCCGACAAAAGTCGCAGACCGGCTTGGCTCGTTTTTCCCGAAATTGAAGTAATGTTCCCGACCGGTTTTCAAGGCTCCAGAGTTGACAAGTGGCACAATATCAGAGTTTTTCTGTAAGTATTCTGGTTCCAAGAAAGAAGTCCCAAAGCGACCATCTTTGATACCGAATTTAATGAAATGCTGGTAGCCATTTTTAAAAGTTCCATTCTGAATAAACGGCCGCAAATCTCGGTTATTTGCTAGATAAAATGCTTCGTCATACTCAGGCGATACGCGCGATCGACCTTCTTCGTAACCGAACTGAATAAAGTGATCTAAGCCTGTAGCAAAAGTCCCATTTGGCTTGCTAGGAGTGCGGACTAAGGCAGCGATGTCTGGGTTGCCAGCAAGGTAAGTAGCTTCGTCAAAATACCGCGATACTTTTGTTAAACCGCCCGCTTGACCGAATTTTTCAAAGTGTTCTTTTCCAGATTTGATGGTTCCTGCGTCAATCGCTGGTTTCAACCACGGATATTGAGCAAGGTAGTATTTTTCGTCAAAAATGTCGTAATTCATTGTTGTTTTTGTAAGAAAGTAAATTGCGATCGCACCGACAGCAGGAATCAGGCAAATCCTGAATAGCTTCGAGATTTCTATCCAATTCAGACTTTCTCAAGCCGTTTTAAGTTCCTGATCAAATATCATTTAACTATCCGATCGTGAAATTACCGTAGTTAGCATATTTTTACCTTGCTCAAATCACGAAAAAGTCATCAATCATCGGCTTTACCTAATGACCAATGACCAATGACCAATGACTAATAACCAATGACCAATGACTAATGACTATCCAATCACAAAAGTACCATTACTATTGGAACCTTGAGCTATCAAGCCCAAACCAGAGCCTCCTTCGATCACACCAAGTACGTCTCCAAAACGTGTTTGGATTGACAAATTGCTGCCGACAGGAACTAGCTGATAGCTATCTAAAGAAGCTCCTTGCAGTTGGATAAAATCATCGTCTACGTTGAAGTTCCGAATAGTAGCTTGACCATTACCCAAATAGAGCGGAGTTGGAGTAACGTTACCGCTTGTAGCAGGAACTCCGAGTACGAATGTATCAATTCCTGGACTGCCAATCAGGACATCGAACTCGTTGCTTCCAAAGCTTTCATACTGCCGGTTACGTCTGGGATCGATTCCTACTTCTACTCCAATTAGTTCGGTGTTTCCCACACCAACACCAGTGATGATGTCGTTGCTGCGGCTACCCACAAAAGTAGCAGAACGGTTAGGCTCGTTTTTTCCAAAATTGAAGTAGTGTTCCCGACCAGTTTTCAAGTTTCCAGAGTTGACAGATGGCACGATATCGGGGTTTTTTTGTAAGTATTCTGGTTCAAAGAATGAAGTCCCAAAACGACCTTCTTTCGCTCCGAATTGAACGAAATGCTGATATCCTGATTTGAAAGCTGCATTAGGCCCGACAAACGATCGCAATTCTGAGTTATTTGCCAAATAAAAATCTTCGTTGTACTCAGGCGATACTCTGGCCCGTCGCTGTCCTTCGTCGTAACCGAACTGGATAAAGTGATCTAGTCCAGTCGCGAAAGGTGCGTTTGGATTGACAGTCTTGACAAAGGGTTGGAGGTCTGGGTTGCCGGCCAGGTAAGTAGCTTCGTCAAAATAACGTGATACTTTGGTTAGACCGCCGGCTTGACCGAATTTTTCAAAGTGTTCTCTGCCGGATTTGACGATTCCTGCATCAATAGCTGGTTTCAGCCACGGATATGATTCCAGGTAATATTTTTCGTCAAAAATTGCGTAGTTAGCCATGTTTTTTTACTTAGGTTTTGATGAGTTTGATTGTGAATACTAATGAGTTTTTCATGCAGTCGATCGCGGATCGGGAACTTATAGAATTCAGAAGTTATAAAATGGTTTTAAGTTCCTGGGTAAATATCAAGTTTTGTTAAACATGAATGATCCTATTTGTTTATTCTACATCCATAAATTATCGTCTTTTTACATCTGTTAATCTCTCTCTCGCAAGTATGATCTGTTATACAAAAATTGGAACTTGTTTCGGGATTTTTTTGGAAATTTTCTCTATACACATTTTACAATATAAGTCAAGTAAATTTTTGTAAATAAAATTTGGAGTATTTACTCAATAAATTCAGCAAAAAATGTAACGAAAAGTTGCAATAAATTTGTCGAATTGTGTAATTGGCAGGATCGAATCGGTTAATGGCAAGCGTTTTCTGGTAAAAATGCTTATGGGGTAAAAAATTCCCGATTCGCGAAAACAGCATCTTAAAGGAGCCTAACCGGATGTTCACTCACGTCAAGCCCACCGTTCGCCACATCGTACCGGAAAACTTGCAAGGACGATCGCTGCTCAAGGTGGTCTATGTCGTACTCGAACCGCAGTATCAAAGCGCCCTGTCGGCGGCGGTTCGATCGATAAATAAGAAAAATCCAAATTTGGCGATCGAAATCAGCGGCTACCTGATCGAGGAACTCCGCAGCCCGGAAAACTACGAAGCTTTCAAGCGGGATGTCGCGGATGCCAACATATTTATAGCTTCTCTAATTTTTATCGAAGATTTGGCCGAAAAAGTGGTAGAGGCGGTAGCGCCGTTGCGCGACAAACTGGATGTCGCCGTCGTCTTCCCGTCGATGCCTGGGGTGATGCGCCTGAATAAAATGGGCAGTTTCTCGATGGCACAATTGGGACAAAGCAAAAGTGCGATCGGCGAATTCATGAAAAAACGGAAGGAAAAATCCGGTAGTTCCTTCCAAGATGGAATGCTGAAACTGCTGCAAACTTTGCCGAAAGTGCTGAAATATTTGCCTCTTGACAAAGCCCAAGATGCTCGGAATTTCATGCTGAGTTTCCAATATTGGCTAGGAGGTTCCCAAGAAAACTTGGAAAACTTCTTGTTGATGTTGTCACAGAAATATGTCTTCAAAGATTTGTCAAAAACAACTTTCCACGATCCAGTTGTTTACCTGGATATGGGAATTTGGCATCCTTTGGCACCGTCGATGTTTGAAGATGTCAAAGGATATCTGAACTGGTTTAATGCCCGCACAGATATTTCTGCGGATCTCAAAGATCCCCTCGCACCTTGCATTGGTTTAGTGTTGCAACGGACTCACTTAGTAACAGGAGATGACGCGCACTATGTAGCGATGGTGCAGGAATTGGAGGCAATGGGCGCGCGGGTAATCCCAATTTTTGCTGGCGGTTTGGACTTCTCGAAACCTGTGGAAACTTTCTTCTTGGAAGTGGCGGCAAAAGGTGTTACGCCTCTGCCGATCGTTGATGCGGTGGTTTCTTTGACTGGTTTTGCTTTGGTGGGTGGCCCGGCGAAACAAGATCACCCAAAGGCGATCGAGTCTTTGAAGAAATTGAATTGTCCTTACATGGTGGCTTTGCCGCTGGTTTTCCAAACGACTGAAGAGTGGGAAGATAGCGATTTAGGCTTGCACCCGATTCAAGTTGCGCTGCAAGTGGCGATTCCTGAGTTGGATGGTGCGATCGAACCAATTATTGTGTCGGGACGTGATGGCGCAACTGGAAAGGCGATCGCGCTGCAAGATAGAATTGAGGCGATCGCCCAGCGTTCTCTAAAATGGGCAATGCTGCGCCGCAAACCGAAATTAGACAAGAAAGTTGCGATCACAGTTTTCAGTTTCCCTCCCGACAAAGGTAACGTAGGAACCGCAGCTTATTTAGACGTTTTCGGCTCGATTTACGAAGTCTTGAAAGCCTTAAAAGGCAACGGTTACGACTTGCCAGAACTGCCAGATTCCGCCGAAAAACTGATGCAAGAAGTCATCCATGACGCAACAGCCCAATACCAAAGCCCGGAATTGAATGTTGCTTACCGGATGTCCGTAGCTGAGTATGAAGAATTCACGCCTTACTCGGAACGTTTGGAAGAAAATTGGGGCCCACCTCCAGGGAATTTAAACAGTGACGGACAAAATTTGCTGATTTTTGGCAAACATTTTGGTAACGTGTTTATCGGAGTGCAACCTACTTTTGGATACGAAGGCGATCCGATGCGGTTGTTGTTCTCTCGTTCTGCTAGTCCGCACCACGGTTTTGCTGCTTACTACACATATTTGGAGCGCATTTGGGGTGCGGATGCGGTGCTGCACTTTGGCACTCACGGTTCCCTAGAATTCATGCCCGGTAAGCAGATGGGAATGTCTGGAGATTGTTATCCCGACAGTTTGATCGGCAAGATTCCCAACCTCTATTATTACGCGGCTAATAATCCGAGTGAGGCAACAATTGCTAAGCGTCGCAGTTATGCTGAAACGATCAGCTATCTAACTCCTCCGGCTGAAAATGCGGGGTTGTATAAAGGTTTGCAGGAACTCAGCGAGTTGATTGCTTCTTATCAAACTTTGAAGGGTACTGGGCGCGGTGTGCCGATCGTGGATGCGATCGTTGAAAAATGCCGTTTGGTGAATTTGGACAAAGATATCACCTTACCTCCCGAACAAGAACGGGGGGTTGCTGCTGGTATGACTGCGGAGGAACGGGATAATTTAGTTGGCTTGGTTTACCGCAAGTTGATGGAGATTGAGTCGCGGTTGTTACCTTGTGGTTTGCACGTTGTTGGGAAGCCACCGACTGCGGAAGAGGCGATCGCAACACTCGTCAATATCGCCAATTTAGACCGGGAAGAAGACGGATTAGTCAGTTTGTCGCGGATTATTGCTTTAAGTTGCGATCGGAATATTGACGACATCTACACCAACAACGACAAAGGCATTTTAGCCGATGTCGAATTGCTGCAAAACATCACCTTAGCCTGTCGCGATGCTGTCAGCGCTTTAGTGAAAGAACAAACCGATGCTGAGGGTCGAGTTTCCCTAGTTTCCAAGTTGAATTTCTTCAACATGGGCAAGAAAACACCTTGGATTGAATCCTTACACGCAGCCGGTTACAAAAAAGTCGATTCAGACCTGATTAAACCGCTGTTTGAGTATCTGGAATTCTGTTTGCAGCAAGTTTGCGCCGATAACGAATTGGGCGCACTGTTGCGCGCGCTAGAGGGCGAATACATTATCCCCGGCCCAGGTGGCGATCCGATTCGCAACCCGGATGTTTTGCCGACTGGGAAGAATATGCACGCTTTGGACCCGCAGTCAATCCCTACAACAGGGGCGATTAAGTCTGCTAAGGTTGTAGTCGATCGGCTATTAGAAAGACAGCGCACCGATAACGACGGAAATTACCCAGAAACCATCGCCGTTGTGCTCTGGGGAACCGACAACATCAAGACTTACGGCGAATCCCTCGCGCAAGTAATGTGGATGGTGGGAGTGAAGCCAGTACCCGACGCTTTAGGCCGCGTTAATAAGCTGGAATTGCTGTCTTTAGAAGAATTGGGACGGCCTCGAATCGACGTAGTAATTAACTGTTCCGGCGTCTTCCGCGACTTGTTCATCAACCAAATGAACCTGTTAGATAAAGCGGTGAAAATGGCAGCAGAAGCCGACGAACCCTTAGAAATGAACTTCGTCCGCAAACACGCCTTGAAGCAAGCGGAAGAAATGGGAATCAACCTGCGCCAAGCAGCCACCCGCGTCTTTTCCAATGCTTCCGGTTCCTATTCATCTAACGTCAACTTAGCGGTAGAAAACAGCACTTGGGAAACCGAAGCCGAGTTGCAGGAAATGTACTTAACCCGCAAATCCTTCGCCTTTTCTTCCGACAATCCCGGCACAATGGAACAAGACAGGCAGATTTTTGAATCATCCTTAAAAACTGCTGAAGTCACCTTCCAAAACTTAGATTCTGCGGAGATTTCACTAACCGACGTGTCGCACTATTTCGACTCCGATCCAACTAAATTAATCGGCAGTTTGCGCGCAGATGGCAAGAAACCAACATCCTTTGTTGCTGATACCACAACAGCGAACGCCCAGGTACGGACGCTATCAGAAACCGTGCGTTTAGATTCGCGGACTAAGCTGCTGAATCCGAAGTGGTACGAGGGGATGTTATCCCACGGCTATGAGGGCGTGCGGGAGATTTCTAAGCGTCTGGTGAATACGACTGGATGGAGTGCGACTGCGGGCGCGGTGGACAATTGGGTGTATGAGGATGTGAACGGTACGTTTATCCAAGATGAGGAGATGCAGAAGCGTTTGCTGAATTTGAATCCTCATTCTTTCCGTAAGATTGTGAGCACTTTGCTTGAGGTGAATGGCCGGGGTTATTGGGAGACTTCGGAGAGTAATTTGGACAGGTTGCGTGAGTTGTATCAGGAGGTGGAAGACCGGATTGAAGGGGTAGACTAACTACCATATATAAATTAAGAGGCTAAAATTAGCCTCTTAATTTATAACAGCAGTCCAGACAGTTTTTAGGTCATAGTCTGAAACCCTTGATTTTCCTTTAGCAGATCCATTGCCCAATCGCCCTGAAACCCTTATTATACGGTTGGCAATCAAAAACTGCCCGAAGTGTTGTTATAATGAGTTATCACCTACCTCTACTTTTCGCATATTTATTCATTTATATTTTCTAGGAGGTTAAAAACATGACCAGGACTTATAAACAGACTCAAGAAAAAGAAATAAATCAATATTTTTCGCCTTCTGAATTAAATATGTGGGACAAATCGAAGAAGGAGAAATCCCACGATGAAAAAATGTCTGATGACGAAATAAATACTAAATATGAATCAGGAAATAGCAGAATTTTAATGGAGTTTAATCGAGAAAAGCTACCACTTTTTGTGGATGCACTGCAAAAACCAGACTATATGGATTTACGTCCTTTTTTTCAGCGTCGTCCTCGATGGAAACCTGAACAACAATCTCTTTTGATTGAATCTTTCATTATTAATTTGCCAGTACCACCAGTGATTTTGTATGAAAAAAAATATAATTCCTATGAAGTTATAGACGGTCAACAAAGAATTAGTGCTCTTAGGGATTTCTATGAGGATAAGCTTATTTTAACTGGATTACAACTTTGGCCAGAATTAAATGGTCGAAAATATAGTAATTTACCAACAGAAATTCAAGCTGGAATAGATCGTCGTACTTTATCCTCTATAGTGGTTATTACAGAATCAGCGAAAACACTTGAAGACGCAATGTATTTAAAGAGACTTACCTTTGAACGTCTGAATACAGGTGGAGTTGAGTTGAGTAACCAAGAAATTCGTAACTGTTTATATCATGGTCAATTTAATGATAGTCTGATTGAGTTAGCTGATGATCCCACTTTTAAAAATGCTTGGGGTATTCCTGACTCTGATCGGAATGACCCTAAAAAAGAAAAAGAAAAAGAAAAAAATAATCTTTATAAGAAAATGGAAGATGTTGAGTTAATCTTACGTTTTTTTGCATTGCGTCATTACGAAAACTTTAAAGGTAATTTAGAAAAATTCATGGATTTATATATGATTAAAAGTTTAGATTTTTCTAAAGAAGACACTGCATTTTTAAGCGGTATTTTCAAGGATACAATAAATATTGCCCATGATATTTATGGAGAACATTTATTTAGACCTTATATACTTAACAATTCTAAAAATTGGGATTGGGCTGATGAACCATATAAAGCATATTATGATGCTGTTATGGTTTCCTTAAGTAAAAATTTACCTAATGCTCAAATTTTGAAACAGAGAAAAAGTCAGATCATTGAAGCTACTCAACAATTACTGAAAGCAGATAACTCTGAGTTATTTAGAGGTAAAGGTAAAAACACAAAAACTGATATACACAAGCGATTAAATTCATTTGAGGAAATGTTGTCCCAGGTGATTCTGTCCAAGTAAATATCTATGTTGATTGAAACAATTGAAATTTCACTAGAACAGGTTAGGAAAAAAACTCAAGCTATTCGTTTTATTTTGAAGCAAAACCAGTCACTAAGAGATATTTTATTTACCAATGATGAAGAGGTTAGAAAAAAAGCGGCAGAATTAAAACTAAGTTTATCAGAAAATTCAATTTCCATAACAGAATGGAAGATTTATGAACATAGTGCAGTGGTTGTTCAACTTTATGCAACTTATGAGAACTTTGTTGAGAAATTAATTCGTAAATGGCTAGAGGCTTTACCACAGTTAGTTACTAAATACGATCAGCTAGAGGAAGTAATCCGTAAAACTCATAGAATTGGTGTATGCAAATTAATTTCTACATTTGGAGAGAATAGATATGACTTGAAGTTAGATCAAATCATTCAAGGCTTATCTTATGGAATTAACAAGAAGAGTAAATATAAATTAATACCAGAGTCTTTTCTAATAAATTCTCAAAATAACTTACGAGAAGGTGAACTGAAAAAGTTATTTGGCTCTGTAGGTCTTACAGAGTTTGAGTCGGGGTGGAAATGGCTTAAAAATCACCAAAATGTTAAAGAATATATTGATAATATACTGGGGGAATCAAATACACTTGAAAAACAACTAGACCTATTTATCGAATACCGCAATGCAAGTGCTCATAGTTTAGTTCAAGAAAATGAATCTTTAGGTTATGATTCCTTACTAAACTTGTGTGATTTTGTGGATGCTATATGTCAGGCATTAGCTGATTTATTAATTTATCATTTTTTAAATAAAAACATTAATATAAATAAAGCCAAAAAAATTGGCGAAATTACAAATTATCTTTCAAATAGAAAAGTCTTAACTGCAAGCGTTAATCGTGTTACTTTATCATTAGAAGATACAATTTTTATTGTCAACCCAAATTCATCTTATTGCAAAGCAGCTATAATTAGAGAACTAAGAAATAAGAATGGAGAATCAAAACAAGTTCTTAGAATAATAAAGCAGCAAGATATATCTTTACAAATTGAAATGATAAATGTCTTAAAATATCCTAAAAAGAATCAAGCAATTTATGTATTAACTGCAAATTAATCGCAAGTCTCAGCAAGTAGAGATTTATAAAATATGCGTTCTCCTCTGCTATTGAAATAGGAAGAAGTATTACAACCATGATGACTTACAAGGGTTACAGTGCTAGCATTGAAGTAGATTTAGAAGCGGAAATTCTGTTCGGGCGAGTGCTTGATATTAATGACGTAGTGACTTTTAAAGCACAAACTATTGAAGAAGCTAACCAAGAATTCCAAAACTCCATCGATGATTATCTAGAGTTTTGCAAAGAATTGGGACAGGAACCAGATGCACCTTTTTGAGTAAGGTGTACAATAGAAGTCTAACATACAAGCAAGCTGGGAAGCTTTCCACAAGGAGATTGAATATGGCAGTTACAAGTGTGGAAAATATTATCGACAATATCAAAGGATTGGCAATTCCTATAGCATCCTACCCGGATGATTTTTTGGCCGCTTACAAATTGATTGCTGATAGTTTAGCAGCAGGGAAAGAGAGATTAGAAAAATTAGAAAATCTGGATTTGATTATTGTCGAAGATTTGTATAAAGACTACGAGCGCTTAGAACCTATTAATAATTATCCCATTGTTGTCAAAAATAAAAACCGCGAAACTCTGACTATATTTATTTTGGGCAAATTTGAAAGAGATTTTCCAGTAGTTCAAGAACTTTCGGAGATTTTTGCTGATTTTTATATAGAGTTTCTGTTGTTACCGATATTTAAAATCATTGATTATGAATTATTACCTTCTAAGTTTCGCTATCTCAAGCACAAATTAAAAAATGGGGTGTTAGTGTACGAGAGCGAAAGATGTTTACACAGACATAGCGCAGCGATACATAGCCAGCGCAAAACAGCTTGTGTCTGATGAAAATGGGACGCAAGAAGTTATTGGGTTTTTGACGTATCATGCCTTAGAGTCTATTGGTTCGGCTGTGATTGTTCATTTCAAGAGTTCAATTCCTGTCAATCATGAAACTAAGTTAAATATGTTTTTGAGTTTATGCAAAAAACACCTTGCTAAATCGGTTAATATACATCTGGTAGCGGCAACAATTGCAAAGATGGTTAACTCTGATTACAGAAGTAGGTTTCTTTATCCCGAATACCAAAATGCCAAAATTCATAAAGCTCCTAAAGAACAGATTACCACTGCTGAGGTCAGGTTGTTAATTCAAGATGTAGATAGAATTATAAATCAGATTATTAATGCAATATGAAGTACGAAGTAATTATTTACTGGAGTGAGGAAGACCAGGCATTTATTGCCGAAGTCCCTGAATTGCCGGGATGTGCTGGTGATGGTGAAAATTATCAAGAAGTATTGCAGAATCTAGAGATTATTATGCAGGAGTGGATAGAAACGGCTAACAAACTGGGTCGCCCTATTCCACAACCGAAAGGTCGATCGATGTTTGTGTAGTTGAAATAGAATCACAGGCGATCGCCCTTATTTCCCCAAAGTGCGATCGCCTTTATCTTCCCTGCATTGCGCCCTAATACACTTCATGACGATGAGCAATAACAGTCACAACCACCCGCTTTTGCTCATTATTAATGTCATAAACAATCCGATAATCTCCAACGCGATGTAGTTGATACCTCCTGCACTATATGTTAAGAAATTTTTGCATAAATAGCTAAAATAAAATTAATGCTCAAAAAACCTACTCCTAATACAAGGATCACAAAGATTGTGATACTGAAAATAGATTTGAGCCGATCGCCAATTCCGGGTTTTTCTGAGTTCATTGGTCAATTATTACAATAAATTTGGGACTGGTAATTGATATTCAGTAGGAATTGCGCGCAAAATCCTGTAGAATAGGGGCGCGTTGGGGCGATCGCCACAAACCGCTAAATACACTAGATACATCATAATATGCCAGCCATCCTGAACTGACTCGCTCAGGCAAAAACATCAGATTGGCACGGAATAATGTAAAAAATATAAGTTAAAAAAGAGAAAAATCGATGCTCAACCAAATCTCGCAACCTTATCAACAACGGGAAAATACTATGACCCAAAGAGTTCTGCGGCAGCCAAACCCCTCAGTTTCTAAGCATTTGAGGCAAACTGTTCCTCAAAGACACTGGCTGGAGTTGGCAGAGTACGCCTCCCTCGCAGCCTCTGGTGTCGGTTCCCTAGCCGTGGCGCTGTCTGGTCAAGCTTTTTATGGGGTGGCTCCCCTGACTTTAGCTTTGTCGCTGAATGTTGCTAACCGTTACCGATTTGAGCAGCAAGTCCGCGTTTATCAAAACTCGGAAATTGCTGAAGTCCAAAAGTCTGTTAACAAAATTGAGAAAACCGCGGCGACGGTAATTCTGAAAGTCCGTAACCAGTTGTCAACAGATATTGAAGCAGTTCGACAGCAAATGGCTGCACTACCACGCCCAGAAAGCTTTGAGGATTCGATTGATATTGAGGAGCAGTTGCTGAGTTTGGGCCAGTCGGTAGCTTCTTTGCAAGAAATTGTCGCATCCGCTGTGATTGATGTCCGCCAGCAAGTCAGCGAACAATTGCAAGATTTATCTGTGGAATCACCGACAAATCTCGAAGCAATTGAACAGGCGATTGAAGAACTGCAAAGCACGACTCAAATATTGGGAGAAACTTCGATTACTCAAGATGACTGGGAAGGGGTCAATACTCGATTTCTGGAAATCCAGAAAGTAATGGCTAATTTCCAAAGCCAACTACAAGTTCAAGCACAACAATCAGGGGATTTGTCTAGTTTTAAGGCTCAGATTGATAATTTGGAACAGGAACATCAAGAAATTGTTAAACCACACCTCAAGCGGTTAATTTCTGTGGTGAAGCAGTTGCAGAATACTTAGGAAATCAGCTCGTAGTTCTCCTTTTTTTGCCATTTGTGTTAAACCATTAAAAGCTAACCTGTTTAGTTCAGCTTTTTCAACCTGCTACCCGAAAATCACATGACAGCAACCGTTACAATTACTGAGAATCCGTTACTAATTGGCAAAGGACTGCCTCCTTTTGAATCGATCGCACCAGAACACATTGTCCCTGCCATCACCCACCTGCTGACTCAACTAGAAGCAGAACTCGCTGACTTAGAAGTGTCTGTCGAGCCTACTTGGAGTGGCTTAGTAGAACCTTTACAGGAACTCGGAGACCGTTTAAATTGGACTTGGGGGATTATTAGACACTTGATGGCGGTGAAAAATAGCGCGGAATTGCGATCGGCTCACGAAACTGTACAGCCAGAAGTAGTAAAATTTGGGAGCAAGTTCAGTCAAAGTAAACCACTTTATGAAGCTTTTAAAGCACTGCGGGCTAGCGAAAATTGGGACAGCTTAGATTCAGCTCAACAGCGAATTGTCGAAGCTGCTATTCGAGATGCTGAGCTTTCTGGTGTCGGTTTAGAAGGTGAGCAAAAAGAGCGTTTCAATGCCATTCAATTAGAATTAGCAGAAGCTACTACCCTATTTTCTAATCACGTCCTCGATGCTACCAAAGCCTTTAGTCTCACCCTCACGAACAAAGACGAAATTGATGGTTTACCACCGAGTTTGTTGAGTTTCGCAGCCCAAGTTGCTCGCAGTGCCGGTGCAGAAAATGCCGATGCTGAAAACGGCCCTTGGCGCATTACTTTAGACTTCCCTAGTTACGGCCCTTTCATGCAGCACAGCACCCGCAGTGACTTGCGTGAAAAATTGTACAAAGCTTTTATTAGCCGTGCTTCTAGTGGAGAATTGAATAACTGGCCATTGACCGATCGCATTTTAGCACTACGCCAGGAACAAGCTGCTTTGCTCGGTTTCAGTAGTTATGCAGACTTGAGTTTGGCGAGCAAAATGGCTCCTAACGTTGCAGCAGTCGAAGCTTTATTAGAAGAATTGCGCCTTGCTAGTTATAATGCTGCTGTCAAAGATTTAGCAGAATTGAAGGCTTTTGCTGCTGAAAAAGGTGCTGCGGAAGCTGGAGATTTGAAACACTGGGATATTGGTTTTTGGTCGGAACGGCAACGGGAAGAAAAGTTTGCATTTAGCGCCGAAGAATTGCGTCCTTATTTTGCTTTGCCGCAGGTATTGGAGGGTTTATTTGGATTAGTCAAACGGCTGTTCGGTGTGACAGTAACTGCTGCGGATGGTCAAGCTCCTTTGTGGAACAAAGATGTGCGCTATTTCCAAATCGATGATGAGTCGGGAAATGCGATCGCCTATTTCTATCTAGATGCGTACAATCGCCCGGAGGAAAAGCGTGGTGGTGCTTGGATGAGCGAGTGTGTGGTGCGCGCTAAATTTGTGGAAGACGGTGTTACCAAGACGCGCTTACCTGTGGCATATTTAACGTGCAACCAAAGTCCACCCGTTGATGATAAACCAAGTTTAATGACTTTCTTGGAAGTAGAAACTTTGTTCCACGAATTCGGTCACGGCTTGCAGCATATGTTGACAAATGTGGATTATGCTGGAGCATCTGGCATCAATAATGTTGAGTGGGATGCGGTGGAATTGCCCAGTCAATTTATGGAGAATTGGTGTTACGATCGTGCTACCTTGTTCGGCATGGCAAAGCATTATCAAACTGGAGAAACTTTGCCCGAACACTATTACCAAAAGCTATTAGCATCGCGCCATTACATGAGCGGAAGTGCCATGCTCAGACAAGTACATTTTAGTAGAGTTGATATCGAATTACACCACAAATATCAGTCCGGTGGTAGTGAAACTGTGTCCGATGTCCGCAATCGCATTGCTGAAACTACTACTGTTTTGCCTCCTCTGGCAGAAGACGCATTTTTGTGCGCTTTCGGACACATTTTTGCTGGTGGTTATGCGGCTGGTTATTACAGTTATAAATGGGCGGAAGTGCTGAGTGCTGATGCTTTTGCTGCGTTTGAGGAAGCGGGGTTAGAAGATGAAAGTGCGATCGCATCTACGGGTCAGCTTTTCCGCGATACAGTATTAGGATTAGGCGGCAGTTTGCATCCGATGGAAGTGTTTAAAACTTTCCGGGGGCGCGAACCCAGCACTAAAGCTTTGTTGAGACATAGCGGGTTATAGGGAATTGGGAATTGGGAATTGGGCATCGGGCATCGGGAGGGTAGGGACACTCCTTGGGCTCTCGGAGTGTCCTGATTATTGAGTGAGTGCCGTGTCCTGATTATTGAGGAGACGGCAATGCCGTTTCCCTACGGCAAAATTGAGGAGACGGCAATGCCGTTTCCCTACCCCAAAATATCGTCGATAGTCCGATACATATCAGTGTTATTACGGTCAGCATAAAGCCATTGGCGAGTATTTTCTATTTTTTTATCAGTATTTTTACGGACTGTATTCTGCAATTTTAACAGTCGTTTAGATTTTCCAAGTTAATAGCTTTGATTTTTGAACCACTTTATACTTTTATTTGCAACTAGAAATCGATAACTTTACCAAATCTTTAATATACAGCAGGAAATAGCGACTATTTTTAAAGTTTTGATAAAGATTGGGGTACTTGGCTATTTAGATTTTCCCCACAGATGAATGCGGGATAGATGACCCAATTGCTTTCAGTCAAACAAATATAGCTAGCGATTTAAAAAATTAGTTGAAATTAATTTCAAACTGGTAAAAAACAATGTTTGTATATATGATTAGAAGTTAGGAATAACAGTTGGTCATTCACATACATTAAGATTTTCATGGATATTCAATTAATTAATATCGGTTTTGGTAATATTGTGTCTGCCAATCGAGTTATTGCCATTGTTAGCCCAGAGTCAGCGCCAATTAAACGGATTATTACTGATGCGAGGGAGCGAGGACAACTGGTTGACGCTACCTACGGACGCCGCACGAGGGCGGTAATTATTACTGATTCGAGTCACGTTATTCTCTCGGCGATTCAGCCGGAAACGGTGGCTAATCGTTTTGTGGTGAGCAAAGATGGTCAAAGTCGGGATGATTGAGCTTGTGTAGTTGCAATTTAAGCTCTGACAGTTTACACTAAGTGACAACTTAAATTGTTACAAGTTTCTATTCTTAAGATGAAATCAGGGAAATTAATTGTTCTGACGGGGCCTAGCGGTGTAGGGAAAGGCACTTTAGTTCGATCGCTCCTCACGCGCCATCCCGAATTACATCTCTCTGTATCGGTGACAACTCGATCGCCTCGTGAAGGAGAAATTGAGGGACAACATTACTATTTTGTCGATCGCAGTCGCTTTGAACAAATGATTGAAGTAGACGAGTTGGCTGAATGGGCTGAGTTTGCGGGTAATTTGTATGGTACTCCCTACTTTGCTCTCCAGCAAGGTATCGAGGAGGGAAAGTCCATATTGCTGGAAATTGAACTCGAAGGTGCTAGACAAATTAGAGATAAGTTTCCAGAGGCGGTGCGAATTTTTATTTTACCTCCTTCTTGGGAAGAGTTGGAACGCCGTCTGCGGAGTCGGGGTTTGGATGCCGAAAATGCGATCGCCCGTCGGTTAGTGCGGGCTAAAGCAGAAATTGAAGCAGCAGGGGAATTTGACTTTCAAGTTATCAATGACGATTTGGAAGTTGCTTTGAAAGGGCTGGAATCTGTCTTGTTTGTTGACTGTTAACTGTTGACTATTTTCTTCCTTCTTCCTTCTTCCTTCTTCGGTTCCTGAGCGTAGTCGAAGGGCCTTCTTCCTTCTGCTATAACCATTTTTCAGTGCGGGCTAAAACTTCTGCACTTTGTTTAATAGCCAAACAAGTTTTTAGATTCAATTCCAGAATGTTTGATGCAGGCGATAATCTCCTGATTGGTTCTATTTCACGGGCTGAACAACCCAACATTTCCATGTAAGCTAGCGTCCATCCAATAGCTGAAATATCAGTAATATTTCCAACACCTTCACAAAGGTGACAACTAATTTCGCCTTGGGGCCCGCACTCAGGACAAACCCAATTGATCGTGGATGAATTCGACAAATTTGTGTGAGTATGGGATGCCGTTTTTAAAGCTTTAATATGGTTTTGAACTACTTGATCAAAACTTCCAGTTTGCTTGAGATAGTGAATGGATGTGCTGTGCGATCGCACCGAATACGATATTGGTTGTCTAGGCGTAACAACAGATGCCACTTTATCTTGAGTGGTATTCCTATATTCTCCTAGATTCGCCGTCAGTTGAATACCGTAATCCTTCAAGTCAGAGTGATTTTCAGGCTGCGGAGAGTCTGTCTGGGGAAGGGAGGAGTTGAGATCGGGAGTGGTAAAAGATGGTTGAATGCGATCGCGTTCTCCTTGCATTGAGAGATGATGTTCGATCGCCAAAGACCAAGTTCTTCTGTGTCGAATGTTGCCATACTTCCTGGCTTCTTCCTCAGTAATACCGATCGCCTCGGCCTCTTGACGCAGCATATTCATAGAAGTCATAACATCTGATATCATTGATAGATTACTTCCCAATAAATTGAATAAATCACCTTAAATATATTAGCCTAAATTTGTCAAATTAGGACGATCGATGACCAAGAATTTCTTGATGGTACAAGCCCCCGGATTTATTTATGGAATCAATCCAAAATCTAAAATCTAAAATCTAAAATCGAATGACTTCAACCGTTTCCGATAAAGCCTTATCCGTTGCTAGACTAACATCTTACCTGCAAGAATTGTTGGAAGGCGATCGCCACTTGCAATCCCTCTGGGTAACGGGGGAGGTTGCTAGCATTTCCGAACACCCCAGCGGCACCTATTTCACCCTCTGCGATGCCGACAAAAGCGCTGCTATTCGCTGCGTAGTCTGGAAATCTCAGCGGCAAAAATTAATAGAGAAACCGACAAAAGGAGGGAAATTACTGGTATTGGGAAGCCTCCGCGTTTACAAAGTTCGTGGCGAGTACCAGTTGACTGTTTCCGAATGTCTAATCGCTGGGGAAGGCTTACAAGCTTTGCGATTGCAACAATTGCGATCGCGCTTAGAAGCCGAGGGTTTCTTCGATCCCGCGAGAAAACGGCCAATCCCCGCACACCCGAAAATTGTCGCCGTGGTAACATCCGATACCAGTGCGGCTTGGGGAGACATTCAGCGCACCCTAGCTCAAAGATATCCCGGTTTGCAGGTGTTGTTATCGGCGACTGGGGTGCAGGGCGAATTGGCTCCTGCGGCGATTGTGAGGGCGATCGCCCGCGTGGAATTGGACGGTAGGGCTGATTTGATCATTTTAGGACGAGGTGGCGGTGGAGCCGAAGATTTGGGGAGTTTTAATGATGAACGAGTTGTCAGGGCGATCGCAAATTGTGCGATTCCAATCATAACAGGCATTGGTCACGAAAGAGATGAATCTCTCGCCGATTTAGTTGCCGATAGACGAGCTCATACTCCGACGGCGGCGGCGGAACAAGCAGTACCGAATATAGCAGATATTTACCTCCAACATCGACAGCGAGTTGCCAATTTATCAAATGTTGTACTGGCAAGATTTCAAAAAGAAGAACAGAATTTACAACTACTACAAAATCGATTAAAGCGTTTACCTGTGACATCTCGAAGTTTACAGCAAGCCCGTGGTAAATTGGAAGTGTTGCAAGAAAAGTTGTCGGCATTAAATCCGGCGGCGGTGTTGGAAAGAGGTTATGCTGCGGTGATCCAGAGTGATGCTACGATCGTCCGTACAACGGATGGTTTAGTATTGGGAGAGGAATTGACTGTTAAATTAAGTCGTGGCATTTTGAAAGTTAAGATTGTCGAAATATTAGATGCAGAATAAAACTTATGATTGATTCACAATTAGACTGGAATTATGAAGAAACAGTCGATCGCATAGAAGCAATAATTCAGCAGGTAGAATCTGGACAATTACCTCTAGAACAAGTTTTCGAGCAATTTTCGGTAGCTGTGGAACATTTGCAGGAGTGCGAAAGTTTTTTGGCGCGGGGAAAAGAAAAGATGAATTTGTCGATCGAGCTTTTGGATGATCAACCAGATTTTTAAGGTGCGCCGTTACTGCTATTCAATCCTAAATCTAAAATCCTAAATCTAAAATCCTATGGTAACACTTCAGCTCAGACAACTCGATATTCCGCTAGGACAGCGAGTGCTACTACACGACGTTAGTTGGTCAGAATTTGAAGCAATTTTAGCAGAAATCGGCGAACATCGATCCGCCCGCTTAGCCTATAGTCAAGGAACATTGGAGATGCGGATGCCTTTACCAGAACATGAGGTAGATAAAGAACTAATTGGTGATATGGTCAAGATATTGCTAGAAGAATTAGAAATAGATTGCGAGTGTTTTGGTTCGACTACGTTTAAACTAGAAACGTCAAAAAGTGGTGTGGAACCAGATCAGTGTTTCTATATTCAAAATCATCAGCAAATGAGAGGAAAACGGCGAGTAGATTTAACAATCGATCCCCCTCCTGATTTAGCAATTGAAATCGATGTCACTTCCAAGACTCAATTGGATGCTTATCAAGCTTTGCAAGTTCCTGAATTGTGGCGATATGAGAATAATCAACTGCAAATTAATGTTTTGCAAAATGGTAAATATGTTAGAGTCTCAAGTAGCCTAATTTTCCCAGGATTGCCAATTATTGAAATGATCGGTGAGTTTCTCGCTAAAAGTGCAACTATTGGTAGGAGTCCTACTTTAAGAAATTTTCGCCGTAATATCAGTAAGTTTTCCCAATAAAATCTCATCCGCATTTCACAAGCGTTGCACTGCCGAACCATGAGGAGACGGCAGTGCCCATTAGTGTCAACTTAACGTCAAACCCTGTCAGAGACTATTGTTTGACGACTAGGGCCAGATCCCCCCTAGCCCCCCTTAAGAAGGGGGGGACAGGAGTCTTCTCAAAGTCCCCCTTCTTAAGGGGGATTTAGGGGGATCTAGACTTAGCTAAAAGCGAGAGATACCAAGCATTGCAGGCTTAAGTTGACACCTATGGGCAGTGCCGTTTCCCTACAATTAATTTGGCGATGGTTACATCGGAATTAATATTACCGGAAATCAGGACACGGCATTGCCGTGTCCTCTATATTTATATCATTCCGATGCAACCGGATTTGATATCAATCACCTCTTATTAAACCTTGCTTGCAAATCATTAACAGTAGATGGTTTTTGCGGTAAACTGATTTTTACATCGCTTTTTAGCTGTTCTTGCGATCGCATTGTCAGACTAATCCGCTTCAACTTCTCATTCACCTCCAAAACTCGAACCTTCACAACCTGTCCAACCTTCACAATCTGTTTCGGATCTTCCACAAACCTGTCAGCCAACTGAGAAATATGCACCAAACCATCTTGGTGTACACCCACATCTACAAAAGCCCCAAAGTTAGCTACATTCGTGATTATCCCTTCTAATTCCATCCCAACTATCAAGTCTGAGACTTTAGTAATCCCTGCTTGGAATGTAGCATATTTGAATTCCGCCCGTGGATCTCTCCCCGGTTTTTCTAGTTCCGAAATAATGTCTCGCAAAGTCGGTTCACCAACTTTATCCGTGACATATTTCTTAATACTGACACCCTTGACTTTGGCTGCGATTTGGGTTACATCAGTCAGTGGTAAATCTAAGTCTTTCGCGATCGCCTGAACTACAGCATAACTCTCTGGATGGACTGCGGTATTATCCAACAAGTTTTCGCCGTTGCGAATGCGGAGAAATCCGGCTGCTTGTTCAAAAGCCTTTGGGCCGAGTTTGGGTACTTTCAGGAGTTGGCGACGATTTTTAAATGCGCCGTTTTCGTTGCGATAATTGACAATATTTTTGGCAACTGTTGAACTCATTCCTGATACAAAGGTCAGCAGTTCTTTCGATGCTGTGTTTAAATCTACTCCTACATAGTTTACACAACTTTCAACGGTTTCATCTAGTTTCTTTTTGAGTAATTTTTGGTCAACATCGTGTTGATATTGTCCGACTCCGATGGATTTGGGGTCGATTTTCACAAGTTCGGCTAAGGGATCTTGCAAACGCCTACCGATGCTAACTGCGCCACGTACTGTGATGTCGAGATCGGGAAATTCGGCGATCGCAACTTCACTCGCTGAATAAATCGATGCACCAGATTCATTCACCATTACTTTAACCGGTTTCTTGTCCAATCCACCCAAAACTTCTGCCACAAATTCGTCGGTTTCGCGGGAAGCAGTACCATTGCCGATCGCAATTAATTCAATCTTATACTTTTCAATTAAATGCTTGACAATTTTACCAGCTTGCTGTCTTTGAGCGGCAGCTTGGTGTGGAAAGATGGCTTGATATTCCAAAAATTGTCCTGTTTCATCCAGGGCGGAAACCTTACAACCGCTGCGAAAACCCGGATCAATTGCCAATGTCGGCTTCATACCCGCAGGCGCAGACAGCAGTAATTCCCGGAGATTAGTTTCAAAAGTTGCGATCGACTCAATATCAGCCTCAGCCTTGTTGTGCGATCGCACTTCCGTCATCAAAGAAGTCTTCATCAGTCGGTTAAAAGCATCCTTCAGTAGCGATCGATAAAACTCCTTGACAAAGGGTATCTTAGTTCTAATTTCCTGAGACTCCAAATAAGTCGCCACCGCTGCTTCATCAAAACTCAATTCTAAATCCAAAACCCCATCAGTTTCCCCACGAAACAGCGCCAACATATTGTGTGACTGCACATTTCGCGCCGCAATTTGGTAATTACGGTACATCTCAAACTTCGTACTTCCTTCAGGAAAATCATCTTTGATTTTTGATACGAATATTCCTGTTTTCATCAAGAACTCTCGCAGATAAGCGCGCAATTCTGCTTTCTCCGAAACCCCTTCAGCTAAAATATCCGCAGCACCTTTGAGAGCTTCTTCCGCTGTTTTCACTCCCTTTTCTTCGGAAATATATTTGGCAACTTCCTCGTCAATATCTACCGATTGAGATTGAGGCGTATTCAGAGATTTGATAAATTCTGCCAGCGCTTCCAAACCTTTTTCTCTCGCGATAGTTGCCCGCGTCCGCCGCTTTTGTTTATAGGGCAAATAAAGGTCTTCAAGTTCTGTTTTTAGTAAACAAGATTCGATTTTAGCTTCCAATTCTGGAGTGAGTTTACCTTGGGTCGAAATACTTCCTAAAATTGATTTTTTGCGATCTTCAATTTCTGTGAGATAGGTAAAGCGATCGGAGATATCGCGCAAATGAATTTCGTTGAGAGAATCGGTTTTTTCTTTCCGATATCGGGCGATAAAAGGAATTGTTGCGCCCTCGGCGAAGAGTTCCAAGGCGTTGTTTACTTGGGAAAGATTGATGGAAAGTTCTTGGGCTATGAGTTGAGGAATGTTGAGCATAGTGCAGATGTTCTGGTCAATTGCTGGGGATTAAGAGGAATGTTAACCGCAGAGGGCACAGTCATTTGAGATTGTAGAGTGCGTCAGTTTTAAGGCGTTTCCCATGTATAGTCAATGTTATAGCTGACGCACCCTGTTCGGGTAGGGAAACGCTATTGTAACACTTTAACAAGACTTTGAGATTGCTTCACTTCGTTCGCAATGACACGATCGCGTTATCTGTCCGTCCAGGACTAAAAAATCAACAAACGCAGATGATTTAAAATCATCTGCGTTCATCTACGGTTTAATTAAACCATTTTAAACTCAAGCCACAGTCTTATCTAAAGGCCGCACTTCAGCGAGTAATTTGTGCAAAGCTTCGCCTTCAACTACTTCAGTTTCCAAAAGTTGCTGCGTGATTGTTTCCAACAATTCCCGATTGGCTTTCAGAATATCCAAAGCTTGCTGATGTGCAGTTTCGACAATTTCTTTGACTTCTTGGTCGATCGCCTCCGCAGTTGTAGCACTCACCGCACGGCGCGCATTTCCCATACCATCGCCGAGGAAAGATTGTTGGCCGCGATCGTAAGCAAGAGGCCCCAAAACCTTACTCATCCCGTAAGTTGTCACCATTCGTTCAGCTAAATCCGTCGCCCTTTGCAAGTCGTTGGAAGCGCCAGTAGTGATGCTACCAAACACGACTTCCTCCGCCGATCGCCCACCCAACAGTGTAGCAATTTGACCGCGCAATTCCGACTCATCCAACAAGAAACGGTCTTCCGTCGGTAATTGCAACGTGTAACCCAATGCAGCCATACCGCGCGGCACGATCGAGATTTTCGCCACTTCGCCACCACCAGTCATCAGAGCACCCACCATCGCGTGCCCGACTTCGTGATAAGCCACAATTTTTTTCTCCTTTTCGTTGAGAACCCGGCTTTTCTTTTCCAAGCCAGCTACAACACGCTCAAACGCCTCATAAAAGTCTTTCTGCGCTATAGTGAGGCGCTGGTTACGGGCGGCTAGCAAGGCAGCTTCATTGACCAAATTTGCCAAGTCTGCGCCCGAAAAACCGGGGGTACGAGTGGCGACAGCTTTTAAGTCAATATCCGGGCCCAACTTCACTTTTTGCGAGTGAATGTTGAGAATTGCTTCGCGGCCAGATAAATCTGGGCGATCGACTAAAACTTGGCGATCGAAACGGCCGGGGCGCAACAAAGCAGCATCCAAACTTTCCGGGCGGTTGGTTGCAGCCAGCACAATTACCGTAGTATTTCCGGCTGCAAAACCATCCATTTCAGTTAATAGTTGGTTGAGAGTTTGTTCGCGTTCGTCATTCCCGCCGAATGCAGCATTAGTGCTACGCGCTTTACCGATCGCATCCAATTCATCAATGAAGATAATACAAGGAGCTTGCTTCTTAGCCTGCTCGAATAAATCTCGAACTCTCGCAGAACCGACACCTACAAACAATTCTACAAACTCGGAACCGGAGATGCTAAAAAACGGCACACCAGCTTCACCAGCTACTGCTTTTGCTAACAGAGTTTTGCCAGTTCCCGGCGGCCCGACTAACAGCACACCTTTTGGAATTCGTGCGCCAATTGCCGTATATCTGTCTGGAGTTTTCAGGAACTCAACAACTTCGACCAATTCAGTTTTAGCTTCTTCTACCCCAGCGACATCCGCAAAAGTAATTTTCGCCGATTCGCCTTCCACGTAGACCTTAGCTTTGCTTTTGCCGATCGACAGCGCGCCCTGTGGCCCGCCACCCTGCCTGTTCGCGAAAAATTGAAATATTGCCACAAAAATCAGTGGGGGAACCACCCAGCTTAAAACACTGCCGATCCAGCCATTCTTAGAAGGGGGAGTTGCTGCAAATTCAACACCTTTTTCTTGTAAAAGTTTAGGCAGTTCCAGGTCAAAAATCGGTGTAGTTGATAGCACTTGACCGGGTTGATCTCCTTCACCTTTGAGTTGGTAGCGAATTTCATTTTGACCTACCGAAGCTCTAACTACACTTTGTTCTTGGACTTGATGGACGAACAAACTGTAAGGCACTTGGGGAATTTGGGGGCCGAACAGATTAGGCAAAAAGATGTTTGCCAGTAGAAACAAACCTGATAGCAATAATAAGACATTGCTAATTTGGCGGAAACGAGGGGGCTGGGGCTGGTCTTTAATTGCCATTGATAACGACCATCTTTTTAGTTAAATTTGTTTTATTCATCTATTTTGCCATCAAATACGCAGGGAGTGTCAATCGGATTTCCTCACTCTGTCGGGTCGGTTAACCGGGTAGCATGGATTTGAGATTTAAAACGAACCGCTTTCGTCGCCAAGGGCGCAAAGGAAGAGCCTAAGAAAAGAGTGTTATAGTTGTTAGCGATCGGTTTGTTAATAGTGACTTGGTGGTTATTGCTAATGATAATTTAATAGGGAAAAACATCGTAGTTATCCCGTAGGAAATCTATCTCGATCCATCATGGATCGAGATAGTTCATCCTTCAAGAAGGAGATATTAAGATCCACGATTCTAAGTCGAAGGCCTGAACTGCTTGAATGCGCTGGAAGTCTCGATCTGCTGTCACAAGAGTAAGTTGATGCTGGATTGCAACGGCGGCAATCCACAGGTCATTTTCGCCGATACCCAATTGACTCATGTTGGTTCTACGGCGTTGGGCTTTGTCTTTTGGGGCGTAGCGATCGAAAACTGCTGCTTTGAGGTTGCCGTAAATTTCGGCAGTGGTTTCGTCGATCGGGTAGATGTATAGTCCAAGCAGAAAGCGTTGAACTAGGGCAAGATTCGCCTGCCGCTGTTGCGATCGCGCCGCCATATCAATCAGTTCACCTTTGACAATGGTACAGGTGGCGATCGACTCCTCCCCAAGGTTTGCAAGGCGATCGAGTATTTGAGTGTTGCCTAGGAGAGCATAGCTACAGTGGTTGGTGTCGAGAAGAAACATTATTCAAAAGGATTGGGACTGTAGTTAAATTGTGCTTCGCCGCGTGAGTTTTCGGCGATTTCTAGACATTCTTGGAAGTCGTCGCCTGACCAAGTGCCGATTGTCTTGAGGTGAGCGAGGAAGGATTTAGCAGATGCGATCGCAGGTTTGGTGGAGAGAAAATTCACGAAGGTGAGCGCTTCAGCAAGTTTTTTGCTGGGCAAAGCTTCGATGGCTTGGAGGAGTTGTTCTTTAATCGTCATTATGGTTTGGGGTTCTTGTTTATAGAGGCTCGTTCTTTTATTTTAGGCGATCGCCAATCGGAAAAAATAAAGATCGATCGCAGGGCGATCGATCCTCCTCCATAAAATTACTGGCGATCGCGTTTACGCGGTTTTGTCGGTTTGATTCGGCTCATCTTTCTGCAATTTTGTCAGAATAATTTTAAAGATCAGCGCGATCGCAAATGGTGACCAGCCTGATGTTCGATCGCACAAAGTCGCAACGCCAACCACAGCAAATCCGATTACTTCGATCCATTTCTTAGGCATAATAATCTCCTTTTTTCGTTTTTTTCCATAGGGATATCCCTATTTAGGTCTGCATTTGTGGCAACACTAAATAACCGCACAAAAAGCAAAAAGCCGGGACGAATTTGGCGTCCCGGCGTAGGCTTGTTATTTGATTTTTTGCTTGTTCATATTATGAATTTTCCCTTTGAGATTGTCAAGGGTTTCGAGTATTTTATCTTACGAAATCACCGATCGCCTCCCGGAATCCCTCGATCGCCAATACTTCGATCGTGCCAACTCGCAGCCGAACTTCCATCAGTCTTTAGCAATAACTTCAGCAAAGCCAAACCCAACAATTGCTAACCTCCCGACACATTCTTAGCAAATTCTTCGCGTCCAGACATCAAATTAGCTGGAACACCATTAGGAAAATTTTCCGTGATTAAAGCTTGTAGTTTTTCAACTCTATTTTCAGGGTTTGGGTGAGAGCTCAAAAACTCCGGCGCTGCTTCGCCCTTCCTCGCAGAACCGAGAATTTGCATCACCTCAACAATACCTTTAGGATCGTAACCTGCTTCGGTCATAAACTGAAAACCGAGCCGATCGCTCTCAATTTCATCCGATCTACCATAGCGCAAACTTACCACTTGATTCACCGCCTGAGCCACTACAGCAGCTTGCTGTCCGCCCCCGCGTTCGTCGCTGGTAGCCACCCCTACAGCCGTCACCAAAGACCTGCCCAACTGCTGTTTTGCCAAGTGTTCGGCACCGTGACGCCCGACAACATGACCAGCCTCGTGTCCCAGTACAGCGGCCAACTGCGCCTCGGAATTCAGTCGCCGCAGCAGTCCCGCAGTGATGAAAACTTGTCCTCCCGGTAAAGCAAAAGCATTGACAGTTTCGGCGTCTCGCAGCAGGTGGAATTCAAACGGATAAGGTGCTTGTTTCGCCGTTGAACTGTTGACTACTCGTCCGCCGACTCGATCGACATATTGTTGAATACTCTGACCCGGATAGAGCCCGCCGTATTTTGCTGCCATTTGCGATCGCGATTGCAATCCCAAAGATACCTCTTGCTGGGGAGAAAGCTGCACTCTCTGTCTCTCTCCAGTTACGGGATTTTGTACGTCGTTGGTATAATAGGTGATTGCTCCAAAAAATGCCATTAACAGCCCGATCGCAGCCCGGAATAAAAACTTTGTCACAGTCGTATACCTATAAAGTTTAGCGACTAGAATACTAGACTCACAAGTACCTCCACATCCATCTGAAGTATCAAATAACCAATTCCCAATTCCCAATTCCCAATTCCCAATTCCCAATTCCCAATTCCCAATGTTTCAAACTACTCGCCGCCGCCTCGCTATTTGGTACACTGCTGTTACTGCTGTATTATTACTTTTATTTGCCACGGGTTTCTATTTCTACGTTCGCAATACTTTGATCGATCGCATTGACGACACTCTCAGTCACGTTGTGGAAATAGTAGAACGAACTCTCGTGATCGAACCCTTAATTTATGGAGATAAAACTAAGTTGCAAGTTAATATTCAAGCGAGTTTTCGAGACAGCAGCGACGCAGTAGAAGACGACCACATTGATTTAGAATGGTTCAGTCCTACGGGCGAGTTGCTGTGGTCTACTTTGTCGGAACCGCTGAATGTTCCGATTCGCGCTAACCGCACGGGCGAAACGGTTTGGATAATGAATAATAAGTTGCAGCGGGATCAAAACTATTCTCTCAGACAGGTGACGCAACGAGTGGAAATTGGCCGCCAAGTTTTGGGCTATTTGCGAGTCAGTCATCCTTGGTTTGAAGTGACAAAACCGATTCGCCAATTAATTCTCGATTTGATTTTGGGTGCGAGTTTAACGCTAATTTGTGTGGCGGCTATTGGGTGGCTGCTGTCGGGATTGGCGATCGCACCTGTGCGAGAATCTTACAGTCGTCTCAAACAGTTTACCGCCGATGCTTCCCACGAACTCAGAAATCCGATCGCAACTATTCAAACTAACGTCCAAGTAGCTTTGGCGGAACCGGATATTGAACCCCAACAACATCAACAGCTACAGGTTATCGAACGCCTAACGCGCCGTTTGGGACGCTTGGTTGACGATTTGCTGTTTTTAGCGAGACAAGATAGTGGAATCGTGCAGCAGCAGTGGGTTGATGTTCCTCTCGATGCTTTGTTGATGGAGGTAATTGAAGAACAACTCGCGATCGCCACTACCCAAAATCTGTCTCTTTCTTTGGAAATAGTCGATCGACCCAACGCTGAGGACAACTTTACAGTATTGGGAGATTGGGATCAACTAGCCCGACTTTTTACCAATCTCGTCAGCAATTGTGTCCAGTACACGTCCTCTGGGGGCGAAATTCAAGTAGAATTGCAGCTTGCAGCTAAAAGCAAAAGAACTGCGTCGATGTTAAATCCAGCACTTCAGGTAAAAATAACAGACACCGGCATTGGCATTTCCCCAGAAGCATTACCGCATATATTCGATCGATTCTACCGCGCCGATCCCGCCCGCACCCACCGCAGCGCCGCCGGTTCCGGTTTAGGATTAGCCATCGCCAAAGCCATTGTCGAAAATCATCACGGCCAAATCCATATAGAAAGCCAACTCTCTGAAGGTACCGCCATTACCGTCACCCTTCCAGCCCACAAATCAGAAATATCTCGCCCCTAAAACTTCCCGGCGGTTTAAAATTCAACCTTTTGGGCGGGCAGGATGCCCACCCCACAAGAGTTTGAAAAAATTCGATAGTATAAATTAGATACGCGACAGCTTAACATTAGTTGGAAAACACTCGATCGAACTCGTGAGGAGTTATTTATGTTTCACCACAATCTACCATTCAAAAAAATCAGCCTGCTAGCAGCCACCTGTACAGGTTTGCTAGTCAGCCTCGCCACCATTTCCCTTGCTGGTGGGCCACCACCCCAAGGAAAACCAGTTTCCCAACCCCAAGGAAAACCAGTTTCCCAACCTGCGACTACTCCCCCAGCTAATGGTAAGCCCGTCAGCGCACCGACTCCTGCCACGCCCACTCCTACGACACCCCAAGATGCGCCGCCCCGATTTCCGCTTCCCGGTGCGAGAGTCACGCCCGTAGACGGTATGGTGACAATCAAACTCGTAAATACCACCAATGCTGTGATCAATTATCAAGTAGTTGGGATGAGTCAATCGCGCACTCTGGGCGAACAATCAGAAATTTCGATCAAAAACTTGAAAACCCCAATCACCCTCACTTACCAGCGCCCAGACGGGGGATTGCTGCTAGTTCGGGCTCAAGCAACTGCTACTGCGGGAATGTTGCAAATCAGTTTTGGCGCAACAACTGACTTGGGCGCTGATACCAAATCCCTGGAAATTCAGGAAGATGGGAAAGTGTTTTTGAATTAGTCATTAGTTATGGGAATTGGGCATTGGGCATAGGGCATGGGGCATTGTTGACTGTTAGCTGTTGACTGTTGACTGTTAACCAATAACCAATAACAACTAACAAATTTCCAACTTCCAATTCCCAACTTCCAATTCCCAATTCCCCATTCCCCATTCCCAATTCCCAATTCCCAATGCTCAGTTAATCGCCTAGTAACAAAGGGGGTAACTGAGTGAAAGGTAAATCCTCATTGACTGCATCAATTTCTGCCTGTTCTCTCTCATTAATTTGACCAATATAAGACTTGAGAATTTGCGCTAGACGGTTGTTATAAAATCGGTGCAAACTATAATTTGGCGTTGCTGGAAAGCCGCGCCGTTTTTTGTGCCTCCCGCCAGCCCCCGGATCGAAGGTTTGGATGCCCCGATCGATCGCCCATTCGATCGGTGTATAGTAACAAGCATCGAAGTGCAAGCAGTCGATTTCCTGCAAACTGCCCCAATAACGTCCGTACATTCGATCGCCCTTATACAGACAAAAAGACATTCCCATCGGCTGTCTCTCGTCTTCCTTGTCATAAGCAGCGACAAATAAAACCCGATCGCGATAATTGTCATGCAACTGTTCAAAAAATCGCTTAGTCAAATACTTGCTTCCCCACCAACCAAACTTGTCGCAAGTATTCTCATAAAAAGCATACATTTGCCCAAACATCGCTTGGGGAATGTCATCACCAGTCAAAGTTTTCACCAACAAACCTGCTGTTTCCACAGCCTTGCGTTCGCGCTTGATATTGCGGCGCTGGTTGGCATTAAATGTGCCTAGATAGTTGTCAAAATTTTGATGGCTTTGATTTTGCCAAATATAGCTGTGGTGCAGCCAAGCGCTAAAACCGTGCCGTTCCATGCGATCGCGCCAAACTGGATCGACATACAGGAAATTGCAACCAGAGATATTGTGGCGATCGCAAAAATGGTCGATCGCACTTACCATTATCCCAGTTAACTCATCCTCATCTTCCCCATCAGCAATCAAAAATCGATAGCCTTCTGCCGGAGTAAACGGAGTCATTCCCATCAATTTCGGATAGTATTCAATACCCAAACGTTGAGCTAAATCAGCCCATTGATTATCGAATACAAATTCGCCATAACTGTGACTTTTGACATAAAGCGGCGCGCAAGCGATCAACTGTTTGTCTCGCCAAACTGTCAAGTGATGCGGTAGCCAACCGTTTTTACCTGTCGCGCTACCAGAAGTTTCGAGATTGTTCAGCCAATCCCATTCCATAAAAGGCGTTTTGAGCGGCATCGCCAAGGCATCCCACGATGCTTGGGGGATATCTGCTAACTTGCTAATCCAGGCTACAGAATATTGAGATTTTGGCTGTTTCAGCATAGGGAGATTTGAACGTAGAGCGATCGAACTTTATTTAACTTAATACAATTTCTCCTGTTGCACACTCCTATGACAAATCGAATGTAGGGGCGATGCCCCCGTGCTCGCCCTCTAGCGATCGCACCGATAATGCAAAAACACCTCACCTCCCACCTGTTTTACCGCCAAAAGCTCCAATTTAGGCGCTAAATCCGCTAAAAAACCCTTTCCCTCAACGGGTGTCGGTGCATCCACGCCGCCCAAAATTAGCGGGCACACCGTCAGCCAGAGTTCGTCTATCAAGCCCGCAGCGAGCACAGACGCGACGAGTTTTCCGCCTCCCAAAATTGCCAAACGTTTGATTCCGAGGGTTTCTAGCTGTTGAAAGGCATCAATCCAATCGATTTCTCCCTCGATGGTTTTAGTATGGATTGTGCGATCGAACTTACTGTCTTGTGTCGGAGATGGAGACGGCAATGCTGTTTCCCTACAGTCTGTCATCGGGTAGGGAAACGGCACTG
>NZ_JAKJHX010000009.1:0-31515 GCF_021648855.1 Tychonema litorale BBK16 | reverse complement strand
CCGTGTCCTCTTCTTTCCTCGGAGATGGAGACGGCAATGCCGTTTCCCTACAGTCTGTCATCGGGTAGGGAAACGGCACTGCCGTGTCCTCTTCTTTCCTCGGAGATGGAGACGGCAATGCCGTTTCCCTACAGTCATTTCCAGTTAGCAACCAGCGGGGAACCGGTTGCTGGAAAAATCGCCAGTTGGGGTCAAATTCGCGCGATCGCGAACACACAATTTGCACCGGTTGTGGGGGCTTTCCTTGCTCTTCCCTCTGTTTGACCAAATCGGGAGAAGTGACTCTCAGAGTGGTTCCATAGGCGCGTAAAGTGCCGTTTCCGAAGAGAACTGCGTCACTGGCGGCAACTTGTTGTTCTAGGTGGAATTTGTCATTCGCAGAACCGAATCTCGCGGCGGTGAGGGCAGCATCTGTAATTTTGCCATCGGCACTCATCGCCAGTATTACTATTGTGTGGGGCATTCGATTGATTAACTAATGCAAAAACTTACGGACTTGATATTCGCGACTTTCGGCGATCGGCATTTGCAAATCACCCATTTTGGCATCCAACTCATCGATTACGCTTTGTGGCACCGACTTCCAAAGCTCTCTAGTTTGCCAGCGAATCAACATCACCACCTCATTCTCCACCGGATCTACCCAAGTTTCCTTGCCCAAAAAACCCGGAAAACTTCTCAATCCAGTAGTCCAAACTTCCTCATCTCGCTGAATAAATGCTTCCCACTTTTCGTGAGGCACTTTAAATCTTAGCCACTCAATTACCATATCATTTACCCTTTGTAAACAGCTAATTAACCATTGCCGATCGCAATTTTAACCACCACCTCAGTTCCCCGTCCAGGCTGAGAAACATATTCCAATTTACCGCCATGTTTTTCTACTACCAAATGTCTGGATATGGACAAACCCAAACCCGTACTCGTACCTGGAGGTTTAGTGGTAAATAAAGGGTCAAAGATGCAGCCGAGGACTTCTTCTGTCATACCCGGCCCGTTATCGCTAATCACGATCGCCACTTCGCTTTCCCCTATCATTGCCGTCCGAATCCGAATTTCGGGATTTGACATTGAGCCAGACAATCCGCGAAGGGGTAAATGAGGATTAGTTTCAATAATACCAGATTTTTCGGAATCTTTTACCCCTGTTTCCAAGGCATCGATCGCATTTGTTAACAGGTGCATGAACACTTGATTGAGATGTCCAGGATAGCAATGAACTCGCGGCAAATCACCATACTCTTTAACTAAAGAAATCCCCGTTCGTCCGCCTTTAGCTTGCAGGCGATTTTGCAAAATCAGCAAGGTGCTATCCAGCCCCTCGTGGATGTCTGCGGACTTCATTTCAGCTTCGTCGGTACGGGAAAAAAGGCGAAGCGAGCGCACAACATCCCGAATCCTTTCCGAACCCAGTTGCATTGAATTTAGCAGTTTAACCAAATCTTTTTTAACAAAATCCAAGTCTAATTGTTCTATGTAATTTTGAATTTCTGGCACTGCATCGGGATAATGTTTTTGGTAAAGTTCCACCACTCGCAAAAGTTCTTCAGTATAACCTCTGGCGTGGCTGACATTGCCAGAAATAAAACTAACTGGATTGTTGATTTCGTGAGCTACTCCTGCCACCAACTGCCCCAGAGATGACATCTTTTCTGTTTGGATTAATTGAGTTTGAGTCCGCTGCAAAATCAACAGCATTTGCTCCAGTTTTGCAGCTTGCTGTCGCAGGCATTCCTCAGATTCCTGCAAATCCGAAAGAGCTTGTTTCCTGTCTGTAATGTCTAATCCTACAAACACAGCGGTACTACATTTTTGGTATTTTTGAGCAACAATTAAATAAGTTTTGTCTTCTCCTTTGACACTAGCTGTTATCTCTTCAGATGTCGTTTTTTCAGGACTCGCAAAAAACTTGTATACTAAATCATTAAACTTAGAACTTGTTTCTAAAAAACCTACTTTTTGACCGACAAATATTTCAGCAGGCACTTGGTAGGCAGCAGCTAAATGGCGGTTTACTCCCAAATACCGCAAATCGGAACTTACCCAAGAAACCAATCCGGGAACGGCATCCAAAACGGCTTGAAGTTGCTCTTTAGCTGCCAAAAGTGCTGATTCTGCTACTTTGCGATCCGAGAGATCGCGGGCGATGGCGCAGCGGTATTCTTCACCATCGCATTCAAAATAATTGGCTGTTACTTCGACTGGTAAACTTCCGCCTTCTTTGGTTTGATAAATAGCTTCAAAAGTGAGATTTTTGTGTTGTTTGAGTTGACTATAATTAGTATGCCAATCTACTAACGACAACTGCGGATTGATATCGGTAATTTTTAGTTGTTGCAATTCTGGTTGGGAGTAGCCAAGATTCCGACAAGTAGCTTCATTGGCGTAGCATATTTCACCTTGTGAGGTAGTGAAAAATACTATATCGTTGCTGGTATCGAGGGCAATTTTACTTATTAGCGCTGGTGTTTCTAAATGATTAATTTTGACCTCGGACAGCAATTGGCGATCGCAATTTGCTGAGGAAACTCTAGTGACCATAAATGAAGTATATATGAGCAAACCTCCGATCGCACCATCACTATTTTTCCAAGGCTCAAATGCCCATTTTATACCTTCGGGACTGCTAAATTCGGTTGGTTGTGCGATCGGTAAAGTCGATCGCGATTCCACAAACTCACTATACTCTAAAACACCACCCAAAATAGCACAAACACTTTGGTGCCAATATTCCGGGAGATTAGGAAACAATTCCCAATGAGATTGGCCGATAGCATCGCCGCGAATTAAACCACAAGCTGTTTCCCAGCGACTAGAAACAGAAAGATAGCGCATCTCGCAGTCTACCATTGCCACGGTGTCAGGGGAGTGCTCCACCAACCGCCGAAATTGCTCTTTACTCTCAGACACGATTACCTCTGTCGGTTGATGGGTAACGAAGGTTGGGCGCGAGGCATACCTTTCCAGTACCTGACTTTTTTGCTTAACAGGCGTAGTTTGCACGGTTTGGGAAGTCCTTCATATGTATCTAATTTGAAAAATTCAACGGGAAAAGCCAGTTTTTTGATCAAATACGGAGTTAAAACCTTTGATTCTGGCAAAAAAAAACTTTATTTGGTCAGGAATGCCAAGTCCTAAAAAATTTTGTTTTAAACCAAAAATGCTTTTTCTGCGATCGAGTCGATCAGTCAACGCCCATAGAAGATGCCCCCCATCATTGATATCATTTTTGGTCGGGTGTGTCTATAGGCGTTAACAAAAATTTTCTTAAATTGTGATATTCACAGCTTGCTTAGTGAACTTACTCATAGATTTAATGAGACTCTGAAATCTATGTCAGACAAATTTGTGCGTAAATTCACTGATAAAGTCCACTCTTCCTTTCCGTAACATTGCGGAATCTAGTCTTTCAGTCGTGTTGCACGTCATCAAAACTACGAGTTTTTGCTGAAATTGAATACCATCTGCATCAATCACACTTTGATACAAAGTTCCGTCCAGCAAACTCAGAATATGTTCGGTTTTGTTACTGCGCTGGGCTGAAATAGTCGATCGATCTTGTGCCAAATTATCAGCTTCATTGATAATAATACAAATTCTCTCTAAATAACTTGGAGGCACAAAATTTTCCACAGCATCGTGGTCTAAGATAAAAATTACATAACCAAGCGGCACTAAAATTTCCTTAGCAACCGCTTGAGTCCACGCAGTTTTGCCAGTCCCCGGTGCCCCGCTAACCAGAACAGCCAACTGATTTTGGTCAATGATTGCCTGCTGAACAGTATCTGTAAAAGCTTGAATATCCGCAGGAAATGTCCGAATTTGATACAGACTATTAACCTGTCCGACACGACTTTTGTAGCCACTGAGAATTACGGCTAAATTGTAAGTCGCTTTGCTGACCATTGGAGCAATATTTTTGCAAATTAGAGTGTAGCGCCGCCTTCCCCTGTCGTAGCAGTCAATCTGCAACCAGCAGCATTCCTTGCCCCAATAAGCATAGACAGTACCCAAAACTTCCAAGCGTTCCCAGCTAATAAATCGCTCCGGGGGATAATCAAAATTTCTCTCCATAAATAACTGGGTAATCGCATCTGGCTTGCCCAGCAAATCCAGAATTTTAAAAATGGTAATCTCTTGAAGTTTGTTGAGAACATAGTCGATGGGAATCCCGGCACGACTGACTAATTGAACTACTGGTGTTTCGGTAGTTAAAGTGTCTTTGTAGCGATAATCTGGGTAAACTTGTTGCGGAGTAATATAGTCCCAAAACTCGTCGATTTCGTAGCGAGTATTTTCCGAAAATACATTCAAGATATTTGCCCACCAACTATATTGATGTCGTCCCATCGCATCGGCAATATCGCTAGCTGCATCCAAACTTTTTTGAGCTAGTTCCACAGGATCGTTAGATGCTAAGTGTACCAGATATTCTAAATCTAACTGCCGATACAGAGGTCGCCAGCCAGATCCGAGTAGCCCTCGGTTTTGAGGATTATTTTGACTAAAATTGTTAGCGCGATCGTTCATATATTTGGGAATTGGGAATTGCGAATTGGGAATTGCGAATTGGGAATTATTATTACTAACTAATGACTACTGACTAATCTAGCAATCCTAAATCATTTGTGAATTTCTTACTCCCTCCCCTTGGGTTCGGGGAGGGTTGGGGTGGGGTAAAAAATTTACGACTCCTACAAGGATTGCTAGAACTTATTTCTAGATAATTTGGAGGAACAAACTCTACTAGCCAAACTCCATTTTCCGAGCAGTAAAAAGTGTAGTTATCGCTGTGCATTGCTGCGGCATCTACAATGAAAATGGCTGGGATGCCGTGTCTTGAACCCACTCGGCGCGCTGTCTCAATTTCAGTTGATAAATGAACGTGATGGCGCGACATTTTTCTAATTCCTTCCTTGAGAATAGACTCGACTGCACCGCTACTCGTTCCGTGATACAACAAAATATCGGGGGGAATTACGGCTTCTAATTGTAAATCAATCTCTATACTGTGTCCTTGATTGGCACGAATCAAAGTTTCTGTGGAGTCAAAGGAAAATCGTTGTTTGTCGTTCTGTGCGACTACTTCTTTCAGTTCATTAAGCTGAATGGGAAAGTTGTGTTTTTTGCAAGCATCCAGGAGTTCGCTGACAGGAACCCAGCCGCCTGGAGCGAGTTGAATTCCAATGCGATCGGGCGCGTGTCGCAGGTGTTTGCTGAGATATTTGCTGATTTTTATCAATCGTGAATTATTCATGTTATCGCTCTAATTAGTTAGCTTTTTACTCCCCCAAAAATCGCAAAGTTTAGATAGCGCCAGTGACATCCAACCTCTGCAAAACCAGCTTCTGACAACCATTTTGTCTGCTCTTCAACAGAAGAAGGAATGTCTTCTTCTTGGTACTTTTGAAACCAAACTGCATCGTCTTCTCCATTGGTGTTCATGAAGTCCCGCCACAATTGTTCGTATTGTTCAGTCAAGTTGGGAGTAGCACCGGTCACAATATCTCGAATTAACAAGATTCCTCCTGAATTCATTGACTGGAAAATTTTCTCAAAAAGCTTTTGTTTTCCTGCGCCGTCTAGGTGGTGGATTGCCAATCCTGAAACCACTAAATCGTAACCGCTACCGAAATCGTCTTTGGCAAAATTGCCTTGCTGCAAAGTCAGCCGTTGTTGGAAAGGAGACAAATTAGTTTGACAAACTTTCAGCATATTCTCTGCCAGATCAAAGGCTAAGACATTTGCTTGAGGAAATGCTTGCAAAATTAGGGCAGACAATATACCTGTACCCGCGCCTAAATCTAGAACTTTGATATTAGCATTACTTTCAAAAGGGATTAACTGCAATATTAAATCATGTTGTTCGTGATAGTGCGGAATGAGACGGGGAATTAAACCATCATAATCAAATGCTCTTTGTTCAAAATGAGCACGTACTTGCTCTAGATTCCCGTCTAACTTTGCGTCTAACTTCACAGATAATTCTCCTTAAGCTCTTAGTTGAGTGCGTTAACTTAGTGTTATGATACCCTCGAACTACGACATATTACAGTTTATAATACAAAAAATATACAGCACTGTCAAGGTGTAGAAGAAAATAATTTGACAGAAATTATTGCCGATCGCAAGATGCGGACTTACTCCCCAGCTATGTAAATTATTTCTGAACATAAATATCTCCGTTTTCAGATCGGGACTGAGGTAAAAACAACCAAAAATCATTGGTGGCTGTTGCCTCCCACACCGAAAAATCAGAGTATGCTGTGATGAATGGGGTAGTTTTATAATGAATCAGACTCCAGAGTAGCGACGGCTACAGAGTTCCGATTAAAATGAAGATATACAAAGTATTGCACTCGCCAACACGGGAGAAAAACAGGGATAATGCGTGTAGGTGCGAGTAAGTTATGTGCTAGCTATCAGGGCAAAAAACAAGCAATGAATATAGACAAGCAGATTCAGGATCAAAAAGATTCTAAAAAACCCGATCGAGCTGATCGCTCTGGAAATATTAATATCACCAAAGAAATAGACTCATCACTTCAAGAATGTTTGGATTTCAAAGGAGCGATCGACCGATCCGCACTGGCAGTGAGGACAAATGGCAAAGGAATTATCAATTATGTCAGCGATCGAGTTTGCGAAATTTCTAAATATTCGCGAATCGAAATATTAGGGAGTCACTTTGGCATCCTCCACTGGGAATATCAATCTTCGGAATTAATTAGAAATTTGCAGTCAACTTTGAAAAAAGGTGAAATTTGGCAAGGAGAAATTAAAACTTTAGCCAAAGATGGTGCTGATTATTGGGTACACGCGGTGATAGTTCCGTTCCTAGATTGTAAAGGAAAACCGTATCAATATTTAGCGCTCGGATTCGACATCACTGAGCGAAAAGCCATTGCAGTAGTCCAAGCCGAAGCCAACCGCGCCAAAGACGAATTTCTGGCAATCGCCTCCCACGAATTGCGATCGCCTCTGAGCGCGATTTTGGGATGGGTACAGCTAGCGCGATCGCGGAAATTAAACGAAGCCACTACCAGTCTCGCTTTGGAAATCATTGAGCGCAATGCCAAATTACAAAACCAGCAAATAGACAATCTTCTCGATCTTTCGCGGCTGCTACGTGGCAAAATGAAGCTCAACATCGGTCAAGTTCATCTCCCATCAGTGATAGAATCTGCGATCGACATTCTCCGTCCGGCCGCAGATGCCAAAAATATTGATATAATAACAAATTTTGACCCCGCTATCAGTCACATTTTGGGAGATGCAGAACGATTGCAACAAGTAGTCTGGAACCTACTTTCCAACGCCATCAAATTTACTCCAACATCGACGTCGGCGCTAATCGAAATCACGATCGAGTCTGCCTCGTCGAGCGCGTTGATTGTAGTCAGCGACGGCGGTTGTGGGATTGAACCCAAATTTATGCCCTACATCTTTGACTATTTCCGCTCCACAGATAGCTGGAATACCAAGGAACAAAACCGCCTCGGTTTGGGACTTTTCATTGTACGTCAGTTGGTGGAAATGCACGGAGGAACTGTCTGGGCTTCGAGTCTCGGCATCGCTCAAGGGACGACTTTTGGGGTGCAGCTACCCATCGCCAACCACCAAGATGTACCAGACGATCGCAACAGTGCGATCGGTCAAATGGAAAATAGAGCCGAATCAATTCGCCAAGCCTTGGCCCAAAAGCAAGTGCTGGTAGTTGACGACAGCGCTGGGAGCAAAAATTCTCCGAACTGGGTGGAAGATGAATTGGTTGATGACAGCCGAGATTTACCACTGTTACTGGTAGTAGAAGATAACTATTTTCTGCTGGTATATCTGGAAACTTTACTGACACCTCATTACCGAGTTGCTGTAGCCCGCGACGGAATTGAAGGTTTAGAACAAGCAAAAAAATTGCTACCAAATTTGATTTTGAGCGACCAAATAATGCCCAGGCAAAATGGGCTAGATTTGCTTAAAGAAATTCGGAATACACCAGAATTGAGCTCAACTCCGGTAATCTTTTTGACAGCGCGCACGGGGATGGAATCTCGGATTGAAAGTTTGGATGCTGGTGCTGATGATTATATTTCTAAGCCTTTTGACGAAAGAGAGTTGCTGGCGAGGGTGAGAAATTTGTTGCGATCGCACGCAGCAGAACAGCAGTTGGTAGTCCTAAACCGTCAGTTACAGCAGCAAAAACAGCAGTTAGAAACTGTGAATCAAGCCTTACAGTATTTAGCAACTTATGACAGTTTAACTGAGGTGAAAAATCGTCGATGTTTTAATGAATATCTCGATACTGAATGGCGACGTTTGGCGAGGGAAGAAGCGCCACTGTCTTTGATTATGTGCGATATCGATTATTTCAAACTTTACAACGATACTTATGGCCACCAAGCGGGGGATGAATGTTTGCGTAAAGTGGCAAGTGTTTTGCGGAGTGCAGTCAAGCGACCGGCTGATTTAGTGGCGCGTTACGGGGGCGAGGAATTTGCGGTAGTTTTGCCGAATACGGATATTGAAGGTGCGACGGTTGTTGCTGAATTTATTCGCGCCGAAGTGCTGGGTTTGCAGATAGTTCATGCTAAGTCTGTTGTTTGCGAATATGTCACTCTGAGTTTGGGTGTAGCTTGCTGTATTCCCATGCCGATGTCGCTACCAGGGACGCTAATTGCGATCGCCGATCAGGCACTTTATCACTCGAAACAAACAGGGCGCGATCGGGTCTCAACTGCCATTTTTAAAGGATATTAGTTATCTGTTATTTGTGTGTCCTGAGCGAAGTCGAAGGGTTATTTGTTATTTGTTATTTACCGTGTCCCTACTGAGGGCAAGATTTCAGCAAACTTTCTACACTAGCATTGTGGTCTATGAACGAGAACAAATGTTTAAACAGGAGTTTCCCGTTTTCATCCAACACAAACTGAGCAGGCAAAGGAGCTCCTAAAGCTTGACCGACTTGATAAGCCCGAAAAACCTGACAGCTAGGATCGCTCAACAGTGGCATTTTCAATCCTAAATCTCTAACTACAATCTGGCTTTGGCGATCGTCGGTACTTGTAACCATCAATAATTCTATATTGCGATCGGCAAATTTTTCCCAGTTTTGATTCAAGGCTTTAATATGAGGAAAACAAAAGGGGCAATATTGCTTTTCAGTAAAAATTCGAGTGAAAGCCAGAACCACGGGCCTATCGCCTCGATAATTCGACAGTCTCACTAATTTGCCATTATTAAGATCCGGCAATTCAAAATCTGGCGTCGTCTGTCCCAAATTCAGAGAATTACTAGCAGGAACAGGCAATAAATTTTGGAAAAACCGCTGATTTAACAAGCCACCAAAATCAGTCGAAGTCAGCATATTTCCTAATTAGGTAATTGGGAATTGAGAATTGGGAATTAGGAATTGGGAATTGGGAATTGGGAATTGCACCGAAAGTTTTGAGGGCGGGCACTCTTGGCACCGCCCCTACAACTTCAAGTTAGACAGCGGCAAAGAATACTTTAGACTTGACTGGATCGGGAGTCATAGTCTTGTCACCGGGCTGCCAGCCCGCGGGACAAACTTCATCGGGGTGAGACTGAACGTGTTGAATGGCTTGCAGAGTGCGGAGAGTTTCGTCCACGTTGCGGCCGAAGGCAAGGTTGTTGATAGTGGAGTGTTGGATGATGCCTTCTTTGTCGATGATAAACAGACCTCTCAGGGCAATGCCTGCTTCTGGATCGAGGACGTTGTAGTCGGCACTAATGGTTTTTTTGATATCGGCAACTAAAGGATAGTTCAGGTCGCCAACGCCGCCGGATTTGCGGTCTGATTGTATCCATGCTAGGTGAGAGAATTCGCTATCAACAGATACGCCGAGGATTTCGGTATCGATTTTATTGAAGTCTTCAAAGCGATCGCTAAATGCTGTAATCTCAGTCGGACACACAAAAGTGAAGTCCAAGGGATAGAAGAACAGGACTACATATTTTTTGCCTTTGTAGTCAGACAGTTTAACTGTCTTGAATTCCTGATCGACTACGGCTGTTGCTGCGAAGTCGGGTGCAGGTTGACCAACGCGAAGACATTCACTACTCATAGATGTTATTTCCTGTTTTACGAACTGTTACAAATATATCATACTCATAACGACTACAGTTATTTCAGATATCAATAAAAAGATGCTCTCAATTTTGAGAGCATCTTTTTCGTAAACTATGGCTCAGGCGGGATTTGAACCTGCGACCTTGGGCTTATGAGTCCCCTGCGCTAACCAACTGCGCCACTGAGCCAAAACTTGTTCACGATTTATTATCGTAGCACAGTATTACAAACTAGGATAGATGTGTAACCACACAATTTGTAATCACTAGGAGTAAAAGTCATGAGTTTTGCTAATATATCAAAACCCATAACTTAAAACCACTCCTTATCGAGAAGCGCTGGAATCATCCTTTGGCAGAAAAGCCATTGGATTGACAGCTCCCGATCCGGGAGGATGAATTTCAAAGTGCAAGTGGGGCCCGGTACTAAAGCCAGTGCTGCCCATTTCCGAAATCTGTTCGCCTTGAGCGACTCTCTGACCCTTTTGCACCAAAATCCGGTTGTTGTGGGCATAGACAGTCTCAGTACCGTCTGGATGGGTAATTTCCACCAGATAGCCGTAACCACCGTCGTTCCACTGTGCATAGGTCACTACCCCATCAGAGGCTGCCACAATCGGTGTGCCGATCGGACCTGCAATATCAATACCCCTGTGCATCCGTCCCCAGCGCCAGCCGTAGCCAGAAGTGAAAACGCCCTTAGCTGGCCAAACAAAGCTATTAACCGACTGTTGTTTTGAGCCTTTAGGTAGATAGGTATCAGCACCGGAAAGCGGGGGCAATTCTGGAGAAACCATCTGTCCCAAAGAGGGATGGCTGAGAGGGTCGTAACCCTGTGCACCAAAAGGAGCAGTAGCCACCACAGGCCGATCTAAATTAGAGGCCGGGGTCAGGTTGATCGGTTGAGATTGGGCAGCGCGGGCTGCGTCCAAACGCTCTTGCTGCTGCTTCTGAACTTGCTCGCTCCAGCCTCTCGACGGTGGTCTGCTGATTTCATTCTGCACCGTTCCACCGTACTCTGGGGTGTAGAGATAGGGATTAAGGTGTTCATTGTCCTCAGACGGGTTGCCCGCAGCGACTTGGGTCTCTGGGTCTGCCGTTGGAGTTAGGGCAACTGAATTTGGACCGATCGCATTTCGTTCTGCCCGATATTCTGATCGTAGTCGAACAACTTCTGCTCTTAACCGTTCAGCATAAGGGCTGAGTGCTTCGGCAGATTGAGTAGCAGCCGAGGACTCTGGTACAGCATTAGCGACATCAGTGGCTAAACCCTGGGTGCTGACAACTGGTGTCCAGTTAGCAGGCTGCGGGTATGCCGCCGTCAAGTTAGAGCTTGCAGTTGCAGTGGCTGCTGGCATTGGTAGTGCACTGGTATCAACAGCACCTGTGAATGTTGGTTCGTCCGGAATCTCCAACTTTCTAGGGTCGCTAATGCTTTGAGAAACTTGAGTTAGCGAAATGTTGTTAATTTGGGGAACCATTGGTGCTGAAATATTGTTCAGACCTTCCAAGTTCGCCAGGGGAGAGACAATTGGTACGGTTGGCGCAGATACTGTAACGCCAGAACCAGGTATTTCTGGGGTAGACGAGCTGGGGTTCAAAGATCCCGGAACCGCAACTGCCGAGAAGACGGATGTAGAGTTAGATGCCTGAATAGAGGCCGATGCTTGCACCGCTGGATTATTTACCCCAACTTGGGGAATCTTCAGCCGTTGATTGACATTCAGCAAATTGGGGTTGCCGAGCTTGTTGATGGAGATCAGGTCTTGTGCTTTTACGCCCTGAGATGAGGCGATCGCACTTAAAGTATCTCCCGGACGCACAGTATAAGCCACATCCGTCAGTACGGGCGTAGTACCTGCCGAGGGAACTACCACATCCGTGGGTAAACTTGGGGTTACCAGCGACTGTTCAATGGGTGGGGCTGTTTGACCAAACCCAGCATTTGGAATTACTGGAAGCTTTGCAGAGGTAGAAGATGCCTGCGTCGGTGCTGGCGACTGCAATGATAGAGCAGATGTAGATAAACTCGTTGTCAACTCAGAACCCAACTGGGTCTGACCAAATTCTGCTGTACGGTTTTCCTGTTTTTTCAAACTGTCGATCGCCCCGTTTGTATTGGGCGCGACGAGCAAATTTTGCTCCGGTGTCAGAGTTGGGATGGGGTTCGCTGCTGTTGATTGCGGCCCTGACTGCGTCACCGGACTAGAAGAAGGAGCCGAACCAGTTATATCTAACTTTTGTTCGGGATTCACCACCGCTGCATACTCTGGTGGTGCTGCGATTGGGGTGTTGCCGCCGTTCTGTTGTGACGACGCGACGACCTCCGTCGGAGGAATTGTGAGCTTTTGCCCTACTTGGAGTAAGGTGTCGGATTCAATACCATTGGCAGTTGCTAGTGCATTAGGAGCAAGTGCATAGTCTTGAGATAACTCCCACAGAGTTTGTCCTGGTTGTACCTTAACCGCCACCGGGTTAGAAGGTTCAGCGGTCGGCGTGGCTGAGGAAGCATCACCCAAAGAGGTAGCGAGTTCGCTAGCTGAGGCTGGCTGTACTTCAGCAGTGGGTTCTGTCGATGAGAGTTCCGAAGCGCGAGCGCTGTCGGTTCTTGTCAGCAGGATGCTCGAAGCACCTACTGATATTGCCAGCCCGATCGTGGCGAGAGAGCGAACTCTGCCAGTGCTTAGCGTTGTCTGTTTCGACTGTTCCTTAGAACCGTCTCTGTCGATTTCACTAGCCTTAACAGGCTGATTTTTTTTGGGATATATTCGTTTCAAAAAAACGACCTCCTACTGAAAAGCGCTAACTGTCCTTGGAAACACACAAGGGGACTGCATGAAGCTGATTTAAATCAACAAACAAAAAAAATCTGATTGTTGATATTTATCATGCTTAAGCAAGATTACCTTGATTTTGAAATTTAGACAAGCTTGCACAGTCACAAAAATTAAAACTTTCGGTAAAACTTGCCATAGCAACACCCTGAAATCCTTACCTGGCAATGGGTAGAACAAATAAATAAAATACTTGTTCAGATATGAGCTAGGAGTGTCATCCTTGATGATCGGACTCTAGCCTAACTTCTCAAATACCCACAACCGTATATCTACTAGATATAGCGCCTCCGGCGATCTAAGTACAGTATGGCGCGCTACATCGCTAAAAAATTTAGTTTTGGTAGTTGAACCATCCTTGAAGTAATTTGGTGTTGTTGATAACAATCTCTTTTTGAATGAATAAAAATATATCAATTTTGGCTATTTAGAATCTCACAGCTTTGATACAAATTTCTTATCTTTTGATCAAGATTTCCTACAGGTATACAGCTATTAGATATCCATCTGTATATGTTTCGATATCTATATGTATCGATAGTTATTTATCCGAGTTCGCCCAACTGCCGCTTCGCCTCAAATAAACCTACAGCAGCGCTGACAGACAGATTTAAACTCCGCACCCCAGGCTGACTCATGGGAATAAAAACGGTCGCATCGCAGTCATCCAAGACAAATTGAGGAATGCCAAGAGTCTCCGAACCAAACATCAACCAATCGTTAGGTTGAAATTGGAATTGTGCATAACTGCATCGCCCGCCAGTAGTGAATCCGATAGTTCGTCCTCCCCGTTGCTGCTGAATCGCCAAAAAAGCTGCTAAATCTTCGTGACAGTGGAGATTGACATAGGGCCAGTAATCTAAACCGGCGCGTTTCAGGTAGCGATCGCTAATTTCAAACCCCAGTGGCCCGACTAAATGCAATTCAGTGCTTGTCGCAGCGCAAGTGCGGGCGATATTGCCAGTATTTGGGGGGATTTGTGGATGAATCAAGACAAGTTGGGGCATGAAGCTATAAAAAAAGGAAGTTCGGCAACGGATTTTGTAACGGATGTAACGGATTTAACGAAGGTTAGTCAAAAGGAAACAGCTATTAGAAAATGTCGAAATCTACCTTTGGATAGATACAACTTATAGCTTTTATTTATAACCCGTTTCGGACGCGATTGATTAAATATTCTGATGTGTCTTTGATTGCTCTTTTTAAGCAGCTAGCTGGGCGCACAAATTGTCTTCGAGTTCCCATTCCTGATGAGCCATTCCATTAATTCCTTGCAGAATAATACTGCGGGTGTCTACACCACTTTCATGTAACTTCAGCCACTGCTGAGCGGTGTTGCCTTCCCGAAGAATCTTTTTAAGTGGCAAGAGAAAGCAGCTAAAGCCACGTTTTTTGGCAAATGGCCAGACTTGCTGGTAAATTTCCTCAATCCAATCTCGTGCCAAAATCGTTCTGCCATCTTGCCAGTGAATCAGTTCGGCATCCAAACTGTCGCGGGATGCAGCAATTTCATTAGCGTCAGTGAGTGCAACTAAATCTTGGTTACGGGTAGCCACGGGCAAAGTGCTGAGTTCCAATGGGTCTAAGGTTGGGTCTTCCATCATCTGCCAAATCCGAGCTTCTAGCAAGGCAGTGATGGCCAATAGGGCAAGAGGATTGACTTCTAGGTCACAAATTCTCAGTTCGAGGCGGTTGAGACAGTAGGGGCGTCGATCGCCATTTGGCCGCACAGCAGACCATAGGTGGCGGACATTTTGCATACTGCCAAGTTCTAGCTGTTCTTCAGTCCACTGGATGTAATGCTTGTGACTTTCAAACAGGGGGACGATGGCTGGAGTTTTGGGAAACAAACCCCACCGGGTGGAATGATACCCAGTGACTTCACCGTCTAGAAAGGGAGAAGAGGCGCTCAAGGCAAGGTAGAGGGGTGCTTCAACACGGGCGAGGCGAATTGCCCGCATCAGCATTTCTGGTTGAGAGATACCGATGTTGATGTGAATGCTGGCGGTGACGACTTTTGTGCCGTAGGTTTGCTCGATGTAGGTGTGGTAGGGGTTGTTGGGGTCCGATCGATAAAAGTGATCGCTTCCTCCGAGAGACAAGGTACTTCCTGGGAGCAAAGTGTAGTCGCCCAATTGTTTGAGATACTGTCGCAGCCTGACTCGTGGCTTGACTAGGGCGCACAATAGGCGATCGTAGCTGCACATAGGCGCAGTCGTGTACTCCACATTGCGACTATCAGGCTCGCGCACAAATCCCTCTAGATCGGCGACTATGCGATCGGAGAGACCGACAACATCACCTTCGGGCGTGCCGGTATACATTTCCACTTCAAAACCTTTTGATAGCAGCACCTTTGTTCCTTAGCTAAGTTGATTCGGTAGTTTCTAGTATCCCAAAAATTGACCAATTAAGACTATCTTCCACAAGGCAGAGTTAATTTTTTTCTCTACTTCCACACAAAACTGGTTCTAAGCTGTGTTGCATCTAGATTGGCTATGGTATTAGAAAGGGAGATGGGGAGAGGCGGAGAGGATTTTCGATTGAAGAATTAACGTCACTGATAAATCCGTGGCCAGGACTCAATTGCTCGATTGTCAATAAACAAATTGCAATTCCGTAGGAAATCTTGCTTCTTCGGGTTCAGGATTGTAGATATAATCGCAGTCAAAACGCAAAGCTTGAGCATGGCGACTGATAGAGAATCCACAGTTACTAACCATTTCTGTAGTAAAAGTTGCTGTTACTAATTCAATTAGTTTTTTGTAGGAAATATCAGGTTGTTGAACGTAATAGGCACGACGTGCAAAAAAGATTTTTTCATCTTTCGGTACAATTATGCCGTTGATTCTGTGTGCGTGTTGAATCGGCTTGATATAGGTTTCAATAAACTGCCACTGATTTTTTTGTAGTCTCGCCAATCGTTCGTGTTGCAACCAGGTCATTTGAAATACAATTTTAATAAATTCAAATCCCAAGATATAGTTAAAAACATTATTGCGTTCTTCTGTACTCAAGACGAAGCGAAGTGCAGATTCTAAATATTGGTCATTTTGCCCGCGCACTTGTTGAGCTGAGTGGATATAAAATTGTTTGATGTAGCTTCTTAAATCTGATTCATTTAATTCTTTTTCTACTCGAAACCTGGTTAGATAATCTTTGACTCGGTGCAGAGCATCTACGTCTTCAAACATTTTTGAAACTAAACCGTCGGCGGTGTAGTCATCTAAAAATTCTGCTTGCAAATCTGGAGTGGAGGCACATAATATGTAACAGAGGGACAATAGGTAGCGGCGCTGGTTCCAAGGCAGGCTTTGGGCCCAATCTTTAGCTTTTACAGGAAGCTGCCCTAGGATCGTATCTGTATTTCGACGTTGAGAAGGATCAGCATATTTACTTTTTTCTTTAATCATTGCCTGGAACCTTGATGATTAAGTAGAGGTGGTAATGTATCGCAGACGAGGGGAGGGGACAGGAATGATGGAGAGATGCACTTATTGATTATTTTATTATTGACTTTAGTATATATCTCGTTCTGGCTGCATGACGTGATCTATCTCACATTTTTTCTGATTGAAAATCACAAGTTTTAGGTGTTGGATCGCGTCTTGAGCAGGGCGAGTGTCACACAAAGAACTTATTTGCGTCACCACAGTATCTGCGAGTTTAGTTGATGATTAAGTAGGGTTATTCATAACTTTTTATTAGTGATAATTACTGAGGTTTGTCAGGGACTAGACTCTAAGTATTTTTTCTTAGTGTTTTTACCAAAGTTTAGGTTTTTCGCGATCGACTTCCCGGTTCAGTTGAATGGTGGTTAAATTGAATAGATGTGCGATCGCCCCGTAACTCAGTAGTCGTGCCAACTTATACTGGTACTGTGTTTTTTTCAGAGAAATGTGGCGATAGGGAAAATGTTAGCCGATTTGAAATTTTATAATTACTCCCATCCTGAGTCGGCGAAGGATTAACTTTGGGGGCTTGTTAGGAACGATACTACTTAAATAGCTAATTTAGATGTAGGAAGTGAATATGTTTAATACAACAGAACTACTGATTAATGCTTTCGTCAATCGGCTGATTGAAGGCTACCGCTACACTTACGGGGGGTACAAGTCTAATTACGGAGAGATTATTGCCTGGGTAGCCGATATGGCTTTGCAAAATATTGCCAATAGCGATGCTATTTACCACAATGTGGAACACACTATTTTAGTGACTTTGGTGGGACAGGAAATTATGTGTGGTAAGCACATCCGTGAAGGAGGTGTTTCCTGTGAAGATTGGCTGCATTTCCACATTGCTTTGCTATGTCACGATATCGGGTATGTTAAGGGTGTTTGCAGTCAAGATCAAACTGATTTGCGGCTGTATGCAACGGGAGTAAGTGATGGGAAAATAAAACTGCCTCCAGGAACGACTGATGCTAGTCTAAATTTTTATCATGTCGATCGGGGGAAAATGTTTATTTCTGAGCGTTTTGGCGGTCACCGACTGATTAATGCTGAGCTGGTTAAGCGTAATATTGAGCTGACTCGTTTCCCGGTGCCGGCGGGTGAAGATCATCAAGATACTATGAATTATCCGGGTTTGGTTCGCGCTGCTGATTTAATTGGTCAGTTGAGCGATCCGCGATATTTGCAAAAGGTTACTGCGCTGTTTTACGAGTTTGAGGAGACTGGTCAGAATCAGGTTTTGGGGTATCGGACTCCGGGGGATTTGCGGAATGGGTATCCTAAGTTTTATTGGGATGTGGTTTATCGGTATGTTAAGGATGCGATCGGCTATTTGGAGGTGACGCAACAGGGGAAACAAGTTGTTGCTAATTTAAGCGCAAATGTGTTTCGGGTGGAGCATTCAAGACAGGTTAATTTAACGAAAGCAAACCAATTTTAATCAGCTTTCTGAATGCCATGATTTATGGTGGAATTTTCACTATCACCGACTTAGATATTATGGTTCCATATTTGCCATCTAAAGCCTCTTATCTGAAAGATTCTTACCTGGATGTTCAAGCGCAACTTGCAGGAGGCCAAATTGTAATTATTGAGATGCAAGTATTAAATGTGGCATCTTTTGGAATTAGTCAAACTACGGGTTTGAGTGGTAAAAAATAGAAGACCCAATGCCCAATGCCCTCTTTGGCGGATGCCCTATACTCGTAGACTATTTATGAGCACTCAACCGGACTGGATATCATGTATATTTCTCCTGACCAAGACCAAAAAATTCGATCGACCATGCGAGAGTGTGGTCAACAAGCTCAAAAACTTGCAGCAGAACCCTTTGAGGTTTCCGAGAAAGGGCCCGATGACTATGTGACGAGTATCGATCGCCTCCTAGACCAACAGCTATTAATAGCATTTTCGGCCTTGTTTCCTGATGACGGTATAATTACTGAGGAAAATGTCGCCTCTAGAGCGGCGTACCTAAATAATTACCGACGGCTTTGGTGCATTGACCCCATTGACGGCACCGCAGAATTTATTCAGGGAAAACTCCACTACGCGGTGATGGTAGGACTGCTGCAAGATGGGGAACCGATCGCAGGCTGGATCTATGCCCCGGCTTTTGACCAAATGTATTTCGGGGGGAAAGATTGGGGATTGTTCCAAACTGTTGGAGACTCGAAGCCTTCTGCGATCGCCATTCACAAGCCCCCAGTTCCGTTAGCAGATGGTTGTAAAATTATTTTGGGAGACAAAGATCAAAAAAACTATGGGTCGGCGATCGCTCAAATGATACCGGGTGTGGAGTTTTATTCCCTAGGCAGCTTTGGCTTAAAAGTTCTCGAAGTCATTAGCGGTCGAGCCGATTTATACCTCTACTTTAACGGTAGAGTCAAAGTGTGGGATACGGTAGGCCCTCTAGCCCTAGCAAAAGCCGCCGGATTAGTCTGCTGCGACTTGCAGGGTCAACCTCTGAGGTGGACACCCGATGCCCTCGATCCGGATACTCTGGCCCACTCTCAGACGATCGCGATCGGTCAGCCGGAGTATATAGAATGTCTGTTGGCGAAAGTTCGCATAGCAGTGGAAGGATTGTAAACCCGTTGAGTTTGAAAGAATCTGTGGATTTTGCGTGAACCGCGCTCAGCACCCTTATGATCAATTAAAGGAACAATAGATGATTTTTTTTCTCAAGCAGCGATCGTTCCCTAGCTGTTTGCTATGGCCTAATCATATTTCCCATCTCCGCGAGTTTGCATGAAGACAGAAGCTTTCAGTGAGCTTTTCCCCCTGTTTAAGGGTGCTAACCCAGAAACCTTGGGAGGGCTACTATCAAATGCCGTCAAACACGAGTATCCCGCAGGCAGAGCCGTTTTGATGGAAGATTCTTGGGGTAACGCTATTTACTTTGTAGTGTCCGGGTGGGTCAAAGTTCGACACCTGTCTGGCGATCGAGCCGTATCGATGGCTATTTTGGGTAGGGGTGCATTTTTCGGCGAAATGGCGATTCTTGACGAATCTCCGCGATCGAATGATGTACTTGCTCTATCACCCGTGCGACTGATCAGCGTTAGCGCCCAGCGATTTATCCAAACCCTGTTCAAAGATCCACAATTGCACCACCGAATGCTGCAACTGATGGTGCGGCGACTCCGCCAAACAAATCTCCGCTATCAACTCCGCAATCGCCAGCCAGCGGTTAAACTAGCAAATACCTTAGTCGAGCTGGCCGAAAACTACGGTCAGAAAACTGCACAAGGCAAAGATATCTTTAACATCCCTTATGAAGACTTAGCTGATGTGACAAATATCGCCGTAGATGAAACCAGTAAAATTATGGAAAAACTGGATAGCAAAGGCTGGATCAGTGTCGATCCAGAACGCCAAACTATCCATTTGATCAACCTCAAACACTTGATTAATTTAGCAAGTCAATGATTGATGTCACTTCTTTTGATCCCTCGTCCATTGCCACGAATCTGCCAACGCAACTAACGACACCGACAATTGAATATTCGGTGGCGATGCCAAATCCTGAATCTCACCTGTTTGAAGTGACTTTGCGCGTGCAAGGTTGGTCAAAATCCGTGATGGATTTAAAAATGCCGGTTTGGACTCCCGGTTCTTACTTGGTTAGAGAGTATGCCAGACACCTGCAAGATTTTCGATCGACCACCGTGGGCGATCGATCTTTATCTTGGTGCAAAACTAGCAAGAATCACTGGCAAATCGAGACTAATGCAGTTTCGGAGATAACGGTTAATTACCGAATTTTTGCTAACGAACTGACAGTACGAACCAATCATTTAGATGCGAGTCACGGTTATTTTAATCCAGCAGCTTTGTGCTTTTTCTTGCCAGGATTTGAGCGTAATTCTTACACTATAAAAGTTGTACCTCCGAAACCGGAATGGCGGATTGTTACTACTTTGCCATCAGTTGGTGGGAAAGAAAATACTTTCGTGGCTCCAGATTTTGATACTCTCGTAGACACTCCATTTGAGATTGGGTGTCACGATGTGTACGATTTTAAAGTGATGGAAAAAAACCATCAGCTAGTTGTTTGGGGGAAAGGTAATTTAGAACCAGAATCGGTGATTCGAGATATCCAGAAGGTGATCGAAGTCGAGGCCCAAATGTTCGGCGGTTTGCCCTATGAACACTATGTGTTTTTGCTACATTTGTCGGGTTCTGGTTTTGGGGGTTTGGAACATAAGGATAGTTGTACTCTCAATTATCCGCGTTTTGGTTTTAGAAATAGGGACAAGTACGAACGGTTTATGCAGTTGGTGGCACACGAGTTTTTTCACCTCTGGAATGTCAAGCGCATCCGACCGAAATCTCTAGAAGTTTTTGATTATGAACAAGAAAGTTATACTCCTTCTTTGTGGTTCTCCGAAGGGACGACCAGTTATTATGATTTAGTGATTCCTTTTCGCTCAGGTCTCTACGGTGTTAAGGGTTTCTTGCATGGTTTGAGTAAGGAAATCACTCGATTGCAGGCAACTCCTGGACGGAACGTGCAATCGGCCAGCGAATCGAGTTGGGATACTTGGATTAAGCTGTACCGCAGGGATGCGAACAGCGATAATTCGCAAATTTCTTATTATCTAAAGGGGGAATTAGTTTCGTTTTTGCTGGATTTATTGATTCGGGAAAAACACGGCAATGACCGATCGCTTGATGATGTGATGCGTTTGATGTGGGAGCAATTTGGTCAGGCTAATGCTGCTCAAAATAATGGGTTAAATAAGTCTGAAAGTGGTGCAATAAGTGGGATCAATTCATCGCCATCGGAAATTGGTTTTACTCCTGAACAGTTACAAGGTGCGATCGAGTCTGTCGCTGACATCGATTTGAGTGACTTTTTTGCGCGCTATGTTGATGGGACTGATGAGTTGCCCTATGACAAATATCTGAAACCTTTTGGGCTGCAAATTGCGATCGATCAAAGTAGCGAAATTCCTAGCCTTGGTTGGACTTTGGGTGTGGAAAATGGGCGGGAAATGGTTAAGTTTGTCGAGCTTGGATCTGCTGCACAGTTGGCAGGAATTGATGCTGGGGACGAGTTGCTGGCGATCGACGGTTTTCGGGTAAATTCAGAACAAGTGGGCGAGAGGTTGAAAGATTATCGGTCTGGGGATGCGATCGAGGTGACAGTCTTTCACCAAGACGAACTGCGGACTTGTCGGGTTACTCTGGCCCCGCCACGGCCTGGTCGTTACCAGATTGTCCCAGTGGAACAGCCAAGTTCTATTCAGAAACAAAACTTTACTGGATGGCTGGGAGTTCCTCTATCGAAACTGTGACATGATTGTTAGTAGTTAGTTGAATGACAACTAAATCAATAACAACTAACAAATAACAAATAACAACTAACAAATACCAATTTTATGATGCAAACCCCACCTCCTCCATCCATTACGCCCCGCCAGATGAACCTGTTGAGAATAGTTGCTTCTATGGCCTGGGCTGACGGAGAATTAGCGACAGAAGAAGTCAATTTAATGCTCGATCGCTTTTGCAGTTTGTTTGCTGTCGATGCGGACGGGCAAGAATTGCAACAAGAACTCCGCGACTACGTTATGCAAAATATTCCCCTGGATGAGTTAATTCACCAACTAGAAAGTCAGGATGAAAAGGAATTAGTTTTGCAACTAGGCTATGAAGTGATTTCATCTAGTTCTCGCACTCCCGACGAACCTAAAATTAATACTGAAGAAGCCGCAGCTTATCAAAAATTAGTGCAGTTGCTAAATCTTCCAGAGGATTCAGTCAAGCGTATTGAAGCAGAAGCATCCGTGACAGGTACTTCGGAGGGAATTGTAGAGAAGATTGCTCAAAAATTAGAAAAGTTCATCAAAGGATAGTTAGGGAGTAGTCTTAATCCGTAGGGTGCGTCGCTCTTTGATATTGGATATAACTTGCAGATTCTTGAGGGCGACGCACCCTACTTGCTACTTGCCATCAGATTATATGTACCACATACACAGGTCATATGCTGTATTTTATTATTTTATTTTTCCGTAATTTCTCTCTGTTCTTTTCTATGCTCGATAGTGCACTGTAGAATTAAGAACCAATTTGTTGACAGGAATAAAAAGTTATGCTCCCAGCTTTAAGGATTTCTGGCTATGATTTGCAAGAACTGATCCACCAAGGAACTAACACCGCTATCTATCGCGCCGTATCCCTAATAAACCAACAGCCCGCAATCCTCAAAGTCTTAAATACAGAATATCCTACCCTAGAACAGATAACTCGCTTAAAACATGAATATCAGATAACGGCAGATATCGATTGCGATTATATAGTCAAAGTCGATCGCCTGGAAACTCACCCGAATTGCTTAGTATTAGTCTTAGAAGACTTTGGCGGTATCTCCCTCAAACAGTGGATAGGAAAGGCTCATGCTGTAGAATCCGGTGTCGCACGCTACCAATTGCCGATCGCCCAATTCTTAAACATTGCCGTCCAATTAGCAAAAGCTTTAGTATTCCTGCATCAAAATCAAATTATTCATAAAGATATAAAGCCAGCCAATATTATCATAAATGCCGACACAAATCAAGTAAAAATCGCTGATTTTAGCATCGCCTCGCGACTAAATAAAGAAACCCCAAACTTAAAAAATCCCGATCGCCTAGAAGGAACTCTCGCCTATATGTCGCCGGAACAAACCGGGCGCATGAATCGCGCGGTAGACTACCGCAGCGACTTCTACTCTCTCGGTGTCACCTTCTACGAACTGCTGACCGGAAAATTGCCATTTTACAGCATCGATCCGCTGGAATTAGTACACTGTCACATCGCCAAACAACCTATTCCCATTCAGCAATTAAACCCGCAAATTCCCCAATTTTTGGTAGAAATTACAACAAAATTGATGGCGAAAAATGCCGAAGATCGGTATCAAAGTGCAGCAGGATTGTTAGCAGATTTAGAACAGTGCCACAATCAAAAGTTGAGTGAAGGTACAATTTCTAATTTTATCCCCGGACAACTGGATGCGATGAATCAGTTGTTAATTCCGCAAAAACTTTACGGGCGAGAAACACAAACAGAACAGTTACTGCAAGCGTTCGAGCGAGTCAGCAAAGGCAGCAGTGAAATTGTCTCGATCGGTGGCTATTCCGGGATTGGCAAATCAGCATTAGTACACGAAATTATCCGCAATTTAACCAAGCAGCGCGGCTACTTGGTTTCGGGAAAATTCGACCAATTCAAGCGCAATGTTCCCTACACTTGTTTCAATCAAGCCATGCGGAGTTTGGTGCAGCAGATTTTGACCGAAAGCGAATCTCAGATTGACGTGTGGCGGGGAAAACTGCTAAAAGTTTTGGATGCTAATGCTAGAATTGCGATCGCAGCCATCCCCGAATTAGAGTTAATTTTAGGGCCGCAGCCAGACGTACCCGAACTCGGTGCTATTGAATCGCAAAACCGATTTAACCGAGTGATGCAGCAGTTTGTCCGAGCAATTGCCACTGCCGAACATCCCTTAGTAATGTTTCTGGATGACTGCCAGTGGATAGATGCTGCAACAGTCAATTTGTACCAACAAAATAGCCTCGAAAAAATCCCTTATTTGCTGGTAATTGTTGCTTATCGAGATAATGAAGTCAGCCCGACGCATCCGTTTATGGTGGCAAATGAGGCACTGGGAGCCGCCGGAGTTCCGATGACAGCTATTACTTTAGAACCCCTAGCAATTGGCTGCGCCACTAAACTAATTGGTGAAACTTTGAGATGTGTTCCTGAAACAGCGGCAGCTTTGGCGAATTTGCTCGTTCAAAAAACTGATGGAAATCCATTTTTTCTCAAACAAATGTTGAGGTATTTGCATCAAAAAGGCTGGCTACAATTCAACCCGCAGGCGGCGCAGTGGCAGTGGGATATTCAACATATTGAACGGCAGCGAATGTCAGAAAATGTTGTTGATTTGATGGTAAATAAAATTCAAACTTTGTCAGCCGAAACTCAGCGAGTTTTGCAACTAGCTGCTTGTATAGACAATCAATTTAGTTTGGATGTGCTGTCGGTGGCTAGCGGACAATCTTGGAGTCAAACAGCGCAGGATTTGTGGGAAGCGCTGCAAGTAGGGTTGATTTTATCTGTGGGAAATACCTATCTGATACCGCAAGTATTTGAGCCGGAAGAGTTGGACAAGTTGGGTAAAACGCCCGGAGAGGTGTGCTATAAGTTTATGCACGATCGCGTTCAGCAAGCTGCATATTCAATGATTCCTGACGCAGAGAAAGAACGGGTTCATTTGGCGATCGGACGTTTGTTATTGGAGGGAAGTAGTGAATCTGAACGCCAGGAACGAATTTTTGATATTGTCAATCATTTGAATTTTGCTCGCGGGTTGATTTGCGAGTTGAGTCAACGCTATGAATTAGCAGACTTAAACTTGCAGGCGGGTAGAACGGCAAAAGGTGCTTCTGCGTTTGAAACTGCGCTGACTTTTTTTCAGGCTGGCTGCAATATTTTGCCACCCCAAAGCTGGGAAGATAATTATGCGTTAACTTTTGCGCTGCATTTGGAGTTGGGCGAATCTGAATATTTGAATGGCAAAAATGACGCAGCTTTGGCAATTTTTGACTTGATTTTGCCTCAACTTAAAACATTGTTAGAACGGTGTCGGCTTAATGAGTTAAAAATGACTTGTCTGCGGATGAAAAATGATTTGCCGGCTGCTTATCAGTTGGGTATCGAAACGCTGCAATTTTTGGGAATTGAGTTTGAAGCGTACCCGGATGATGGGTATTTGTTGCGGGAGTTGGCAAAGACGAAGGAGCGGATCGGCGATCCTCTTCGAGGGCTTCGCCAACGCCCGATCGCAGATTTAGGCGATTTACCACCGCTCACCGATCCGCTGCAACTCGCAGCCCACCGGATTTTGAAAGAACTTTTTCCGATTTCTTACTTTATCAGTCCCAACGCTCAATTCTTGTGCGCGATGAAGTTTGTGCAGGCTACAATCGAACACGGCAATTGCAAATATTCCGCCTTTGGCTACATTTTGTATGCCTTTACTTTGATTGTTAAATATCGCGATATTGAGGATGGTCGTGCATCAGGAGAATTGTCTCTCAAGCTTTACGAAAAGTGGAATTGCAAAGAGCTAGGTGCTTGTATTTTGCATATTTGGGGCGGTTTAACTTTGCACCACATTAAATATATTGATGAGGGCAAGGTTTTTCTGCTCAAATCTTTTAATATCGGTTTAGAGACAGGTGCTTATCAGTGGTCGGGATATTCTGCGGCTACTTATGTATGGCTCTGCTTTTTAGGCAATGAACCACTGCCCAAATCCGCCGAAATTATTGATGAATTTATTCCTATTTTGGAGAAAATAGACCGGAATATGCTAGCATATTGCTTGCTAAACAAACAGGCAATGTTCCAGCTTATTTGTCCTCCCGAACTTGCTGAAAATCCCCCAACTTTTATAGACGAACAGTCGCTTTTAGAATTTGCTGAAGCCTCGGCAGATTTGACGACTCCTTTTATGGTTTATCTCCACAGATTAACTGTGGCGAATTGGTTTGGGAAGGTCGATAGAGCATTAGAATATGCTAATATGGGTGTTAAATTTTCGGCTGGTGCTGTCGGGACTTTTCTGCTCCCGGTTTTTTGGTTCCACCGCGCGATCGCCCTTGCTGCTGCTTCTACAAATGCCAGTGAGGGCGATTTTCAAATCTACCGCCAGCAACTCAACATTTGTCTGGAAGAACTTCGAGAATATGCTAAAAACTGCCCTGCGAATTATCAGCACAAATATTTAGCAATCCAGGCGGAAGTGGCGCGGTTGTCGGGACAAAAGCATGAAGCATCAGAATACTACGATCGCGCGATCGCCCTAGCAATCGAAAACCGCTTCCTGCAAGATGCTCCACTAATTAACGAATTAGCTGCGAGATTTTATCTATCGCAAAATCGGCTAATTTTTGTCAAAAGTTATCTCAATGATGCCAGAGTGTGGTATCTCCAGTGGGGCGCAACAGCTAAAGTCCGTCAACTAGAAGAATACTATGGCAATTTATTTCCTGAAGCTATAGAATCCCGGATTGCTCCAACTATAACAGCGAGTACGTCTAGTCACGCTAATATCTTGGATTTAGCAACGGTAATCAAAGCTTCTCAGGCAATTTATAGTGAAATTGTCTTAGAAAAGTTGTTGAAAAAATTACTGCATATTATCTTAGAAAATGCGGGCGCGCAAAAAGGCTGCATTATTTTAGAACGAGACGGGCAAATGTTTGTGGAAGTGTCGGATACTAATCTACATAATTCAGCGACATTTCAGGAGTCAATGCTGCTTGAAAATAGCTCAGATATTCCGGTTTCTATAGTCAATTATGTTGCCAGAACTCAGCAACCGTTGGTATTGAGCGATGCAACTCAAGAAATAATTTACCAAGCTGATACTTACATTCAAAGTTGCCAACCAAAATCGATTTTATGCGCGCCAATTTTGTATCAAAGTAAGTTGATTGGTGTTGTTTATTTAGAGAATAATCTGGCTGTAGGAGCTTTTACGCGCGATCGGCTGGAACTGTTGCAATTGTTAACGGCACAAGCGGCGATCGCCCTGGAAAACGCCCGCCTCTACACCAAAGAACAACACAAATCCCGCCAGTTGGCTCAATCTCTCGAAAGCCTGCAACAGTTTCAAGTCGAACTCGTGCAAAAAGAACAGCAGTATCGCAGCATATTTGAGACGGTAGCAGACGGACTTTCGCTGGTAGAATTGGATAGCGGTAAAATCGTCGCCACTAACCCCGCACTCTGTCAAATTTTTGGCTATTCTCAGGAAGAGTTTGTACATTTAACTCCGGCTGATTATCTTCTCCCAGACTACCTGCATTTATTCGCCGAATTCCAACAAACGATCGGCAGTCGCCAAGAATTTACCTGTCAAGCTGTCATACAGAGAAAAGATGGTAAGCTGTGCGATCTTGAGGTAAGGGCGAACTCTTTTGAGTACGAGGGGAAACCCCATGCTTTAGTAGTTAATCGCGATATTAGCGATCGCAAGCGCGCCGAAAAATCCCTGCAAACATCAGAATCTCAATTGAGGCAAAAAGCCGAAGACTTAGAATCAATACTCGCTCAACTCCAACAAACTCAAGCACAATTAGTTCAAACCGAAAAAATCTCGCAACTCGGACAACTGGTTGCTGGAGTCGCCCACGAAGTTAACAATCCCGTGAGCTTTATTTCGGGCAACTTGCATCATGCCCAATACTATATTAGTGATTTGATGAGTTTAGTTGAGGTTTACCAAGAGACATTTCCCGATCCGGGACAAGCAGTGTTAGATAAAATAGAAACGATTGAATTAGAATATTTAGTCGAAGATTTGCCGAAGATGATTGACTCGATGAAATTTGGAACCGATCGCATCCGCGACATCATGCAATCTTTGCGAAATTACTCGCGTACCGACGGGCTGGAGAAAAAAGCAGCAAATATTCACGAAGGAATTGAAACCACCTTAATGATTTTGTCGCACCGACTGAAAGCCAATAGCGCTCGCCCGGCAATTAAAATTATCAAAAATTACGATGAATTGCCTAAGATAGAATGCTATCCGGGGCAACTGAATCAGGTATTTATGAACTTGATAGCCAACGCGATCGATGCTCTAGAAGAATCTAATTTGGGTAAAACCTACAAACAGATTGAAAGCAACCCCAATGCGATTACAATTTCGACTTCGGTTGAGAACAGCAGCGAAAACTTGACAAATTCTACAGTCAAGATTGGGATAGCTGACAATGGAACTGGGATGCCGAAACATATCAAAGATCAACTATTCTCGCCATTTTTTACAACGAAACCGGAAGGCAAAGGAACCGGATTGGGACTGCCCATTTGCCACGATATAGTCACAAAAAAACACCGGGGAAGTCTAGAATGTTTTTCATCGCCGGGAATGGGAACAGAATTTGCGATCGTCATTCCCGCGCACAACGTTCCCATCCAAGAATAATAAGCTGTGTTGATTGCTTATTCAGAAAAATCTCGCAAGGCTGGGATTAAATATTCTGTCAAAGTAAAGGCATCTACTCCTAATTCTGTCCGTTCTTTGGCCGCCATTATTCCGGCTCTAGCGTGCCACCAAACTGCTGTTTCTATCACTGATTTTGGGGAGGATTTGCGGGCAATCCTCTTCGAGGGCTTCGCTAACGCACTTGCGATCAAACCACCCAGCAAACCCGTCAAAACATCACCACTGCCACCTCTGGCGAGGGCTGGGGTACTTTCGGGGTTGAGGTAAGTGATGGTACGTGAAGGGTAGTTATCTTGCCAACTGATGCAAACTTTGGCTCCTTTCAGCAATACCACTGCACCAGTAAGCTGAGCCGCTTGTTGAGTTACAGTAATGCGATCGCCCATTTTGTCTGCTAATTCGGGAAATAAACGCTTGAATTCCCCTGGATGAGGCGTGATTATAGTCAATGCTGAGCGTTCCGATAAAATGGGAATAGTGCCAAGTTGAGCGAGGATATTTAAACCGTCGGCATCTAGAATTAAAGGCCGATCGCACTCCAAGACAGATTCTACCGCAATCGCTGCTTCCAAAGTCAAACCAGGCCCGCACGCGATCGCATCATAAGCCCCCAGATCAATTCCTACTGGCAAATCCTTAATTGCACCACTGCGTGTTTCTGGACAGCCTATGACTATAGCCTCTGGTAACTGACTGCTCAAGATCGGTTTAATCGATTCTGGAACAGCAATTGACAGCATTCCCACGCCACTTGCCCTTGCTCCCAATGCCGACAAAATTGCCGCTCCAGTGTACTTGCCAGAACCTGCGATAATTAGTAGATGACCATTGGTGTATTTATGAGCAATTGGCGATCGGGGTAATGGCAAATACTGAGTTGCAGATGCCTTGGTAATGCGTTGTATTGTCGGCGAATCGCCCAATATCGCCACAATATCTGCCAAGGGAATATCAAAATCTACTAACTCCGATGTACCGACATATTCTAATGCTTTGTCTTGCAAAAATGCCAACTTCCACAAACCCAAACACAATGTATGAGTAGCTCGAATTGCCGTCCCCAAAACTTCTCCCGTATCAGTATGAATTCCCGACGGAATGTCAATACTAAAAACCGGTATATTTAAATTATTTATTTCATCAATAGCGGCGGCTATGGGGTTAGTAATTTCTCGTTCCAATCCAAAGCCAAATAAACCATCTATGAACAAGTCGCAGTTTTTCAGTGATTCAACTTTGTCAAAAAATGGAATATTTAAAGAACGCGCATAATCAGCATGACTTTTTGTGAGTTCTTTAAGTCTAGAAAATGGACAGTAAATAACTACTGGGAATCCTCGAAAGTGCAATTCGCGAGCAACAACCAAAGCGTCGCCGCCATTGTGTCCAGGCCCAGCCAATACACCGATAAGTGGCAATTGTTGCAAATTAACAATCTTTTTCCCTTCTGAGCGAGATTTCAAATAACTAAATTTGCCTTCCTCGTTCCCTATTCCTTCTTCCTTCTTCCCTCTTCCTGAAGCATTCCCTGAGAGGAGTCGAAGGGCCTTATTCCCTCTTCCTTCTGCCTTCAAAAGCACCTGAATGCGTTTGGCCAGCAGTCCGGCGACTTTTTCCATTAGAGCTGCTACGGGCATTCCAGTGGCAAAGATTCTGGTTTCTATTTGCCGCATTTGGTTGGCGGTAACAACAAACTTTTCAATAGTCATAATTCAGTGTTAAAATTTCAACTAAGCTGTTACGCATTTAAAATGGTATTGTAGGGTGCGTCAGTTTTAAGGCGTTTCCCATGTATAGTTAGTGTTCTAGCTGACGCACCCTACATGGATAGTTAGTGGTTTAAATGATCCACAGCTTAACAGCAGCAGTGGCAGCTTGTAGTATTTGTGTACTATAATAAATTAGCTCGATCGAACAAAGTAACAGTAAAATACCAAGTTTTCTCCCAATCATGAACAAGATTGTTGTAGGCCTCTCAGGCGGGGTCGATAGTTCCGCAGCAGCCGCAATTTTACACCATCAAGGATATGAAGTGGTGGGTTTAACCCTCTGGCTGATGAAAGGCAAGGGTCAGTGCTGCTCTGAAGGTATGGTGGATGCAGCTAAAATTTGTGAACAGTTGGGCGTTCCTCACCACATTGTGGACAGCCGGGAGGTTTTTCAGGCAAGTATTGTGGATTTTTTGGTGGATGGTTATAGTGCTGGAATTACGCCTTTGCCTTGTTCGCAGTGCAATAAAACTGTTAAATTCGGCCCGATGCTCAAGTATGCTCACGAAGAACTCGGCATTGAAAAAATTGCGACAGGCCACTATGCTCGGATTACTTACCATGCTGACACCGATCGCTTTCAATTGCGACGCGCGATCGACCCTGGCAAAGATCAGTCTTATTTCTTGTACGATTTAACACAAGATTTGCTGGCAGGTACTGAGTTTCCTTTGGGGGAAATTACCAAGACTGAAACTCGCAAAATTGCCTCTGAATTTGGCTTGACAACTGCTGATAAAGCCGAAAGTCAGGATTTGTGCTTGGTGGAAAGTAACGGTTCGATGCGAGCATTTCTGGACAAATACATTGCTCCGAAAAAAGGTGACATTGTTCACAAGGACGGGCGAGTGCTCGGACAACATGACGGCGTACACCACTACACGATCGGGCAACGGAAGGGCCTGGGCGTTGCAGCACCGGAACCTCTGTACGTGATTGAACTGGATGCTACTGGAAATCGGGTAATTGTGGGCGATCGGCTTTTGGCAGTAGAATCCGAGTGCTATGTCCAGAAAGTGAATTGGGTTTCTGTAGCACAGCCAACGGCTCCAATTCGGGCCCAAGTGCAAATTCGATATCGATCGCAAGCAGTCCCCGCGACAGTAATTCCCCTAGAATCATCTCAAGCAGAAAATGCCAGCGGCGTCAGAGTTAAGTTAATTTTTGACGAACCACAGTTAAGCATTACTCCCGGACAAGCCGCTGTTTGGTATGACGGGGATGTGCTGCTTGGCGGTGGGCTCATCGAAAGACAACCTAATTGAACTTGATATTAAATCCGGTAGGGACACGGCACTGCCCATTGGTGTCAACTTAACGTTAAATGTATTACCAGTCTACTGTCTGACGAT
>NZ_JAKJHX010000008.1 GCF_021648855.1 Tychonema litorale BBK16 | reverse complement strand
AATCTGGCTTTTGGATTGCGGCGATCGGAAAGGAAAAAGAAGTCATTAGTCATTAGTCAACAGTCATTAGGAAGAAGGAAACCCCACCCTCACCCCTCCCTTGGGGGGAAGAAAGAAGAGATTATTAACCAAAGCAATAATTGGGTTGTTAATAATTTAGAAAAGTATCAAATTCAGCGTCGGGTTGAGGATTTCTTAGTAGGAATAACTCGCAATTTGCCGAAGGGTTTGCGCTATTTGTCAGAACGAGAAAAAGTAGTGGGAGAACGAGTGATGAAGATTGCTCAATTGCTGCAAATAGAATCTCTGTTACATCGTTTGCCGAAACAACTTTCGGGAGGACAAAAACAGCGGGTAGCTTTGGGTAGGGCGATGGCTCGAAATCCTGAAGTTTTTTTGATGGACGAGCCGTTGTCTAATCTGGATGCTAAGTTGAGGGGGGAAACTCGATCGCAAATTGTGCAATTGCAGCGACAGTTGGGAACTACAACTATTTATGTGACTCATGACCAAACTGAGGCGATGACTATGGGCGATCGCATTGCGATTATGAATGCTGGTCAACTTCAGCAAGTAGCTCAACCTCTAGAACTTTACAACAAACCGGCTAACTTGTTTGTAGCTGAGTTTATCGGTTCTCCGCCGATGAATTTTTTGCCTGTGGAATTTACAGCTCCGTTGTTAATTTCTCACCCGCACTTCCGTTTCACTTTACCAGATATTTGGGCAAAAAGTTTACGAAAGTATGATGGTAAATCGCTAATTTTGGGTGTCCGGCCAGAACATCTGACCATTCACCCCCCAGCTACGAAAAATCTTTCGGTTCAAGTGGATGTTGTCGAAGCTTTGGGACACGAAACCTATTTGCGGGTTAGTTTAACCGATGCACCAGCGGTGCGGTTGCAAGTGCGTGTTCCTCCTGAGCGATCGATCCGTGTGGGCGAGGAGCTTTGGTTGGCGATCGCCCATGACAAAATTCACCTATTTGACCCCGATACTGAGTTGGCTATTTTTGGTTGAGCCGACCGAAAATTATCAGAAAGTTGCACTTTTTTCAAGTGCCTGTTATATTAATTCACATAGGGCTACAAAACTTAACGAAAGGAGTTCGCATCATGCAAGAACCAAAACGCAACGCTTGGAATTGGGGCTTTAGTGAAGGAGCAGAAAATTGGAACGGTCGTCTGGCGATGATTGGTTTCTCTGCCGCTGTCATCATCGAGTTGGTTTCCGGTCAAGGCGTACTCCACTTCTGGGGCCTGATGTAGTTTTTCACTCGATCCGTTTCAGGAATTACAAAATTTGGGAGTTCTGTTCGACACTCCCAAATTTTTGTGGATATTTTCGACTCCGCTCTTTCTCGGCGCAGTCAACTGTCAACATTCAACTGTCAACAGTCAACCACAAAAAATCCAAATCACTCTTTTGGGTGATGCTAGACAAATACTCTAGCGGATATATTCTTTTAAGATGCTGTTACGGTTTGGATGACGTAACTTCCGCAGAGCTTTAGCCTCTATTTGCCTAATTCGCTCGCGAGTGACGTTAAAGATTTGACCAATTTCCTCCAAAGTCTTCATCCGTCCGTCATCCAATCCATACCGTAGTCGCAGTACATCTCGTTCACGGGGGCTGAGGGTATCCAGAACGCTTTCCAAATCTTCGCGTAGCAAGTTTTTAGAGACTTGATCTTCCGGTGTTTCCCCGTCAGATTCAATAAAGTCTCCCAGACGCGAATCTTCCTCTTTGCCGATGGGAGTTTCCAGAGAAATTGGCAACTGTGCAGATTTGGCAATGAAGCGCAACTTCTCGATTGTCATCTCCATTTTAGTAGCTATTTCTTCTTCCGTGGGCTTGCGACCCATTTCTTGAGAAAGAAGTTTGGTAGTTTTCTTAATCCGCGAGATTGTTTCGTAAAGGTGAACTGGTAAGCGAATCGTGCGGGATTGATCCGCAATCGCTCTGGTGATGGCTTGACGAATCCACCAAGTTGCGTAAGTTGAGAATTTATAACCTTTTTCGTGGTCAAATTTTTCGGCCGCCCGAATTAGACCCAAAGAGCCTTCCTGAATCAAATCTTGGAAAGACAAACCGCGATTCATGTACTTTTTGGCAATGGAAACCACCAAACGCAAGTTTGACTGTACCATTTTTTCCTTAGCCCGTCGCCCCACATGAAGTCGGTGACGAAATGCTGGTAGTGCCATTTCTACAGCAGTCGCCCATTCATTGTCTTTGGGTTCGCGGTCTAAGTCCTCTAACAGTTGCTCTCTGACTCGCTCTAATTCTAGCAAATCGGCAATCTTACGCGCTAGCTCAATTTCTTCATCAGCTCGCAGCAGTCGAATCCTACCTATTTCTTGCAGGTAAAGCCGAATAGAGTCTTCTGTATAGTGCTTTTTCTTGGCCTGAGCCCGACGGCGAGCTTTGACACCTTTAGCAGACTTAGTATCGTCTTCCTCAGATTGAGGATCTTCCAAGTCATCTCGATCGTCTTCTTCGTCGATAAACAGTTCCAACTCGCTATCGGGTAGAACGCGATCGGTCTTCCGAAGCAAATCGATAGTTTCCATTTGGGGTTTGATTTTGGTTTCAAGTACGGTGTTTGCCTGGATCATGCCGCCTTCCTCATGCTCCTGAATTGAAGAATAAATAACAGTCGAATAATGTCTGTTTGTAGTTTAGACAAGTGAATTCCGTTGAATTCGTTTAATCAGAACGCTTGGGAATAAAAATTTCCTCAAACCAACGATATTTTTGGCCACATTTAAATCTCGATTCTTTTTATGTCCAAAGTTGGGACACATATAGACTCGATCTTTAAGAGGCATTTTGTGGCGATGATTGCCACAGATAGAACTTTTGGTTCGCCTGCTGCTTTCACGAGCAATTGTCAGATATCAGAGTTGCACGGCTAGTTTTCACCACCCTGGATGCCAGTCTGTTATCCAAAACGCCGAAGTTCTGGGTTGAATCACCAAATGGTTAGTATTGGATCTTGCAAAGACCTTTTTGATTGTAGCCGTTCTCACAAAAAATGGAACTTGTTTTCGATTTTTTGTCAAGAACTAGGAAAACTTTGTCAGCTTAGCTTAACAATACGGACTAATTGCTGGCTGGGCTAAATCCTCAGAATCGTCCACAATAATTTGGGAATTCGAGATCGGTGTTTTCTGCGAATATCTGGGTGAACGGGTGCGGCGTAGCCGTCCAGACAGTGAGCAGAAAGTTTTTGACTTTCCGGAATTCCGGCTGTAATTCGTGTAGATGCACTCATATTTACCCTGTTTCCCTGAATTGAATCATGCTGAATGCGCGATCGAGTAAAGCTTACGAACTTTACTTGTGAGTCGGTCACTCTGGATTAGAGGCCGAGGATTACCCCAAATGAAGCGTTGCGGGTTTAGTAGTGCAACAGGGGGCTTTCTTTGTTAAGTTAGCTCAAATCTCAGAACTTGGGTCTAAATTTAACGTTAAATCACATTAAGTTCTTAACGTCATATTTTCATTTAAGCAGTTCGACACGAGTTTGTCGCGTCAAGGGTCAAAATTATCTCGATAAATTCTACTGAGAGTTAGCTCTCTTGGCAACTCCTGGCTGCAAATTTTGCCATAACTTGCTAACTTTCGGCACATACCTACGCGATCGCACCCTCTCAGAATTAACACAATTCGCCATCTTCCGTCAGCACAACTTCGCAGTTCCTTTATATATCTCGTGAAAATGTGAAGATTCGATTAAGATGTTTCAGACATTTTAGGTAAAATTGCTCAATTACTGATTCCGCAGTTTAGGGTTAACAAACTCATTCAATCCTTCTCCCACCAAAGACAATCCTACTACCATTAAAGTCATCGCCAAACCGGGAAACAAAGCCGTCCACCAAATGCCAGTAGGTAGCGCGTCTAAAGCTAAGCGCAAATCATGTCCCCATTCAGGAGTTTCTTCGGGAAGTCCTAATCCCAGAAATCCCAAACCTCCCAATGTTAAAATTGCATCGGCGGCGTTGAGTGCGAACAATACTGGTACGCTCTGAATCACATTCAGAAATAGATAGCGGGAGAGCACTGTCCAAGTATCGGCCCCCATTGCTCGCGCTGCTTCAACAAATAATTCGGTTTTGACGCTGGCTGTGTGATTTCTGACGACACGGTAGTATTGTGGGATGTAGGAAATGCTCAGGGCGATCGCAGCATTCAAAACTCCTTTTCCCACAACAAACGCCAGAGTCAAAGAAAGTAGCAATCCCGGCAAAGTATAAATTGTATCCATTAAAAATAACAAGACGCGATCGAGCTTACCGCCTAGATAACCGCTAACCAATCCCAAGGTTACACCGATAAATAAGCTCAAACCTGTAGCTAAAATCACCACTTGCCAAGCAGCGCGAGAAGCAAACAGCGTCCGGGAAAAAACATCATAGCCACTGCGGCTAGTACCAAACCAGTAACTCCCCGAAGGCGGTTCATGGATGGGATTAATCAAAGCATCTGTCGGATTTTGCAACCATCCCCAAGTCTGCATAGTTGGAGAAAAAATGGCGATAAATACAAACACAGCAGTTATTGTCAAACCTACCCACATCATTTTCATTGATAGGTTTGACGGTGCGGCAAGGTTGAAAAACCGCGGTAGTCGGAGTCGGCTTTGAGCCATAATTGATAATTGATAATTGGGAATTGGGAATTGGGAATTGGGAATTGGGAATTGGGAATTGGGAATTGGGAAGAAGTATAGCAACCCCCAAGACAGTCAGGACGTTTTTAATCAATGAAACCATTGATATTATTGCATCTTCCTTCTCCCTTCTTCCTGACATCCGTTACATCCGTTACAGAATCCGTTGCCGAACTTCCTTCTTCTGTTATAGCTACAAATTACTAGAAATTAACTCACGATACTGGCTTTTTGGCTTCACTCCTTTGAGCTCCGTCACCAAAGCCTTGTCCTTGAAATACTGAATCGTCGGTGTACCGGTAACACCAGCATTTTCAGCAATTTCGGGATCTTCTTCAATATCAATTTCCACGTAGTGAATTTTGCCATCAAACTCATCTACTACCTTGCTCAAAATCGGCTTGAGACTGTGGCAAGGCCCGCAAGTTGGAGAAGAATATTTGACCACAATTAGCCGATCGCTATCGTGGAACAACTTCCGCAAAGCAAAACCTCCTTCATGGCGTGTCTCTTTGATATCAAAGTTCTCGCTGGTTTCCCGAACTCTGGGAGTTTCCGCTGCTGCTGCGGGTTTCTCCGATTCCTCGGTTTGATGGAATTCCTGAGTCAAACCATGGGCCGTCAACCAACGCTCTGCCAACATCGCACCCATACAACCGCTACCAGCAGCAGTAATTGCTTGGCGAAACTCGTGGTCTTGGACATCGCCCACGGCGTAAACTCCCTCGACGCTAGTTTCTACAGAACCATGTTTGGGAGCAATGTAGCCGATTTGGTCGAGTTCTAGTTGACCTTGGAATAATACTGTATTGGGAGTATGACCGATCGCATAAAACAACCCGCTCACAGGCAAATTGCTTTCTGCGCCAGTTTCAGTATTTCTGACTTTAATCCCTCCAAGTTTGCCATTGCCGTAAACATCCACAGGCTCAGTATTCCAGTGCACAGTAATTTTGGGATTGTTCAAAACCCGGTCTTGCATGGCTTTACTGGCTCTCATGGATGATGAACGCACCAACATATGAACGCGAGAACCATATTTGGTCAAATAAACTCCTTCTTCTGCGGCCGTGTCGCCACCACCGATGACTGCTAATTCTACATTTTTGAATATCGGTGTCGCACCGTCGCAAATCGCACAGGCAGATATTCCTAAATTCCAGTATTTCTCTTCACTCGGTAGGTGCAGTCGTTTGGCTGTTGCGCCTGTAGCTATTACTATAGTGTGAGTTTTGATTTCTCTGTCTTCCGATCGCACTGTAAACGGCCGCTTTGTTAAATCAACGTAAGTTACATCTTCTGTGTATAACTCAGCACCCCAACGCACGGCTTGAGCTTTCATCCGATCCATGAGTTCCGGCCCGGTGATGCCTTCGGGAAAGCCGGGGAAATTTTCAACTTCGGTGGTGGTCATCAATTGCCCGCCGGGAATACCTCCCATTTGGTAGCCTTCAAAGACGACGGGTTTCAGGTTTGCTCTTCCGGCGTAGATGGCGGCGGTGTAGCCTGCGGGACCTGAGCCGATAATTACTAGATTTTCTACGGTTTGTTTGGTCATAGCTGTTTAATTGAACTCATAACGACTTCGTTTAATTAATTGTAACAGTGATCGGGCATATTTCTATTTTTGAGGGGTTGAGGGCGATCGGGACAATTCAAGCTAGTTTGATAAGCAAAAATAATACAATAGTCAATTTAGTTTTAAATGTTCGATCTATTTTGCACCCTGAAATCTTAAGAGAATCTAAAGACGACTAAAATTATTGACTCTATTCTCAATTATTTTACCTATTTACTTGCTTAGAGGCTTGTGGTATGATTTTCATACTCCAGCGGTTTTATGACTATTTTTGATTTTTGACGCTGAAACGTTTTTAATTCGTAAAATTAACGGACTCTTCTAATGTCAATAGTTATTTTTTATAGACAAAAGGCTGATTTGATAGTTTAAGAATTGTAACGAGGATTTGGGCTGATTTGACAAAATACAGTTATTGTGGTATGTAAAGTGCGATTGAGAAAAAATTGGATTAAGATGTTTAACCGCAGATATAGGCGGATTAACGCGGATTAACGCAGATAGAATATGGAACCGGAGTTAGTAGAACTTTTGCAGGCGAAACTCAGCCCCTATATGGAAATGCCAGATAACAAGATAAACTTTATGCAGCGAGTTTTGGAACCGGAAGTGATGGATTCGTTGGAAGAGGCGATCGAATACGATTCGATGGACTTTATTGAGGTTAATACTGCTTTTGCTAGGAGTGCGGCTGTCTTGGGGCCGGTTTTTGGAAACGTTTTGGATGCTGGGACGGGTACGGCGAGAATTCCGATCGCACTTTGTCAACTTCGGCCTGAATGGAAATTGACTTGCATTGACTTATCTTCCAATATGCTGAAAGTGGCGGCCGAGAATGTGGAAAAGACCGGAGTGCGATCGCAAATCAGTCTCGAATTAATTGATGCGAAATCAATGCCCTATCCTGACAACTATTTTGATATGGTGATTTCCAACAGTATTATCCACCATTTGCCCGATCCTCTGCCTTTTTTGCGGGAAGTCCGGCGGGTGTTGAAACCGAACGGAGCAATTTTTTTACGGGATTTACTGCGATCGGAAACACTGGAAATTAGGGATGATTTAGTTGAGATGTATGCGGGAGATTGTAACGCGCATCAGAAACAATTGTTCAGCGATTCACTACAAGCAGCCTTTACTCTGGATGAAATTCAGACGTTGATTGAAACTGCGGGTTTGGATGGGTTGAGAATTTATGAATCTTCGGATAGACACTGGACGGCTGAACGTGCTTGGACAGGGCTTACGCAGGCAAACTACATATAGCGTACCAAGAAATGGCGATCGCGTATAGCTATAAAAATTATGAATTTTAAAATTCGCCTATCAAAGCCTGAAGACTCAGAGAAAATTATAGAACTACAAACCAGTTCAATTAGGGTGTTGTCATCAAGTTACAATTTAAATCAAGTTGAGTCTTTAGTTCGTAGTCAAGCATCTGCAAGATTTACCCAAAATGAGATAGGGGTTGTAGCAGAGCATGAAAATGAGATTGTTGGATTTGCGTCTTATCTGACTCACCCATCCCAAATTAGTGGCGTGTATGTTCATCCAAGTCTCATCCGTCAAGGCATAGGTACGCGACTACTTAAAGCTGTGGAGAAAATTGCGATCGACAGAGGGTATAAAGCCATTAACGTATTTTCATCGCTGGCAGGAGTAAGCTTCTACCACGCCAATGGTTATCAATCGATTCGTCAATCAGGTTTTTATTCGGAACAAAAAACTTGGATACCATGTGTAATTTTGAATAAGCAACTAATTACTGTTCCGATAGCTCAACAAGTATATCAGCCTCCTGTCTCTTTGCCTTTGGGATTGAAACCACTGTTCCCTATGCTGTTCCTAGTTACGCTTTATTTGGTAGTTGTTATCGGGCCTATTGTAGTCAGTTTTATAAGGAGTTTTTTTAGATAAAACGATTCGCCAATCTAAAGTCTAGTGTCCTAAATCTAAGATTACCCGATCGCGCCCTGCATCTTTAGCTTGATACAGCGCCCGGTCTGCTGCTGCAATCAAATCTTTCTGAGTAGTGTGCGTGTGCGATCGAGGAAATGTACTCGCTACCCCCAAACTCAGTGTCACACAACCAACATGAGATTGTAGATGTTCAACTGCTAAGTTTTTCACCCAGACTCGAACTTGCTGTGCAACATAGACAGCAGTCTCAGGTTTAGTATGAGGCAAAACGATCACAAATTCTTCACCTCCGTAACGAGCCACCAAAGCCTCCTGCAAAACTTCCCCCGTCGAGTCACTTACAGCTTCCACAATCGCTTTGGCCACCCGTTGCAAACAACCATCTCCAGCCTGATGTCCATAGGTATCATTATATTTCTTAAAAAAATCAATATCACATAAAATTAAAGATATTTCTGCTTCCTCTTGACCTAGTTGTTCCCACTTTTGATCTAAGTATTCATTGAAGCAGCGACGATTTGCCACCTGAGTTAAACCATCTGAGTTAGCAAGGCGATATAATTCGGAATTAGCCGCTTCTAACTCAGACTTAGTAACAGATAAATTGTAATAAAGTTCACTAATATACCAAGTCGCTTGTTGGTGAATTTGTGATAAAGCTAACAGCACTTGATGGACATCTAGTAGCCGATAAACTTTAGGTTGTAACTCAACAACAATCGGTTCATAAAGCTGTTCTGGCAAACGCTGTACAGCTCGCTGAGCTGCCATGACAATTAAAGCCACTCCTGGTAAAATCAAAATATCTGTTTGAGCCATCTTATACAAAGCCAGAATCGGTCGGCCAGCAAATGTATCCACTCCGTAAGGGCGACTCATATGTTCCATAAATCGCCGTCGTGATAGCATACCTAAAAATTCTCCTTTTTCCGTCAATATCACTCCCGGAAGCAACGGATAATCTCGAAATAACCTAGCCACTTCTTTGTTCAAGAAACAAGATTCAACCTGAAAATCGAATACCGATAAATCCTTAAGGGTAGACTCTAAAGAGAGAGTTGTTGGTAATTTCTCCGGCGAGATAAGTGGGGCGCTAAATTTGACAGACACAACGCATACCCAAATGAACAATACACTGGCAACAAAGCTAATGTTACATATTAGCTTATTTTAACATTAATATTTGAGAATCAACTGTATTGTTGATTACATAGCTTTTGAGTAATACCTGATCGAAATTTTACTACATTACTATCTAGTATCCTTAGATTCCACTATCTTGATTAGTCTGTCCACTGAAGAGCCATTTTTTTTTCAATTATAAGTAAATGTAGTTATTTTGGCTACTACCAGCCCCAAGTTCCCATCCCTCCTTTAAAAGGTCCGATAATATCTTCAGTAATCCAACCACCATAAAAATCGCCTGGTTGAGCCTGCACTAATTCCCCATCAACATAACAAGCATCCATCCGACTGGGATAAAAAGCCACATAATCTTTAATGGCTTCAAAAACCTGATTAGGATTGGTATAAAACCAACCAACATTTACCGCTTGCTTGTCTCCTACCGTCACAGTGCAATAGCTTGCTTGTCCCTTCCATTCACACCACGACCCGTGTAAAGTTGTGTGTAAATATTGCATTTGGATATCATCGGGAGAAATATAGTACGAGGGAGGGTGACTCGTCTCCAATACTCTAAATGCGCGGTGCGTGTTAGCAAGTTTTACGCCATTAAAAATTATCTCTACGTGCTTGGTCGATACTTCCAGACGAGGCGGGCGTGGGTAATCCCAAACAGACTCTTGACCGACACCGGGTTCTATGCGATCGCTATTCACTGCCAAAATCTCCCTAACATAACAACAATTTTGTCAATTAACATCATCGGATTTGAGATTTGAGATTTAACCCACAGACTTCTACCTTCTGCCTTTTAAGAGGGGGGGGTAACAGTCATCTTTGACGGGAAGAGAATTATCTGATACAGTTATACCCAATATCAGTCCTTTTTAACAAAGAGCGAAAATGCAGGGCTGTTTAGAGTTTGTGCGATCGCGCCCGTATAGCCTGCTGTATTCAAGTCGTCCGCCATCAACATTTTAAAATTGAGTCGGGCAGCCTGCAACAATCACATCTATGGAAACTCCCTTTAACATCACCCTGCTGATGGTTATGACCGTCACCTGTGGTATCAGCGCTCAAGTTCTGGCCGCTTACTTGAAAGTTCCGGCGATCGTCTTTTTGCTCTTGTTCGGTATTTTAGCAGGGCCAGACTGCTTGGGATTGCTCCACCCAAATCTGCTTGGTAGCGGTTTGGAAGTGATGGTTTCCCTTTCGGTAGCCCTAATTTTGTTTGAAGGTGGCTTGAATTTAGAATTGCGAGACTTAGGACGGGTTTCCGGCAGCATCCGCAATTTAGTTACTTTTGGCACTTTAATTACCCTGATCGGTGGGGGAATGGCGGCCCACTGGTTGGGAGAGTTTCCCTGGCCGATCGCATTTTTATACGCTTCTCTGGTAGTAGTCACCGGCCCCACTGTCATCGGCCCTTTGCTCAAACAGGTTTCTGTTGACAAACAAGTCGCCGCTTTACTAGAAGCCGAAGGAGTTTTAATCGATCCGGTCGGGGCTATTCTAGCAGTATTGGTACTGAATATTATTTTAAATGGTAATGCCGACTTACTGATTTTGTTCCGAGATTTAGTCGTGCGATTGGGAGTCGGCGCAGTTGTCGGAATTGCCGGAGGCTGGCTGCTAGGATTGATTCTCAAGCGATCGCAATTTCTCTCAGAAGACCTCAAAAATTTAGTAGTATTAGCCGGCTTGTGGGGATTATTCGGATTAGCAGAAGAACTCCGCAGCGAATCTGGATTAATGGCAACCGTACTCTCCGGTATAGTCCTCAGATCCGCCTCAGTCCCAGAAGAAAGGCTACTGAGGAGGTTTAAAGGTCAACTCACAGTCCTGGCTATTTCTGTGCTATTCGTGTTGTTGGCGGCAGATTTATCCCTTGCTAGTGTAGTTGCCCTTGGTTGGGGAAGTGTGTTCACAGTCTTAGCACTAATGTGGATAGTACGACCGATTAACATTTGGCTGTGCACGCTCAATAGTGGACTGAATTGGCGACAGAAATTATTTGCTTGCTGGGTTGCGCCAAGGGGAATTGTCTCAGCTTCGATCGCATCTTTATTTGCCATTTTGCTCACCCAGCGGGGAATCAACGGCGGCGACTCAATAAAAGCCTTAGTTTTCCTGACAATTATTATGACAGTTTTCGTCCAAGGACTAACCGCAGGACGAATGGCTCAACTATTAGGAGTTACATCAAAATCTGCCACCGGTGCTGTTATTGTCGGGTCTAATCCTTTGAGTAGATTAATGGCTCGCTTATTTCAAGAACGCGGCGAATCTGTAGCAATTATAGACACTAACCCGGAAGCTTGTCAAGAAGCAGAACAGGAAGGTTTGCGAGTGTTTTTAAGCAGTGCCCTTGACCACAGTATTTTGGAAGCAGCCGGACTTGCCTCGATGGGAACTTTTTTGGCAATGACCAACAACGGCGAGGTAAACTTAGTGTTAGCTCAACGCGCCGCAGAAGAGTTTGCACCGCCGAGAGTTTTGGCAATGTTCCCCAAAGATCCGCAAGGGAATAGTGCTGCAAATAACACTAAAATCAATCAAGCTTTTGTCTCGGATTTGTCACTGAAGGATTGGAACGAATATCTGATTGACAAAGAAGTCAAACTGGGAGAAACTGAGTTAAAAAGTTCGGGGCTAGAGTTTCAGGTAGCTCATTTGCAAGCTTTAGTTAGCGGTGGCGAGTTAGTACCACTGTTGTTGGAAAGGGAAGGATATTTACAAGTAGTTTCGGTCGGGGAGATTTGGGAAGCAGGTGATAAAATTATTTATTTGCTGCACGATCCGACACCAAAATTATTAAAAAGATTGTCCGGTTCATTTCAGTCTCGCTTGACTTTGGAAAAGCATCCGGTAGTGGAAGAAGTGCCGATTCCTGCTGAGGTTTTAGAGGAGATGTTGGAGGAAGTTATAATCGAGAAGGAAGCAGAAGTTTTGCTACCGCCAGTGTCGCGGTAGAACGTATCGCGCTAAGTAGCACATTTCATAGTTCCGCGCGATCGCATAATTATTCTTGATTTCTTGGTATGTCAAACCATCTAACACTCCTTGAATAATTGCTCGTTGTAAGCGGTTCAATGGTTCGCCTCTCTTTTCCTGTACCAAATTATCTAAAATGTTTGTAGCTGATTCTGCATTCATAAAGTTCCGAATTTAAAACAACAACGTGACAGGTCAAGACAGTATCTACCAGATCTTGAGAATGGTGCAATATCTCAGCTATAACACACTTCTAGCAACATCACAATCTGCTTGAATTTGAGTTTTCAGAGCTTCCAAAGAAGCGAATTTTTGTTCTGGTCGCAAAAACTCCACTAAACTCACACTCAAGGTTTGACCGTACAAATCCCCAGACCAATCTAACAGATGAACTTCCACACTGGGTTCCTGTCCGTCTACCGTCGGGCGACAACCAACATTCATCACCCCATTGATCAAAGTTAAATCTGATGTTTGCCCTGGTATTAGAGATTTGGGATTTTCCCACTCATAGGAAGAACTTTCATCTTTGATTGTTCCATTTCCATTTTTGACTAATACTCGCACTGCATACACGCCAAAACGCGGCAAAAACTTGGAGGGTGGCAATTCAATATTAGCGGTAGGAAATCCGATCGTCCTGCCAAGCTGCTGTCCCTGAATTATCCGGCCCACCAAACTGTAACAACGCCCCAGCAACTGATTTGCCCGCAGCAAGTCGCCAGAAGCTAGACTTTCACGAATCACAGAACTGCTGATCCGTTCGCCTTCGCCACAGGTGTGAAGTCCTACAAGAGTAACATCTATGCCGTAGTTGGAGGCGATCGCCTGTAAATCCACAGCCGTCCCCGCCCGTCCCTGTCCAAAACGAAAATCCATCCCGACACTAATTCGACTCGCTTGCAGTTGTCGCACCAGAATTTCCTCGACAAACTCAGGCGCAGTCAATGCCGCCAATTCGCGATCGAACGGGAGGAGCACCAACTGCTCGACGCCCATTGCTTCGAGCAATTCTACCTTTTCTGCCAGAGGAGTTAGCAGTTTTTTGGATTGACCCGTAAAAAACTCTTGGGGGTGCGGGTCGAATGTTACCACTGTTCCGTAAAGCTTCACAGCCCCATTCGAGTCCCAGCCTTTTAGTTCTTTGTCAAAGGTCCGAGTCAGAGACCAACCAACATCTTTAGTCACAGTCCGCAATTCCGACTGCAACACAGAAATAGTGGAGGAAATTGCCCCAGAATTTTCCAGAATCGATCGATTTAAAATTGGCTGCACGACTTGTCGATGCCCAAGGTGCAAACCATCAAAGTTTCCCAAGGCAACGGCGGTTGGAGTCAGAGCAGCCGTAAAAGAAGAAGTTATCCACACGCTTTAAATTTTGACCAAAGATAATGGGATACAAGCCCCGTCCCTCTAGGACGGCTTTAATTCTTCCTGATTTTAACGGACAGGTCGACAGAGTAAGACAACCTCGGTTGCATCAGTCGATGAAGTGTCAAGAATCACCGCCCTAAAAGTGCGGTGAGTATGTCAACTCAAATTTCTCAAACCGTCACAGAGGACGACTCCACTGATGTTTCCGGGACACCGCCTTGAGGGGGAAGCAACTGTAGCGACAAACCTTCCCGCGCCATCAAACTGTTCGGGAACCTTTGAGCAACTTGCTCTCCCACCTTGTCTAAGAACTCATCATTGTGCAAAGGATCGTGGTGAAAAATCACCAACTTTTTGACATTAGCAGCCTGGGCCACCTTCACCGCTTCCTGCCAAGTCGAATGTCCCCAGCCAACCCTGGGCGACTTTTCCAAATAATACTCCTCATCTGTATAAGTAGCATCGTAGATCAGCACCTCAGCATCCTGGGCCAACCTCACCACATTTTCGTCCAAACGATCTGGAAAATGTTCTGTATCAGTCACGTAAGCAGCCGCATACCCATTCCAGTTAACCCGGTAGCCCAGAGCTTCTCCCGGATGGTTCAACAAAGCTGTTTCCACTTTGATATCCCCAATTTCCACTGTGTCACCGACTTTAATATCGTTGAACTTTAGGTCTGCACCCATAATTTGTAGAGGCACAGGAAAATTGGGGTGAAGCATCTGGTCATTAAGGCGCTGCTGGATAGTAGCCTTGTTAGGAGGAGGAGCAACCGCCCCATAGATGTGAAAACAATTGCCCTTGACGAAAGCTGGCGTAAAAAACGGAAATCCTTGAATGTGATCCCAGTGAGAGTGGGTGAAAAACATATGAGCTTCTACAGGCATCTGCGACAGGAGAGTTTGTCCCAAAACCCGTAACCCAGTACCGCCATCGAAAATCAGGCGGCTGTCACCCACTCGCATTTCAATACAGGGCGTGTTGCCCCCATAACGTACTGTTTCAGCTCCCGGAGACGCTATACTGCCTCTAACGCCCCAAAAGTGAACTGTGAATTGGCTTTGCATACTAGACATGGGTTTTCTTGCAAGATTGCTCCGGCGAACTGTTGGTAAGGTGTTTACATCTTGAGTAAGGGCTTTGCCATCAAACCTCAACTCTTTGACAATAGAGTCTTGCACGATAAGTGCCAATAGTCTCCTTTGCCAGAGGATACAAAAATTTTGAGCTTGATGACGGGGTAAGAGATTACAAAGTGGGGTAGAAATATTTCCTACTCCTACTTTACCGGGTTTGAGCCCGATCGAACAAACTGCAACGCCCGTTAAATGATCGCTTAACTCTCAATTATGCAAAAATTTTAGCTGTTTAGGGCAGACAAGTGGCTAGATGCTTTGCTGTAAATTTGTCTGATTGTATCAGAGATGGCAACTTTCAGCTAGAAAGGTTTACTTCCCTTTCGCCACCTATTTCTGGGGTCTGATTGATTTTCCAGAGCACTGTCGGCGACAAGAAAGCTCGATCGCAATTACTATGATAAATATTTTTTTGCTCAACTATTACGTATTTGATCGCCAGTTGATTTGGCAATTGGCTACTTTTTCAATAGCTCTATTTTTGGTATCGGTTATCCGCAATTTTGTGCTTTTGTTGTGCAGCCCGCTAGCTTCAATTTCATGTACAATAGAATTTAAGGTTAGTGTTTCTTCACTGTCTGGGTCGATGCTAAAAACAGCTCGATAACTTTAACTTGTTTATCCAAAAACTCAGTATGGAAAGAGTCAAAAGAACTACAGCCAAGCTGACTCCCGGAGAAGTGGATATGTCAGAACGCACTCCGCAACTACGATCGGGCGACTTGAATGAATTGTCCTCAGAAATGCTAGATATCAAGGCTTTAAGGCAATATGTACCTGAAAATAGTTCATTTTCTCGAACTAAACCGATAGCCCTTGATGAGCCACGCAGGCGCCACAGGGTTGGCCCTCGCAGATCTTTTTCCCGATCGCCTCAAATTTCTAACACCTTGCTGAAGTGGCTGCTAGAGCGTTTGACTGACTCGCCAGGCCCACTGGCAATTTTAACACTCTTAGCAGTTTGGGGCTGGTGGAATAGTCAATTGCTAGCTTCTACGGGCTTGGGGATAGGAGCGATGATGCTTGTTTACCGGGCGGAGTCTTGGGATTGGCAACAGTTGCGATCGAACTTTAAGCAATTTTGGCACAGCCCCAGCAGACGGTTAGTCTTAGCGGTGGGTAGTGGCGGCATTGCGACTGTAGCAACTTACATGAATTTGGCGATTTGGGCTGACTCGGACAACCACTGGATCGCTTTGAGCGCAATTTTACAAAACTTTGGGACGATCGCCATTGTCGCCTTATTGGTGAAACAAGTTTTGAGCCACAGCGCTTCAAAAGATGAAGCCGTAGTCGATCGCATCCTAGCAGATTTAACCGATGCAGACCCTGTAAAGCGTCTGATTGCGGTGCGACAAATGACCGATTTGGTTAAAAGTCCTGGGTTTGGGAAACAGAGTTCACTCAAAAGTTCGATCGCCCTGTCCCACACAACAGAGTGCTTTCGTTTGATGCTGACTCAGGAACCAGAAGCTTTAGTCCGCAATGCCCTTCTCGAAGCTTTGCAGACTTTAGACACTTTTCCCAAGTTAAATTAAAACCCAAAAATCAAATCATGAACTACTAGCTGACCATCAAAAGCGTAAAAAGTGATTTTAGAAATATTCGGTGCTTTTATACGCAGTTCAGTGCTAGGGTCGATCGGAGAACTAGACCCCGCTAGATTGGGCGCAGGCATTTCCTCCTGAGCAATTTGAGTGCCATCAGCGTCGCAAGCAGACAAAACAGTTCGCCGTGAACTGGTTACAAGTCCTGACACAAATCGCACTGGATACTTAAAAGAAACTTCTATCTGTCCACTTTTGGGAGCTCCCATTAAAATTGTCGTCCCAGAATCAGTCAAAAATGCTGGATTTGAAGGTTGGATAGCCACCACATTCGTAAAAGTTAGCCCCCAATATCGAAACTGGTGTTCTACGACTTCAAAGCATTTCAACTCTTGTAAAGCTAGGCGGACAAAACGAGGTGGTACAGCAGGCGTCCGAGACTCCAACCCTCCCCCAGAGCGGTCTGGAGTAGCAAGCACAGTATCTTTGCCGTTTAAATCAACGCTTCGACAGAAAGTCTCGAATTCTACCACCCTATCTGACTGAAGACTTGTTGTGTCAACCATAAAACCCTTGCGATCCTTTTTTCTGAGCAATTGCATAGTTAATAGATCTCCCTGAAATTAGTAATTTTTTTGTAGAATTTATAGTGGTGCAACTAATTTACCGCCAAGCCCCAATTCAGAATACAAAATCGAGTCTCACGCTTCTAAGAAAGAACTTCGACGTGAAAAGTCGCTGCTCCGCAAAGTATGGTGATTAATTATGAGGGGTCTCACCCATCATCTTGCTATTATGTCCCGATTGAGAGTAGTTGGCAATGGTGGGATAACGGCAGGCCCCGAACAGCAAAAATCTCACAACTTGCTTCCTGTCTGTAGTTTCAACCTTCACCCGTACTAAAATAGAATTAAATCAATACTCAAACTTTACAAAAACCCCCCGACGGGACAATTTTTTTGAGATTGAGAGCAAAATCTAAAATCTCACAGGTTTATTTATGCTTTTGCCCCTAGGCTTCGGTCAACGATCGACAGTTACTTCCCTTGGCAGAATGGTATACTACACCACCGAAAAAATGCCTTGGATGAAAATACCCACCTCAAGTTCGGATGATTTGCCGAATTTGCTATTTCTTCACGGTTTTGGAGGCGGGTCAAGTGCCTACGAATGGTCGAAAGCTTATCCGGCATTTGCCGCCGACTATCGAGTTTTAGCACCGGATTTAATCGGCTGGGGGCGATCGGAACATCCGCCTAGAAATTATAAGGTCGATGACTATATCACAACTGTGATTGAATTTATCGAAAAAACTTGTGGGAGTCCGACAGATGTGATAGCTTCTTCGCTGACAGGCGCGATCGCGATTCGAGCTGCGATCGTCAGACCCGACCTTTTCAAGTCACTGATTTTGACCACACCCAGCGGCTTGTCCGACTTCGGAACAAATTACAGCAAAAGTTTCTTTGCTCAGATAGTCAGCACACCGATTTTAGACCGCTTGCTTTACAGCACCGCAATTGCCACCGATGGAGGCATCCGCAGCTTCCTAGAACAACGACAATTTGCCGATCCGCGCCTAGTTTATCAAGAAATAGTGGATGCTTATCTACAATCCGCCTTAGAACCAAATGCAGAATATGCCGCTCTTTCTTTTGTGAGAGGAGATTTATCCTTCGATTTGTCGCTATACATCACTCAGCTAACAACGCCTACAGCAATTATTTGGGGAGAAAAGTCACAATTTACCAGTCCTGCGATCGGTCAGCGACTGGCAAATCTGAACCCTGAAGCAATCAAAGTCTTTCAACTTTTAGAAAATGTGGGTTTAACACCGCATCTAGAAATTCCCGCTGTCACCATTGGCTTAATCCGGCAATACTTAAACCTACTATCGGAAGGCTGAAAAAGTCAGTTGGGAGTTGTCAGTTGGGAGTTGTTAGTTGGGAGTTGTTATTGGTTATTAGAAGAGTGCAAATTCCCAATTCCCAATTCCCAATTCCCAATTCCCAATTCCCAATTCCCAATTACTCTTTGACACGAACATCAATCACACTGGCATTGAAAATGTACTTCTTGCCTTCAAGTTCTAACGTAGTACCAATTTTAACTTTAGTATTACCCAAAACCGGGCCATTTTCAGTAACTTGACCCTTACCTTCCAAGGTAAACATCATATTTCTACTGAAGGATTCTTCTTCTCTGGGGTCTGGTAAAGCTTTTAACGTACCATCGGGCTGAGTAACGGCTAAGGTTCTAGTCAGAGTTTTGACAGACTTGATCATAATCTGACCAGAGGGTTGATTGCGGATAATCACATTGATTTTATCACCTGCTTTGAATAACTCTTGAAAGTTCGTCCCTTTGAGACCGATCGCAATAGCATCGATTTCTACCACTTTGACACCCGCGCCGCCGACTTGTGCCACGGAACCGCCAGAAGTACCAGGAAAGAAGAAAATTCCGACTGCAACTAGCAGAATGATCAGAGCAGCGCCTAGGTCTAAGATACTAAGTTTACCAAACAGGCGACCTTGTGAATCCAGCATTTTCATAAAAGTATTTGGGAGTTTGAAGTATGTCTACAAGCCAAAAGATATTACCATGCTCAATGCTAAAAATCCGCAAGACTTGCAGACTGAAGGCTGAAGAGGACACAGCCATGCCGTTTTCTTACCCCGATTAATTGTATCGAAACGCACTGCCCTCTCCAGATGGTTCAACTTTTTACGAGTTTTGAAGTCTCTTTACCAACTCATAAAAAGGTTCCCAATTATCCTCAATAGCTATCTGCTCCCAAACCGCCTCAATCGTCGGTCTCAACAGCGATTGTTCAGGATTATATTGACGTAATCTATCCGCCATTTTATCCAGATCATCCGCAGACAAAGTTTGCAAAACGTGACAATAGAACTCTCGCCAATGTGCCATCAAATCTGTAGATTCCGCCTCACTAAAGATTTTACTCGAATCATCTCGCCAAGTTTTATCGAACTGTTTTCGCAGCTCAAAAAAGAAACCTTGATAATCGACTTGAGACTCCGCCAGCAATTTAATTGTCAACTTCAACAACTCATCAGCATCTGCCTCTGGCAAATCATCAAACCCCAACCTATTCAGCATTAACTGCCGATAAGCTGTATTATAATATTCGCCAAACTTAGCCAAAGCAGCATCCAGATCAGCTTGAGGAATCGCCGCTGCTAGCGGTTGCTGAAGCTTCTCTAAATTCCCCTTGCAAATAAACGGTTGATTCCCGTAACAATAAAGACCATAATGGTCAAAATAAGCCGCTGTAAACTTAGGATCGTAAGTTGGAATAAAAGCAAAAGGCCCGTAATCAAAACTTTCTCCAGTAATCGACATATTATCAGTATTCAGCACAGCATGACAAAATCCCGCTGCCATCCACTGAGCCACTAATTCCGCCACTTTCTTGACTAATTCAGCATAGAACAGTGCATATTTCTCAGATTGGGAAATATTCTTATTTTCAGATTCTAAATGCAATTCTGGGTAGTAATATTCAATCACAAAATCTAAAAGTTTTGTAATTAAATCCGGGCGACGTAAGTAATGTAATCTTTCAAAAGTACCAAACCGGATGTGAGAATGGCTAAAACGCACCATTACAGACGATCGCGTTGGAGAAGGTTCATCACCCCGCCACAAAGCATCCCCAGTTTCAACTAAGCTAAAACAGCGGGAAGTATTCACCCCCAACCGGTGCAAAGCTTCAGCCGCCAAAACTTCCCTAACTCCCCCTTTGAGAGTGAGTCTACCATCAGCCGACCGCGAATAGGGAGTACGGCCGGAACCTTTGGTGCCAAAGTCATAAAGTCTGCCATCAGTACCACGAACTTGACCGTACAAAAAGCCTCTACCGTCCCCTAAATTGGGGTTGTATTCGTTAAATTGATAGCCGTGGTAGCGGAGTGCGAGGAAAGGACGGACACAGTGAAATTCCCCGAATGCTTGGGTGAAATGTTCGTCGGTTACTTGGGAGGGATCTAAACCCAATATTGGCAATAATTGGTCGTTGCGGAAGCGGAGAATGTGCTGCGGAAAATCAGCCGCCGCGACTTCATCAAAGTAGTCGCCACCCAGGGATTCGATGGCGGGTTCGTAGTTGAGAGAAAGTAAGGGATTTGACATTGTTGTATTTGAGTGTTGACTGTTGACTGTGAATTGAACAACTGAAAATAAAATGTAGATAGTGTAGGTTGGGTAGAGCGATAGCGAAACCCAACTCTTCTAAAATAAAGTGTTGGGTTTCGCTGACGCTCTACCCAACCTACGAAAACTGAGTCCGCGAAGGCGGACTTCGTTTGTGTAGACGCGGTTTTAACCGCCGATTCCTTCCAAAGTTGCGACTAATTTGAGATTATACTCATATTCAAAAGCCGGCTTTTTATAATCCAAACTCCAGAGTTCTAGAGCGCAGTCATCACCGGGATTTACTGGTTTTAGATGCAAGTGAAACTCTCGAACTTCCGGTCTTAACTCACATTTGAAATCTGAAATTGCCCCAATTTGCCGTCTATCCAAAGCCACAGCCAGCCTAAGTAACGGATGCAATTTACTAACCACTTCCCGGTATTTCTTCGGGAGAATTACAAAGTTCTCATGCTTTTTCTTGGGAGAATTTTTTCGGTGATAGCGAGATAAATTAGCAATTACTTCAATCTCTGTTTCAGTATATCCCAATAACTCACCATTCCGAATTAAATAGTAAGAATGCTTGTGGTGCGCCGAATGACTAACATACAAACCGGAGTTGTGTAAAATTGCCGCCGCCCACAATAATTCCCGTTCTTCCGTCCCCCAATAATGCAAAATTCCTTGAGTTTGGTCAAACAAATTCAGAGCAAAATCTGCAATTTTTTGGCTATGTTCTAAATTAACTTGATACTTTTCTGCCATATGCAGAACACTGCGCTGGCGAATTGAACCTTGGTAGCGCAAACGGTTTTCAATTAAACCGCGAGACAGCATCCAGTCAACAATTACGCCTTCTCTCAAAGATCGATCGCACACAGTGAGAAATTCCATCCCCAATAGCGTCATTGCTTCCTGCAAAATCAAAGCGCCCGCCAGAATAATTTCTGCCCGCTTGTCCGACATTCCCGGAATTGCCAACCTTTCGGCATAGGAAAGTTTGCGAAAACGATTGACTAAATCCTGCAAATCCTTTAAACTTAGTTGATAGCCAGCGAGTGGACTTGGTACACTTCCCAACTTTTCGCGAGCGTTAATTGCAGCTAAAGTTTCGATGGTTCCAGCAGTGCCAATTAAACGGAGAGTTTCATCAGCCTTGAATTGGGCACGCAATTCGTCGATCGGTCTTTCCAACGCAATCCGAATATAAGCTTGCAAATAGGCAAACTCCTCCCTGCTAATCGGGTCAGTTTTCACAAATTCTCCAGTCAGGCGAACCGCACCAATTTTGGTACTCGTGAGACATCGAGGTTCTGCGCTATCTCCTAGAATTAACTCAGTAGAACCGCCCCCAATGTCAATAATCACCTGGGATTGATTGTTAAACTCCATTCCCGAAAGTACGCCAAGATAAATTCTCCGCGCTTCTTCTTGACCCGAAATTAAGCTAACATTTAGATCTAATTCGTCAGTAACTCGTTTGAGAAAATCTCGACCATTTGGGGCTTCTCGAACAGCACTGGTAGCCACAGCGATGACTTGTTCAGCATTGAAAGTTTTAGCGATACCTTGAAAACGGCGCAAAGTTGCGATCGCCCTTTCCATCACTTCTGGCTTCAAACACCCTGTTTTTGTCTCACAATCACCCAATCGAACCGTATCTTTTTCTCTAGCAATAATCGTAAACGCAGGCAATTTCGGATCGATCCGCGCTATCACCATATGAAACGAGTTAGTACCCATATCAATCGCAGCAATAATACGATTTGACTCCGCAGCAGGAAGTGAATTAACCATAGGAGTGTATCAGGGTTGACAGATATTTATGATTATTTCACGAATCCAGTTAACCATCCTATAATATTAAAAATTAAAAACCTAAAATTAAAATGCTTACCGAGCCCGATCGCGAATCTGAATCTACACTACTTACTATCATCCGGCTGTTGAGATGGGACAAGCCAGCCGGAAGGCTAATTTTAATGATTCCCGCCCTGTGGGCCGTTTTTTTAGCCACTGACGGTACGCCGCCCGCAGCATTGGTGGGTGTGATTGTGTTGGGTACCTTAGCCACGAGTGCGGCGGGATGCGTGATCAACGACTTGTGGGATCGCGATATTGACCCAGAAGTAGAAAGAACGCGATCGCGCCCCCTAGCATCCCGCGCCCTAAAAGTGCAAACTGCGATCGGAGTTGCTTTAATTTCCTTTGCTTGCGCCGCCATTCTCGCCTTTTATCTCAATCCATTAAGTTTCTGGCTGTGTGTCGCCGCCGTACCAGTAATTATCTGCTATCCCCTAGCAAAAAGATTCTTTCCAGTCCCGCAATTAGTGTTATCAATTGCCTGGGGATTTGCAGTTTTAATTAGTTGGAGTGCCGCCGTCGGAAAACTAGAATTAGCTACTTGGTTGCTGTGGGGCGCAGTCGTGCTGTGGACGATGGGATTTGATACAGTGTATGCCATGAGCGACAGGGAAGATGACTTGCGTTTGGGTGTGAATTCCAGCGCGATATTTTTTGGGGATTATGCGGCTAATGCTGTGGGTTTTTTCTTTGTAGCTACAGTTGGTTTGTTGGTGGCGATGGGGATTAATTTGGAGTTGCATATTGGTTTTTGGATGGCAATTTTTGGGGCGGCGGTTTTGTGGTTTTTGCAGTACAGTCAATTGCAGAAGGCGGATATTCCGAATCCCGTTTATGGTCAAATCTTTCGCCAAAATGTGTGGGTGGGATTTGTAATATTGGCTGGGATGATTGTTGGGGAGATTTTTTAACTCGTAGGACGGTCAATCCCGGCCAAGACTAGCGATCGCTCTTGCATATAACTCTCTAAGCAACTGCAAAATCTGTAAAAGTACCATCTTGTGAATGATGAAAAGCAAGTACGATTTCGCTTGGGGAAACCCCTGCTATTAACAGTTAGTTAGCGATTCCTTCTTCTGTCCAGTCTTCTTCAACAGACTTCTTTCCAACCCCCACCCTACTAAACCCGACTTTTTCCAACTCAACGGGGCGACAAAAGTGCCGACTTTTCTAGACTGACAAATTTTGGCTTCCGTGACATCATGTAAATAGGTTAAGTTAATCAAGTGAAAAAACGGAGTTAATCAATGCGTTTTGGATTTTTGAGTTTTGGTTTACTGGTTCTTTCAGGAGCGATAATTACCGTAGATGTCGCACCTTCTCTAGCAGCAGCAAGCGCCCAAACAAACAGAGAGTTGTCACAGTCGCAGGTACAAGAGCGATCGCAGCAGCTAATTGCCTGTAGCTGCCCTGCTGGCTCAAGAAGCTGTAGTTGTAGTAGCCGTAATCGCGGTGGTCGTAGATAGGATAATTAGCAGCTATCGAGTGACTGCTGTTTTTAGATAGTTGAGGATTGGGTATAAAAGAATAGTCTTTTTTCAGTCCAATCCTCTGTTTGTAGAACTTAATTGGTAGATCGATTCACCAACAAACTTGCTTGCTGCTACTAAGCTCTGTTAATGAGAAATACTCCAAATCCTAACAAAACTATCTGGACCGCCACTGGCAAGAGTCTGCCCATCGGGGCTAAAAGCAACAGAATAAACCCAGTTTGAATGTCCGGTGAGAGTTTGCAATAATTCGCCAGTACGCAGATTCCAAAGTCTAATGGAGTTGTCATAACTCCCGCTTGCAAGAGTTTGCCCATCCGGGCTGATAGCAAGACACCAAACCGAACTCAGGTGTCCAGTAAGAGTGCGCTGCAATTCCCCTGTTTTCGGATTCCACAGTTTAATACTATTTTCAGCAGTACCGCTAAGTTCGTTCCTGCCACTACTGCTAACAAGGGTTTGACCGTCAGGACTAAAAGCGACAGACAAAACTTGGGCTGAATGTCCTTTAAGAGTGCGAATTAATTTCCTACTATTCAGACTCCACAACTTAACAGTCAGATCGTCACTACCGCTAGCAAGGGTTTTACCATCAGGATGAAAAGCGATCGAAGTAACGTGGTTAGTATGTCCGTAAAAAGTATAAAGCAGCTCTCTTGTATTAACACGCCACAGTTTGATTGTGTTGTCATGGCTAGCACTAGCGATGGTCAAACCATCAGGGCTAAAAGCAATCGATCTAACATCGCTAGAATGACCTTTGAGAGTGCCCAAAAGCATCCCATTATCTAGATTCCACAACTTAATTGTTGTGTCATTCTCATTTTTCGCATCCTCCTCCAGTAGCGGCCCGGTAGCCAGCAATTTTCCATCGGGACTGATTGCAACCGACCAAAGTTTTGATGAAGCTCTAGATAGTTTCTTAATGACTTTCCCTGTACGCCAATTGTAAAGTTCGATCGGTTCCTGATAACTACCTCTGACAAGGGTCTGTCCGTCAGGGCTAAAAGCAACTGAGGTGACTGCATCAAATAGTTCCGAACCTCCTTTCAAGGTGTTGAGTAGAGAAAGATTTTTTAAAGGTGCAGGAGATTGACCTTGTAAAGGAACAAATTTAGGTAAAACTAATACAGTGATACTGGCAAATACTGTTATTCCAATTCCGACTAATGCTTTCTGGGTTGTAGCTAATGACTTCAGCCACTTTCTTTCAGTATTCAGTGGGCTAATTCCCTGTAACTCAGTCGGAGGCACTGCCGACAACCCTTCTGCACCAGGGCATTCAATCTTAGCTATAGCCTGTAAAATTGCTTCGGGATTTTTCGGTCTATTCTTGGGATAGAAAGCCATCAGCTGATCAATTAAATCTGCCAGCAATCCCGAAATTTGTGGTGCTTTATCTCGCCAAATCACCTCTTGATATAGCTCGTCTTCAAGGTCAGATGGATTTTTTCCTGTTAAAAGAAAGACAAAAGTGCGTCCCAAGGCGTAGAAATCGGATTGAGGCAGCGCTTTGCCGTTTTTTTGCTCCAACGGAGCGTAGCCTTTGGTATATATCTTTGTAACTTCCCCCTGATTCTCGTCCGCAATTTTTGCAAGGTAAGTGTTTGTGATTATCCGCACTGCTCCAAAGTCGATTAACACCAGTTGACCATCAGGTTTTAATATGATATTTCCTGGCTTAATATCTCGGTGAAAATAATGTTGCTGATGCAAGTAAGCTAGAATATTTACCAGTTGCTTTAACCAATTAATTGCTTGTTGTTGGCTGATGGGTTGATAATCTCTCTGCTTTAGCCATTGCTGCAAGTTATAACCGTAAATTTTCTCCATCACTAGACAGTAAAGCGTGTTTCCTCCTTCTCGATCTAGAAAATATCCGTCGGGTTCGACTTTAGGAATTCCTGGATGATCTAGTCGTATTAAGACATTAGCCTCTCGCTCAAACAGGGATACTGCTATTTGTTTTTCCTGCAAGTTTGAGCAATTCTCAAAATGCAGAACTTTGAGAATTTTGGGCGTTCCTCGCTCCTCAACAATATCAAAGATTTTGCCAAATCCTCCGGGAGGATTCAAATCTAACTCTTGCACAATACGATAGCGATTTTGAAGTATCAATCCAGGCTGAAGCATGGCAGATAAAATATGCTTTATTTCAACTCTTCGGACAGTTTTCGATCGCCAAAAGCGTAGGATTTGGGTTTCAGGGCGATCGAGAATGAGGGGAACGCTAACAAAGCACACTATAGGCTTTCGGGAAAATCAAGGATTTCAGACTACGACCTAAAAATTGTTATTTGTTACCTACAATAATGATTAATAACATATTTCCTAATTACAGGCTGTAGCCTAAACGAGTCTTGACCGATTTCGGTTTCGATCAGCGATCGCCAACTCAAGGATTCCAAAATATTCATTAATGTTGAGCTAGATATATCCGACGAAATCTCCGATCGCAATTGATTAAAGTCAACAGACTTGTTAAGGATAGCTAATTGACACATTATTTTTATTTCTAAATCAGTTACACGTTCAAACATCTGGGATAGAACTACCTCGATTTGACCTCCTATAAAGATAGTACCTGTTTTAAGAAAATCAGAAGTTTTACCAGCAAATAAAGTGATAATTGTTGCTGAAATCATCCATAGTGCTAAAGGATTTCCTTCGTACCTTTCAATAAAATCATTCCATTCTTTTTCTTTTACTAACCCTCGTTCGAGAAGAATTTGCTGTGCGGCTTCATTTTTCAAGCGACTCACTTTATGAGAGCGAACAAGGCGAGTTCGATTTTCTAATAATGAAATGTCGATAGATTTTTCTGAAGTTGTCAATACCAAGCAGCTTTTATGGTTCAATTCACCTACTTTTTTGAAAAATCTACCGTAATCCTGATATCCGTCTCGATATTTGCCAGCCAACAAACCTGTTTCCATAATTGTCTCGACTCCATCAATTATTACCAAACATCGGTGCGCGTTTAAACACTCGATCGCTCGCGAGATGGCATCAGAGGGTGTTTCTGGTAAATTTGTTTCCTCTTGGCTACAGATAAATCGGATGATGTCTTTGAGGACGGTATGTATGGGTGGAGCGCGATCGAGACTTCGCCAGATAATGAAATCAAAATCATTTTGAATTTCTTGTGCCAGTTTGACAGACAGAGACGTTTTGCCAATTCCCCCCATGCCCAACAGTGCCACCAGCCGACAGCGGTCTGTTACAATCCACTGCTTCAGTGCGGTCAATTCTTCTGTACGTCCGTAGAAAACAGAGACATCAGGGGCTTCCCCCCAATCTTGTCGAGAACGGGCGATCGCTGATTCTGGCAATTTTTCGGGCAGTTGGAGAGTTGGTGGGGAGCGATCGTCTTCTTCGAGTATATTCTTAAAGCTTTTTTTCCTGACCTCTTTCCCCAGTGCAGATGACAGCAGTTGCCAGAATTTGGAACCTAACTCCTTAACATAACTCAGATTGCAGTTACATTCATTGGCAATTTTCTCGTAAGTCTTATCTTCTAATAGCTTACGAAATATGTTTTTTTGCAGATCGGTTGGGGATTTCCCCGTCTGAGCACGAAAAGATGCCTCTGCACGTTCTAACGCAGTGTCAACGTTCATATTCGGGAGTTATGCAAAAATCATACTTCAGTATAACCCATTTTCCTATCGCCCTACTTTTTCCAACTCTTGCCGACCAACTCAGCCAAAAGCGACTTTTATCGACAAAATTGAGCTGTGAAATAACCCACTTTACCAGACTGAAAAATTATTGGTTTTGAAACAACATAGTAAATGTCAAGTCAATCGATGAAAACAGGAGTAACGATTGTGCCTTTACCGACAACCGACCAACAGTGGGATTTACAAAGTGGAGATGGCTGGCAATTTGACGATAATTCCAGTACAGTTGGTAAGCTTACCAATATCAAAGAAGCCTCACCAGAAGTGAAACAACTCTCTAGGGAATTGTCTCAAAAACTGGTTGGATTCTCCGCCCCAATGAGTGCTGGTTATGCCTACGAATACAGCGGTGCTAATGGCAATCCCTACAATGGTAATAATGTCTCCCACGCTGGGATTGATTATGCAGTTGGTGCGAACATAAATGTCTCAGCGGTAGTTCCGGGAAAAATCATTAATGTTGTATCTTATGGTGCAACTGGGCAATTTGTGACTGTAGAAGGTAATGATGGAAAGCGCTGGATATATGGTCACATCCAAACCAGCAAGAGACCTGGAGATTCTGTGAATATTGGAGATCCGATCGTCGGTACAGTGAAAAATCAAGTTGGGAACACTCATCTCCACATAGAGGTTCAAACTCCACCTTTTGATTCCAGTATTATTGGTGGAATTCCTTATCAAACAAAAGGAAGTCGGAATTTTGTTCTCAACAATACAATGAGTCCACTTCAAGCCTACTCGGACTGGAAAAATGGTGGCGGTGCTCCTGTAAACACTAAAAGGGGTACAGAAGGGGACGATCGCATTAGTGGAGGAGCCGGCAACGATACTTTAATCGGTTTGGGTGGCAATGATTCCCTGTACGGCGAAGCGGGCAATGATTCCCTCATTGGCGGCAATGGAAATGATTACCTTGACGGCTATGCCAGTTATGTCAGTCGCGAATTTGACACTTTAACGGGTGGAGCTGGTGCAGATACTTTTGTACTTGGCAATGCACGACAAGGAGTTTTCTATCAAGGTGACGGTAATGCAATTATTACAGATTATTCAACTCGAGATGACTACATCCAACTCAAAGGAAGCGCTAACGACTATCAATTAATCCGTCAGGGTTCGGATACCGTAATTTCCTTGAGAAACGCAGATAGGATTGGTATTGTTCAGGGGATAACAGACTTGAGCTTAACTGCCCGACCGGGAAGAGTTGATTTCAAATTTGTCTGAGGTTGAGTTTCTTGATTTATTCTCACCATTAATCTCACAAGTAAAAGAGCGATCGCCTAAGATTTTATATAAGCGATCGCCTTATTTCAATTGCCTTGAATTCTTGGCGAGTTGACCCGAATTTTTGAAAATCTTAAAAGAGTTTTTTTACTAGGAGGACTGTTATGGATCGCATAGATAAATTGAGGTTGAGACTAGAAAAATATTCCGATCGCACTCCGAAAGACGAGCGGTTATGTCAGCTAATTTTAAATATCTGCTTACTATCACAGGATAATCCGCAGCGTCGAAAATTAGTCGATCGATTGTTTCGTCAACTGCAAATCTTACCAAAATTGTCAAGAGTTTCTCATCCCTATTATTTAGAAGCTCAGAATAAAACTTGGCAATGGCTAGAGAAACACCTGCACGAGTTTAATCCCCAACGTTCTCCCATTCAATCCAGTCTCATTACTTGGGTTAACGGTCATCTCAGATATCGAATTCAAGACTTATATACCAGCAAACATCAAAAGGTGTTTTCCTTAGATTTCGATCTTTTAGAGACTAGCGGATTTTATAAGGATAATTTGGATGCTTTTGATATAGAAATCGAACGGATTGAGATACAACAAAAACAAGCTGTAGCAAGGGCGATCGTAAAATATATCAATGGAGATCCAGAATATGAACTTCGTAATTGTTATCCTCGCAACCGTCCCGACTGTAATTGTCAAATTCTGGTGCAAAGGTTGTTTTTGCAGCAATCACCGGAAAAAATGGCAGTCATCGCCAGACAGTTAAATATCAAGACACAAACTATTTACTCTTTTTGGAAAAGAACTGGATTGTTGAAATTACAACGAATTGGCAGACATATTGCTCAAAAAGATGGTGATTTTATATCTTATTAGACATCTTCCAAAAAGCCTGGGTTTTTTAGGAAATTTAGTGGTTTCAACAACATCTTTTCGTGAAAAACCCGGTTTTTGAACCCCATGCGTAAGTCATGAATTCGATTATGCGTAGTTTATGTAAAGTTATATTACAAAACAGAAACTTCGCATAAAAACTAGGATGCACTCCAGATAGATAAGTAGCGACGGAAGTTCAGCGAGTTTGACCCACACCCTGTGTGAAGTTATATTACAAACCGCATAAAAACTCCGACGCACTCCAGATAAATCAATACCAGCCCAAAGTTATCGGATTAATCGAGGTGCACAATGTCTAATATATCGATCGGCAATTTAAGCGACAACTATATCTCCATCGACTTCACAGGTAAAACTGACCCCACAGATACCTATCGTTTTAATCGGCTCAATCCCGGCAGTTTTCGAGTCACCGCTGAAGGATTTAGTTCCGTTGTCGGGATGCAGCTTCTCGACAGTCAGGGAAAAGTCGTCAAAGACATCGAAACCAATGGCACAAATTCAGGCACTTTTAGCATCGATAATTTAGGTGCAACTAATTATGCACTCAAAATTTCTGCACCTTCTCGCGATACGAATTACCAAGTTAGTTTAACCCCAGATGGCAAAGTCGATCCGCTAACAGGTTTAGGCGTTACCTCCGGTTTCTTCACTCCCGATTCAACGGGTCAAGTTGGCTTTGATTGGTTGCACGACGGCGGCAACTATAAAGGCGAAGTGGCAATTTTTAGTGTTCAGGGAATGGAGAAATTCGATCCTGGTTCCGAGGAATTTATCAAAGAAGCGGCAAGACGAGCTCTGACCAATTCTACCTTTGGTCATGTCGTAATTTCGGATCCCACAGAAGGTGCAAATCCGCTATTTAATGGTGGTTTAGGAGAAGGGAATGATAACGAAGGGCCCTACAGTGGCGCGAAAACATTTGCGATGAAACCAGGTGAACCTTTTGCAGTGATGTTAGTGCCAAATGGTACTGTCGAAAATGTGTTTAACGATCCGGGTGCGGACGGTGACAAACGCCCGCTGTTGTCATTATCTAGCCTAAATCCAGGTGATGCTTTTTTGTATGGTCAAATAGCAGATGTCATGGGCAATGGCAAGGCATTTGCGATGGAAGATCTGCGCGTCGATCAGGGTTCAGATAAAGATTACAACGATTTGGTTTTCAATTTAACAGGTGCGACAGGCAAAGCAGTGGCGATCGAGAAAGTGATCGATCCAAAGAAGGATTGGACTAAACTTGATGGTGGCAAAAAATTGATCGATTATGCCAAATCAAAGCAGCCGGTTCTGGAACCGCCTGTAGCTGTAACCCCGCCTGTAGCTGTAACCCCGCCAGTCGATCCAAAACCGCCTGTAGCTGTTACGCCGCCTGTAGCTGTAACGCCGCCTGTTGAAACAAAACCACCAGTTGCTGTAACTCCTGCTGTTGAGACAAAACCACCTGTAGCTGTAACGCCGCCAGTAGCTGTAACGCCACCAGTTGAAACAAAACCGCCAGTAGTTGTAACACCGCCAGTCGATCCAAAACCGCCTGTAGCTGTAACGCCTCCTGTGGCTGTAACGCCGACAGTTGAAACAAAACCACCTGTAGCTGTGACACCGCCAGTCGATCCAAAACCGCCTGTAGCTGTAACGCCTCCTGTGGCCGTAACGCCGCCAGTTGAAACAAAACCGATCGATCCAAAACCGCCTGTAGCTGTAACGCCTCCTGTGGCGATACAACCACCAGTAGCAACGATTCCTATCCCCCCTCCAAAACCACCGGTGGAACCGCCTAAAATCGCCCCGGAACCGCCTAAGATTGAACTTCCATCGACACCTGAAGCGCCTCTTGAAACCATATTGCCGATTAGTTTGCCAGCAGAAAAACGCGCATTTATCGGCATTATCGATACTGGATTTGCGCCGAACAATCCCGATTTGGATTACTCTAAAGTGACATTGGGGCGCGATCGCATCGACAAAGACAGCAATCCTTTGTTTACTGCTGGCACTGGTAACGAACACGGCACATTTAGCTGGGGTTTAGTTAGTGCGATTCAAGGCAACGACAAAGGCATTGATGGCTACAACGATAAAGCGAATGTGTACCTAAGTCGGGCCATTGGTTCTGGGGAATGGGATTTAGCTTTAACTGATTTTGTGGGTGAGGCGAAGGCACAAAAACAGAAGAATGCGATCGCACTTTTGCCCCTCGATTTAACTCAAAAGAATGCTGACGGAACCATTACCACTCGTTACGAATTTACGAACCGAGAACGTGCTGCATTAGAAAATGCGCGTCAGAATGGAGTGCTGTTAGTTGTTGCGGCTGGGAATGACGGCGGCGTGATGTCTGTTTTGGGTCAATCTTCCCAGGAGTTCGACAATATTATCACCGTTGGTTCCTCTGATGGATTTGGGCGATCGGATTATTCCAGCTACGGTAACGGTTTGGATATTTTAGTGCCCGGAGGTGCGATCGACAATCCGACTTTATCGACTGTTGGCGATGATATTGGTACGATGTCGGGAACTTCGGCCTCGGCGGCTAAGGCGGCGGGGATGGCGTCTAAGGTTTGGGAGAGTAATCCCGATTTGAGTGTGACTCAAGTAATTGATGTTTTGACTGGAAGTGCGATCGATTTGAAGGCGCCCGGATGGGATAAGGAAACGGGTTTTGGGGTGGTGAATTTGAATAAAGCTGTAGCAATGGCGAAGGAAACAGCGCCGCAATTATATATTCCGACACCTTTCTCAAATCCGACAACTTGGGGTTTAGATGGACAAGTTACGCCTTGGGAACGTGAGGCGCAAACTTTAAATACTTCTGGTTCGGGACGGATCAAGTATGTAGGATGGTTAGATAGTTCTAATTCTTCAGATCGTTTCGAGTTTACGGTCAATCAAACGGTTCCCAACTTTCAATTTTCTCTAAAATTTCCCCAAGGAAATGCGGCATTGTATGACAGTAATACAATTCTATACAACAGCAGTGGAACTGCGATATCTACCCTCAAATATAACCCGGCATTATTATATGAGGGGCTATTCGCTTCAACTCCCTTAAGCCCTGGTAATTACTACGTGCTCGTGAATAAGGGAAGTCAAGCTACTATAGACCCTTATGAGATGGTTTTGAATTTTACGGGTTTAAGTGGGGATGTAAAACCGCTTGATGATACGATTAATCTGCCACGTCAAATTACTCCGACTCCGACTCCGACTCCGACTCCAATTAGCATTGTAGTTGAGGGAGAGATTGGTAAGAAATATAATAGTATGGGTGGCGAAACCAGTTGGTTAGGAAAGCCTGTGAAAAATGCTATTTCATTAGGCAATGGAGTGAGACAACAAAATTTTGCAGATGGCTACATTATCTACAATGGAAAAACTCCTGTAGCTTACTTAGTTGGGAATGGTAAACCGAATGTAACTGCCCCTTCATCCCAACCTACTGCTAATTTTGTTTCGCCTCTGAACTGGAAGGCAGAATTTATCAACCGCACTCCAAGTAATGCAGGAGATATCAACTTCAATATTGACCGCAAAAATGGTCAATCTGGAATGTTTGCTCAAATTCCTAATCCTGCTGCTGTCACAAATTTAGGTTCTCAAGGCGCAAATAGCAAAATCAAGGCAACATTAAAGGTGGATTTTGGCTTGAATAGTCCTGTTCCTAATAAAGTTCAGTCTGATAATTTTGGGATGCTGGCATCAACTGAAGTATCTTTAGATGCTGGTAAAATCTACAAGTTCACGACTAAATCCGATGATGGTAGTGCCTTTAATTTAAAGAACCTCACAACAGGTCAATGGATCGAGGAGAAAGATATTCTCATCAGCCCTGAATTTGGTAATGCTGACTGGCGCGATCGGGGTTACAAAGACCCTGCTAAGACTGTGTTATTCAAAGTGCCGCAGTCAGGCGAATATCAGGTAATGTTTAAACTCTACGATCGCACTGGCGGTGCTCAAATCGAGGCAAAAGTTGAGGAAACATTCCAAGATCCGGTTGTCACTTCCAAAGACTGGCAACTAGAAGTTTATAAGTGGGATAAAGGGCAAAATACTCAACCTCCTGCTGACATTCAAGCTGCCACTACAGCAGGAGACGGCTTAGAATACATGGGTCGTGTCAGTGCTGGTTCAAACACTCGTCCTGATGGCACAAAAGGCACTAGCAAAGATGGAGCGTGGTATTGGGGCGCAGGCAGTCCCAATCACAATGACTCCGTTCGTTTCCCGAAGGATCAGTTTGTCGTGAAAGGCGTTACAGAGGCTAATTTTGAGGCAAATAAAACCTACCAATTCACCGTTAAGGCGGACGATCGGTATCAGCTATATGCTCGGTATCAGGATGGAACGAAGGAATTAATTACTCCTGAGAATCAATGGATGGAGGATTATGGTTTCAAGACGATTGATTTCAAGCCGACAAAGACTGGAACGTACAAAGTTGTTGCCTATATGTATGAAAACACGGGTGACGCTTTCTTTGATTTGTCTTGGAATGAGGTAGCACCACCAGTTTCTTCAGGAAGTTACTATTCCGAGGTTTCATCATTAACCAATGACCAGTGGAATCAAGAAACTGCTGATAATACTCGATTTGATGACGGCTGGCCAGATTACAGAGATGAGCGTTATCTAACACTAGATTCCATTGAGCAAATTTACACCGATCTGTCCAATACAATTTTTCTACGACGAGTCCCAGTGACGGCAGGCTACCTCCTCGATCCAGGCTATCGTCAAGGGATAGGAAAATGGCACTCTGGCATTGATATGAGTACCCCAATTGGAGAGGCGGTTATAGTTCCTGTGGGCGGTATCATTGTTCGAGGAATACAAGAGACATCAGGTAACTACTTTATTGGTGTTCGATCTGATGATGGTAAACTTTGGGTATATGGTCATCTTGACAGTGTAGATGTTCCTTCAGGAAGGATAGAAGCTGGGCAGATAATTGGTAGTGTAGGCTCTGCTGCTCACTTGCACCTTGAGGTTCAAGCAGGCCCCAACTACCTCTCTTCTCAAAGTTCCAATCAAAATACTGTCAGGAATGCAACACTTAATCCCATCAAATCATTTTGGGAATTGAGAAACCGCTGATTTTATCCTCTGACCGAGAAGTTGATGGCTCTTAATTATTCTTTCTCAAACAAGGTCGATCGCTCTTTCTCAAACAAAAACGATCGCCCTCTGCTAACTCTCACCAACAATAAAAGCGATCGCCCTTTTTATAATCAATCATGGCGATATGCTCGTAACCTATTGATGATTTCTTCTTTAAAAGTCTTGAAAATTACAAAGCAAACACGATTCTGAGAGCTAGAATGTTTGCTCTTTCATCATAGTAAAAATTCTGGCAAGCTTTGGTATATTACTCTTTAAGACCAGGATTAAATAAACTGCAACTTTAATGATAACATAATTGCTATCAGGGACACGGCGCGTGCAGTCTCCTGATTTTTTTTCATCACAATCAGAAGTATCCTCAACTAAGTAACACTTTGATGTAGAGGAATTTCGATCCAAAACTCTGTTCTTTCTCCGGGTTCTGATGTACACCACAGTTTCCCTTTATGCTTTTGGATCACAATTTGATAACTAATAGACATCCCCATTCCCGTACCTTTTCCTACCGGTTTGGTGGTAAAAAATGGATCAAATAGCCGTTTTTTGACTTCCTCGGTGATGCCACACCCATTATCAGCAATACAAATTCTGACCAATTCTGAGTTATACAGACTCGTACTAATCCGAATTGTCTTTTTCTCCACCCGATCTCGCTCATCTAAAGCATCCAGAGCATTTGTCAGAATATTCATAAATACCTGGTTAAGTTGTCCTGCATAACATTCGATCGGCGGCAGATTACCGTACTCTTTGATCACTTCAATCTCTGGATGTGTGTGTCTGGGCTTGAGACGATTTTGCAGAATCATCAGGGTGCTTTCAATACCTTCATGGATATCGACAGCTTTGAAATCTGCTTCGTCCAATCGAGAAAAATTCCGTAGAGATTTAACAATATCGCGGATACGTTCAGAACCTACTTTCATAGACTTGAGAATTTTTGATAAGTCTTCGCTCAAAAATTCGATTTCAATATCTTGTGACTTGGCTTGAATCTCCGATACCGGATCGGGATAATACTTTTGATATAGCTGTACTAACTCTAGTAAATCTTGGGTATATTGGCTAAGATGAGATAAATTACCGTGAATAAAATTCGCGGGATTATTCACTTCATGGGCAATCCCGGCTACCAATTGCCCCAGAGATGACATTTTCTCACTTTGGATGAGTTGGGCTTGAGTGTCCCGTAGTTCTTGAGTGCGTTCTTCTACTTTTTGTTCAAGGGTTTGATAAGAGTTCTTTAATTCGTGACTCATTTGATTAAAAGATACTGATAAAGTTACCAATTCCTCTACGAGAGTGTCGGGAACATTTTGCTCGAAATTTCCACTGGCGATCGCCTGACTGGCTTGACTCAATCGCCGAATAGGTTTAGCTATCCATTGTGAAGTGATAATTGCTAATCCTGTTGCGATTACCAGTGATAACAGACAAAGGATAATCGTCGTATTTCTATTAGCATTTATTTGCTCCATAAAATCAGATTCAGGCACGATGACTACAATTAGCCAATCGATGCCTCTACCATCATTCAGCGGTAGCAACTGAACAAACTGCCGTTCACTGTTGAGGGTAAATTCTAACTGTTCTGATTTATGAATTTGGTCAAAGTTACCAAAATTTTTCTGCAAATATTTTGCTGTCTCCCGCACAAATGGCTCGCTACTTTCCACGGCGTAAATCATCTTCTGAGCTTTACCTTGTCCTTTGATTAGTCGCTCTTTTGTGGAACTAGAAATCATTGAACCCGATCGCTCCATCACAAATGCCTTACCTGTTTTACCAATAGACAAACTTCCCAGAAATTGCCTTAAATTTTCGGAGAGGACAACAAGAGTGGCACAGACACCCACAAGTTTACCTTCTGAGTCATAGACAGGTTCGCTGGCAGTAATTGCAGGCTTACCATTGTTGACAATATTCACAAAAATATTGCTCCAAGTAGGCCTCCCTGCTTTCACCGCCGAAATATACCAGGGGCGTTGGCGAGGATCGTAAGGGGCGTTTACCTGTTCTAGGAATTTTTGCCGATCGCCCCAATTATCCATTTCATAAAAATAAAAATGATAGTTTGTTTCTTGATTACTCGCAGTCATCGCGATTTGTGACTCTCGACGAGTCGCACCCAGATAATATCCTTGAGCATCGCCACAATAGGATGAAAAAACAAAAGGGGAGATTTGCACTTGGGTTAAAAATTGCTTGGCGTTGCGGCCATTCACCATGTCCATGTGGCCCTGTGCAAAAGCGACTGAATTCACACGATTGATATCATGAGGTTTGTTAATATATTGCTTGAGTTCTCCTTCAATGCGTGCTATTAGTTCCTGACGAAGTTGAGTTGCGACATCGTTAACCGCTTTTTGTCCATTGCGTAAGGAAAGCCAACCTGTTAAGCTCACTGCTGTAAAGATTTGTAGAACAAATGGAACAACAAGAACACCGCGCAGAGGAATTTTTAGACGATTCGGAGTTGGAGGCATAAAGGATAATTCAAAAGAGCGATCACTCAATTATTACCTATAATTCCAATCAATCCCTCTTTCAAAGACTGGATATCTATACCAAAATTATAACTCGTCATACTCCGCATCCTCTGGGTTATCCCAAATTTTAGCAAAAGCTGCTTCTGAGAGTTTAGTTGCAGTATAAACGAGAAGACGAGCTTCACTTCGCGTTAATAGGAAGTCGAGAAAATCTTCTAATACCATGATTTTATCGGGCGGTAAACTACGAATTTTCTCGATCAGTTTTGTTTCAGGGTTTTGGGCGATACTCATGTTATTTTTCACTTTTTTTATGACTACATAGCACTTATTAGATCAGCTAAAAAATGTAACACAGCAAGCAGATGAGCGGTTTTCCCAATTTTCACGCTTTGCAACGACGCTTGGCTAATGCACAACCCATAGCAAGTTCTGATATGCTAAGCTTGATGACAGAAGTAATTACTTATACCCAAGCCAGACTTCCAGCATGGGAACGCAGCATTGAAGAAATTAAAATTGAGTGGAGATTATGATGAACGAACCAGGATATATGCCGCCTCCAGATGTCGATTTACGACTCCTTGCAAACTTACGTCGCAGTCGCTTGGAAATGGAAGAACTAGGTTGCAAATTAGAATAAGTTATTGCCAAATTAGACGAAAATCATCGACAAGTTAAACAAAAACGCTTACAAATACATCTCAACAGTCAGTAGTTATCATGTCATCCCCAGAGCTACAGAACTTACTGCTTCGGGTTGGATATCCACTCCAGCTAGAGGAGGTTCAAAAAGCGGTGCGGGTACAATTTGATAAGATAGCATATAATTGATGTTTCGTCAATATTGCGATGTTGCAAAAACGATCGCCCAAACTGGTAAAATCTTAGCAAATCTTAGATGAAATCCAAAATGAGACTCAGCAAATTCAACTTATGTGCGATCGCAATTTTCCTAACTTTGGGCATTTTTGTTGCCACCAAAGCAGATAGCGGAATTGCACAGTTCACTGACAGCCAAAAATCCACTCAAAAATTAACTCAAAAGCTCCCTATTCCTACCCCTTCGGTATCGCCACTTACTAACCAGCAAGGGCCTCCTGTTGGTAGTGAATCCCTGCCCGATCAAGTAGCCTTAGCCACCCATTTGCAAAAAATCAAAGCTAGAGTCTACGGTGCTTACTGGTGCCCTCACTGTCACGCACAACAAGAAATATTTGGCAAAGAAGCATCGACTGTACTTACTTATATTGAGTGCGATCCGAGAGGCAAAGATGCTCAACCCGATTTGTGCAAATCCACAAACATTAAAGCTTATCCCACATGGGAGATTCGGGGGAAATATTATACTGGAATGCAATCTTTGGAAAAACTTGCCATGTTATCTGGGTATAAGGGTAGTCGCAATTTTCAGAAACAAGTTTCTTCTCCTTAAAATAATGAAACAGAATTTAGTTATCTTAGCTTTAAGTGCGATCGCCCTCCTAGGACTGCCCAGTTGCAAAACGACTAGCGACAGTGTCCCCACGACAATAGTACCCAAGACTGTGGCAAAATCAACTGAAACTTCGATCAAACTTGGGGCATCAAGCAGTACGTTGGGTCTAATTAAAGTGTTGCAAACTAACTACGAAGCTACGGCAAAAAACGTCAAAATTACCCAGTTAGAACCGGGAAAGTCCGAAAATATAATTGATGGGATTAAAGTGAGATTAGTCGATATAGCTGCAATCTCGCAAATATTAAAGCCAGGAGACAATGATGGCAACTTAGAGTCTCTTGAGGTTGCCCATGATGCCCTCGTGGTTGCTACTCATTCCAGCGTCACAGGAGTGAAAAACCTGACTACTGAAGATATGAAAGGCATCTATAGTGGTACCATCACTAACTGGCAGCAACTCGGAGGAACCGATGCTAAAATTGTGCTACTCGATCGCCCCGAAGACGAATCTGCCAAGCGACTCTTGCGGAAATATTACCTAGGAAATGACTTGAAGAGTTCATCAGAAGCAGTAGTATTTCGGAAAGAAGGGGAATTGATCGAGGCGATTCAAAGCACTCCTTACAGCATCGGTATTTTTTCCCTTGCTCACGCAATTTCCCATAAACTACTTGTCAACCGCCTCAGTCTCAACGAGGTTAAACCAACACAAGAAAATGTTAAAGCGGGTAAATATCCGATGGTGCGGACAATTTCAATTGTCTGGCACAAAAACCCTACCGAGGCTACTAAAGGGCTAATTCGATACATCTCTAGTCCGTCAGCCATGAATGCGATGGAGCAGTCTGGCTTCATTTCTGTGGCCAAATCCGCCAAGAATTAAAGCTAGGAGACGGCAGTGCTGTTTCCCTAACCAAAATAACATTGTAGGGACACGGCACTGCCTTGGACTCTAACGCCACCTTAACTAAAATACTCTTCAACAATCTTCAAAATCCGTGCCGCCGCCAAACCGTCTCCAAAGGGATTGATTGCCATTGCCATTGCGTTATAAGCATCAGGATTACTCAGTAACTCTGTCGCTGCTGTCGCAATTATATCAGAATTAGTACCAACAAGTTTCGCAGTACCTCCCGAAATTGCTTCTGGTCTTTCTGTGGTTTCTCGCAATACTAAAACTGGCTTACCTAAACTAGGTGCTTCTTCTTGCAAGCCGCCGGAATCTGTGAGGATTAAATGACATCTTTGGATTGCTCCTACTAATTCTTTATAATCCAAAGGTTCGGTTAAAAAGACTCTGGGATGTTCGCCCAAAAGAGCTTGTAAAGGTTCTCTAACTGTGGGATTTTTGTGCAGTGGTAATAGTAAGGCTGTATCGGGAAATTTATCTAAAATCAGGAGAAATGCTCGCGCAATTCCGGCTAAGGGTTCTCCCCAGTTTTCGCGACGGTGAACTGTTGCTAAGATGGTGCGATGTTTGCTCCAATCTAAGTTGGGAATTTTGCATTCTGGTTTATCTTTGGCTACGGCAAGCAAAGCATCAATTACTGTGTTGCCTGTGCGGTGAATTTCTCCCAAAACGCCCGATCGCACTAAATTCTCCGCAGCCAGCTCTGTTGGGGCAAAATGCAGCCGTGTGATCTGAGATATCAACCGCCTGTTAGCCTCTTCTGGATAAGGGTTAAATACATCATCCGTCCGCAAACCGGCTTCTACGTGACCGACGGGTATTTTCTGGTAAAATGCTGCTAAAGCAGCGGCAAAGGCTGTGGTGGTGTCACCCTGAACTAATACTATTTTTGGCTGTAACTCTTTGAACAAATCCTCTAAACCTTGCAAACTCCGACAGGTAATGTCTGTCAAAGTTTGTTGATGCTGCATAATGGCTAAGTCGCGATCGGCTTTTAGATCGAACATTCGCATGACTTGTTCGACCATTTCTCGGTGCTGGCCTGTTAAAATTACTTGAGTGTCAAAGGATGGCGAATTTTTGAACTGTTGAATTACTGGGGCTAGTTTAATCGCTTCTGGGCGTGTTCCTAGGACGATGCAAACGCGGTTAATAGTTTTGGACATGGTAGAATTAGATGTAGGTTGATTCATAATTGACATTGGTAAAAAATATCAGTAGGTTGATTCATATTGTCGTTGAGTGGGGGCGGGTTTTCGAGATTGTCGGTTTTTAGCAATGATTGTTTGTGAAACCCACCCCTATAAGATTATTGAAATTAGTAGATTTTTAATTTTTAATTGCTCATGCCATTTCGCTACATTCTATTTTATAAACCCTATGATGTTTTAACTCAATTCACTGATAATTCAGGGGAAGTTAAACGCCGAACTCTGAAAGATTATATTCCGATTCCTGACGTTTATGCGGTGGGAAGGCTCGATCGCGATAGTGAAGGACTTTTGTTGCTAACTGATGATGGACAAATGCAGCATCGGCTGAGTGACCCGAAATTCGCTCATCCCCGTACTTATTGGGTGCAAGTCGAAGGGATTCCCGATGCAGATGCGATCGCAGCTTTGCAGACTGGTGTCACAATTCAAGATTATCGGACTCGATCGGCAAAAGTGCAATTATTATCAACAGAACCAACTTTGCCGCCCCGCGAACCGCCGATTCGATTTCGCAAAAGCATACCGACAGCGTGGCTGGAAATCACCCTGACAGAAGGCCGCAACCGCCAAGTCCGCAGAATGACCGCAGCAGTAGGGTTTCCGACTTTGCGGCTAGTTAGAAGTGCGATCGGAAATTTGAGTCTAGAAGACCTCAAACCCGGTGAGTGGCGAGAACTAACTCAAGCTGATTTGAGATTAAGGTTAAGGCAAGCAGTACCCTGAGCGGAGTCGTGCGCTGAGCGGAGTCGAAGCGTCGAAGGGTATTCTTCCTTCTTCCTTCTTCCTTCTTCCTTCTTCCTTCTTCCTTCTACTTACTTTCGGGCTGGCAAAATAAAACTCTCATTTCCATCCTTATCCTTTTTAACCTGAGCGCCCAACTTTACCAGAGCTTGTTTCGCCCTTTGCTGCACAAATTTGTCCTTTGTTTGAGCATAAACCATACTCCAACCAGAAAAACGCACCTGGATGCTATCGGGATCTCGACGCAAAAACTCAGCAGTAGCACGAAACATTGGTGCCAATTGCTGCCCTTGTGGGGTTCCTTCCACCCAGTCAGCAGCCATTTCGTGCGATCGAATTGACCCAGGAATGTCACCCAGCAGCAACAATTCATCGAGACCTTTATTTCGCCAGACTGTCCACGCTTTGGGGTCAATTTGTGGAGAAAGGGCGCTAGTACCGCGTTCCATCAACTGCACGGCAATTTCGGGCTTTCCTTGGTAAAAAGAAACAGCAACTGACAGAAACGGGTAAATTTCCACTCGCCGGGGATCGCGTCGCGTGATGAGGTCAAAATAATCAGGACTCAGGCTGTAACCTGTGACGTCTCGCGCTTCGTCATCGCCAAAATATTGCAAAAATTTGAGAAATGTCCAATCTGCAACTAAATTGTCAAATCCAAAACTAGGAAGAGCTTTAAGCATTTTCAGTCGCAGGGCCTCTTGCTGTTCGGATTGTTTGAAACTGGCAGCAGAGATTGCAGGTGCGGGCTTTGACCCCTCAGTTTCCATCGCACTAATTCCGCCTAATTGCCGATTGGACTGTATGGTAACGACTCCTGCTAAGGCTGCTGTGGCAATAATTCCACTGACTAGCAAACTCAACCACTTTTGCGAAAATAGTTCGATTTTAGCTTTCACGGTACTATCAAATATAGGATTTTAATTAATTTTAATTAAAATAAAGCAATGATTGGTTGGCGATCGACTATCAAGGTCGTTAAACTATACAAAAGGATGGTGTAACCTCCATAACATAGTTTAAGTAGAGATTTTAGTTTTCTAATGCTCTAAAATCTCCACTCAAAAATCTAAAATAAAATTGAGCAAAATTCTATGAATGTAGCCCGCAGACGCTTTTCTAAGTTACAGGCAGCCCTGTTCAGTGGGGCGATCGCCACAACCGCTTCCATATCTTTACTTGTGCCCGGTCTGAGTCAATCAGTCCGCGCTGAGCTGCAAGATAGCCCCAAAGCTGTTTTAGATGAAGCTTGGCAAATTGTCAACCGGGAGTATGTTGATGGCAGCTTCAATAAGACTGACTGGCAAGTGGCCCGCAAAGACTTGCTGAGCAAAGATTATAGCTCTCGCGAAGCAGCCTACACCGCCCTCCGCAAAGCCTTAGAAAAGTTAAACGACCCCTACACGCGCTTCATGGACCCGAAGCAGTACGAAGCACTCACCAGTCAAACCTCTGGGGAACTGACAGGGGTAGGGATGAGGCTGGAAGCGGACGAGAAAACCAAGGACATTACAGTTGTTGAGCCGATGGAAAATTCCCCGGCTATCAAGGCTGGGATTCAAGCGGGCGATCGCATTTTGGTGATTGATGGCAAACCTACCAAAGGCATGACTGTAGCCGATGCAGCTCAAATAATTCGGGGCGCTGAAGGTACGAAAGTCACACTGCGGATGGCTCGTCAGGGCAAAAGCGAGTTTGACATCACCCTGACTAGGGCAAGAATTGAGGTAGCAGCAGTCCGCTACAGCCTCAAGAATGAAGCGGGTAAGAACGTCGGTTACATCCGTTTACAAGAGTTTAGCTCCCACGCAGGCGAACAAATGCAGGCGGCAATTAAAAAGCTCTCGGATCAAAAAGCTGATGCTTTTGTGTTGGATTTGCGCGGTAATCCTGGTGGATTGCTGCGAGTCAGCATTGATATCGCTCGGATGTGGATGGATACAGGTGCGATCGTTCGTACAGTCGATCGCGCCGGAGATTCTCAGGAAATGAAGGCCAATCGCACTGCGATTACTGACAAGCCTGTGGTGGTACTTGTAGACGACAACTCCGCGAGTGCTAGCGAGATTTTGGCAGGTGCACTCAAGGACAACAAGCGCGCTACCGTGATGGGCGGTCAAACTTTTGGCAAAGCTTTAGTACAGTCAGTGCATTCTTTATCCGACGGTTCGGGCTTAGCAGTGACGATCGCACACTACTATACTCCCAACGGTACTGATATCAGCCACAAGGGCGTTACTCCCGATGTCAAAGTCGTAGTAACGGACGAACAAAAGCTAAAATTAGCCAAAAAACCGACGTTAGTTGCGACTAAGGACGATCCTGTTTACGCCCAGGCGATCGCACTTTTGAAAACTACCGCTTCCTCGCCCCGTCCCGTCGCTGCTAATGAAGCTCTTGTTCCTCAGAAGTAGATGAAATTGGCAGTAATTAACAATTAGCTTTAAGATAAAACCCGCGTCGGCGGGTTTTATTTTTGTAGCAACAAATCCAAGAAATTAGGACACGGCACTATTGTCAACGTTCCTGACTTGACAGATTTAGAAATTCCCGACTTCCCTGATAGCCAGATAAATCAGCTAACTCATTCAATGATTTTTTCCCTGCGTAAAACTTACCGTTAATTTCCCAAGCAGGAGTAGCCTCAATCTTCGCAGCTTGACAAAGATCAGGCCTCGCATTTTTCCCTTGAGGATTACACTCGATATAATTGAAAATGCGAGATGCCTCTTTGCCAAAACTGTTCTTCTGCATCTGACAATGAGAGCAGGTAAAAGAGCCGTACATTTTAGCTTCCACTCTTTTTAAATGCTGTGCTAAAGCAATTTCTGAAGTACCAGAAATCGTCGTAGTATTCATGCTGGTCTCCCTAGCTGTACCGAGATTATTCACATCAGCATAAAGAGCCAGAGAAGAGATAAGCACTAACATAGATACCAGAATTCCGATGAAAAATAGTTGTCCAATATCATCCCATTCGCGACCGATTAAGGCTAAGACAAACAAGCTAGTTGCAAACAAAGCAGAGGCAATACAGTAAATACAAGTTGCTTTGATATCAACAGTCAGTACATACATCAGATATCCGCTAAAAATCATCATAGCTGTGCCACCAGCAAACAAAAATAGTCCCGTCCAAGACTCTAACGTAGAACGGAGACTCTTCTGTTCAGAGGGATTGACAAATAGCGGAGCTACCGCAAAAATGATCATGCTCAAATAGCCCAAAAAACCAAAGAGAGAAAGAGGCAAACCAAAGACATAGGCATAGGGACTCGAAAGCACGATATCGCAGCCGGCTATGGGACAAGTTACCGCTCCTTGGGATAACTTGACAGCGGTTAAATAGGCAGTGATCGCAGCCCCAATACTTGCAATTCCTGCCATGATCGGGCGAGAATAACGGTGAAGCCAGGGCAGAGAACGTTGACGACGCATAGTATTTTTAACCTCAGAATGTACATCTTAGATGATTATCGGCAGTCATTAGTGATTAACTAATTAATCCGCCGGATAAACTCTAAAGGCAATCCGTCTGTATCGGCAATAAAAGCCACTTCATAAACATGATTTCCGATCGCCTGTTGAGTCGGTTCTAATAAAACTTTCAGCGGTTGAAACTGGCTTGGTTCCTCGGAGGCTGCTTCCTGAAACCGCTTTTTTAGAGAATCTAACCAACTAGGCAAATCAGTTGTCGCCTCAGTTAAATCAAAGGATAAATGATAGTATCCAACATAATGCTCGTCTCCAAAAGCATCCGGTGCGGGTTTTGGTTCCGGGATTTGAATTAGTTCGATGCGTCCCTTGAGACCTTCCATCCAACAGGCTAGAGTGTAACCGGTGGTAAAGCGATCGCTCACAGTAAATCCCAACTGTTCGTAAAAGGCGATCGCCCGGTGAATGTTAGCAGTGCGAATCGAGGCGTGGTGCATTTGATTTTGGAATTGGGAATTGGGCATCGGGCATCGGGCATCGGGCATTGGTAACTGGAAGCAACAAATGACTAATGACTAATGACTAATGACTAATGACTAATGACTAATGACTAATGACTACGGACTATTCAAACAACCGAAAATAGGGATATCGAATCGGAACTCCCGGCTCTTTTTCCAGGTCAAAATTAATCACTTCCCAGCAAGATTCCTCCTGGGATTCGGGGCTAAAATCGACAGGTAAACCGTAAAGCTTCGGCATCGGCGATTCCGATTCACCCCTCCAAGATGTGCTGCGTTCTAAATAAACGCTGATTAATTCCCGATAGCGTTGGGCAATGATGATGCGAGTTGCTCGATAGCCTTGAGTATAGAGTCGATCGAGCGCTTCGTGAATTTCAAACCGAATTCCATCGGGGTGAGTGTGCTGGCGATACCATTCATCCTCCCAGTGGCGCCAGTGTCGCCCAGACTGAAGGTGAACTAAATCCCCCGTTTTTGGATCGGCCTCAAATGCCCCGTGACGCGGACACAAATAGGCATCCGTGAGGGTTAGGGCTGGAATCGTTTGGCGACAGTGGGGACACTGAATCTCCGGGCCAAACATCGGATATTGCAAAGCTACTTCGATCATGTAGTGCGTCCCTAAATTTTTTCTCTGCAAAAGTCCCAAATACTTTTATTATATCTTGTATCGAGAATTGATTAATCTGTTAAAAGTAAATCCATCCACTAACAAATGAGCAATCTCAATGAATCTCTGATTAAACTCCCTTCCTATTGGCCGATTCCAGATGTTTCCCAAGCTGCTTTTGTTGCCCAAAACGCTGTTGTCATCGGCAGGGTGGAGGTGGGTGCGGGGGCGAGTATTTGGTACGGGGCGGTGGTGCGGGGGGACGTGGAGTGCATTGCGATCGGCTGTAGCAGCAATATCCAAGATGGAGCTATTTTACACGGAGATCCGGGTAAACCGACGGTTTTGGAAGATTTTGTGACGATCGGACACCGAGCCGTGATTCACTCAGCTTACATTGAACGGGGTTGTTTAATTGGGATAGGTGCGATCGTCCTAGATGGCGTTAGGGTAGGAACAGGCTGTATTGTCGGTGCGGGTGCTGTTGTCACCAAGGATGTGCCGCCTTACACCCTAGTTGCGGGAGTACCTGCGAAGCCGCTGCGAGACTTGTCTGAAGAGGAAGCCGCGGGATTAATCGAGCACGCTAAGCGTTACGAAAAGTTGGCTTTGGTACACGCGGGGAAAGGAACAGATTTGGGATTTGCTGAGGTGACGGAATAAGGTTTTCAACATTCATGTCAACTTAAAACTGAAACCCTCTGTCTCTCTCGTTTTTATCGAAGTCTAGATCCCCCTAAATCCCCCTGGTTGTAGGGGGACTTTGAGAATATTTCTTGTCCCCCCCTTATTAAGGGGGGCTAGGGGGGATCTCCGGGTTAGTTTTATTTGAGAAGAATGCTAAACTAAAGTAATTAAAATCAAGCAAAAAAGTATTGATTTCTAATGGCTTACACCGCGCAAAAACTCCTAACCTTTGAAACATTCCTCGATCAATATTGTGACAACTTCCGCTACGAACTTGCTGACGGAGAATTAGTTGAGATGGAACCCACAGGCCCCCACGAAACCGTCGGCGGTAAGCTAGCAACTCAAATCGGCATCATCCTCGCAGCCGAAAAACTACCTTGGTTCATTCCCCGCACTTGTTTGATCCGTCCATTTTCCGGTGCAGCTACGGCGCGTCGTCCTGATATTGTCGTGTTAGATGAAACCGCCCTTGTCAGCGAACCCCTCTGGGAAAGAGAACCGGTGATTACGTTAGGGCGATCTCTTAAATTGGTGGTAGAAGTCGTCAGCACTAATTGGGAAACAGATTACGCCCGCAAAGTTGAAGAATATGCTCTTTTAGGAATTCCTGAATATTGGATTGTTGATTATCGCGGATTGGGAGGCGTGGCTTTTATCGGTAAACCAAAACAACCTACTATCACAGTTTGTCAACTGATTGACCAAGATTATATTCAGCAACAATTTCGACTCGGACAGCCGATTATTTCTCCTCTGCTAAGCAACTTGCAACTTCGGTTAGATGATATTCTGCCTCGATAAACCTGGCTCTGTATCAATCGGTGAAGTTGCTTTCTTGAATCTAAAATCCAAAATCTAAAATCGATTAATTGGTATGAATAACGATCGCACATCCAATCCAAACATCCCTCCACACACCTGGAAACGCGCCATTGGCCTCGGTTGGGACAACCCCTACACAGTCCGCTACGCCAGCAATCTTGACGACGGCCCTTGGCACGGAATGCCCTTGGGTGGCTTCGGTGCAGGCTGTATTGGGCGATCGCACCGTGGAGACTTTAACCTGTGGCATATCGACGGTGGAGAACATATTTTTAATAGTTTGCCTGCTTGTCAGTTCAGCGTTTTTGAAGAATCTGGTGGCAAGAAACAAGCTTATTCACTGTGTACTGAACCGCCCACAGATGGCTGTTTATCTAGTTGGAAATGGTATCCCAAGGAAGGAAGTTCGGCAACGGATTTTGTAATGGATGTAACGGATGAAAAGAAGAAGGAAGAATTGAATTCTTCCGGGACTTATCATGCTTTGTATCCTCGGAGTTGGTTTGTTTATGAAAATGTATTTCAGGCTGAATTAAGTTGCGAACAATTTTCACCAATTATACCTCACAACTATCAAGAAAGCAGTTATCCGGTAGCCATGTTTGAGTGGGTAGCACACAATCCTACAGATGCGCCGATTACTCTCAGCATCATGTTAACTTGGGAGAATATTGTCGGCTGGTTTACTAATGCTATACCCCCCCAGCCCCCCCTTACTAAGGGGGGGTACGGGGGGGTTCCCGTTAAAGTTCGAGATGATGGTAGTCCCGCCTATGACTATCAGCCTCGATGGGGAGAAAGTGGCGGAAATATGAATTTGTTGGTGGAAGACTTTCATCGGATTGGCTGCGTGATGACGCGCTTAAATGCTGATGATCGGCCAAAAGAAGGGGATGGACAATGGGCGATCGCAACTATCACCAATCCAGCCGTAGAAGTATTCTATCAAACTCGCTGGAACCCTGCGGGGAAAGGCGATGATATCTGGCAGAACTTTTCTGCTGACGGCTTTTTGTTGGATGACAAAGATGAGACAGCCTGCAATCCGGGAGAAAGATCCGCTTGTGCGATCGCAGTCCGGTTTACAATCAGACCAGGAAAAACTCGCAAGATTCCCTTCATTTTATCATGGGATTTGCCCATTACTGAATTTGCACCCGGAGTTGAGTATTACCGCCGCTATACAGATTTCTTTGGGCGCAATGGCAAAAATGCTTGGCCGATAATCCGCACGGCGATGAAGCATTCTGATAGTTGGCGCGAAAATATTGAAGCTTGGCAAAAACCGATTTTGTCACGGGAAGATTTATCAGATAGTTTCAAAATGGCGCTGTTTAATGAGTTGTATATCCTAACTGACGGTGGTACGCTTTGGAGTGCGGCTGATGAACGGGATCCGAAGGGTCAATTTGGAGTTTTGGAGTGCATAGATTACCGTTGGTATGAAAGTTTAGACGTGCGTCTTTACGGTTCTTTTGCTTTGTTGATGCTGTGGCCGGAATTAGAAAAATCGGTAATGATCGCTTTTGCGCGGGCAATTTCGACTGGGGATGATACGCCGAGAATTGTGGGCTGGAATCAAGCATCGGCGATTCGGAAAGCAGTCGGTGCGACTCCGCATGATTTGGGTGCTCCGAACGAACATCCTTGGGAGAAAACGAATTATACTAGCTATCAAGATTGCAATTTGTGGAAGGATTTACCTTGCGATTTTGTGTTGCAGGTTTATCGGGATTTCTTGTTGACTGGTAGCACAGATCATGAGTTTTTGCAAGATTGTTGGCCGGCGATTGTTGAGGCTTTGGCTTATCTGAAAACCTTTGATGAGGATGGGGACGGGATTCCTGAGAATTCGGGAGCACCGGATCAGACGTTTGATGATTGGCAAATGCGGGGGATTAGTGCCTATTGCGGTGGTTTGTGGTTGGCTGCGCTGGAGAGTGCGATCGCGATCGGCGAAATCTTAGAAGACACAGCGCCAGAGATAATTCCCAATCCCCAATCCAAGATTGCATTATATCACAGTTGGCTGGAACAAGCCAGACCAACTTATCAAGAAAAACTCTGGAATGGTCAATATTACCGTTTGGATAGCGAGAGTAATTCCGAAGTGGTGATGACTGATCAATTATGCGGTCAATTTTACGCACAACTGTTGGGATTGCCAGATATTGTGCCACCAGAATGTGCAGTTAGCGCCTTAGAGACTGTGTATGAATCTTGTTTCTTGAAGTTCAAAGATGGTGAGTTTGGGGCGGCGAATGGGGTGATGTTGAATGGTACACCGGAAAATCCGAATGCAACTCATCCTTTGGAAGTTTGGACGGGGATTAATTTTGGGTTGGCGGCTTTTTTGGTGCAGATGGGAATGGAGGAGAAGGCGTTTAAGTTGACGGATGCGGTGGTGAAGCAGATTTATGAGAATGGGTTGCAGTTTCGGACACCGGAAGCGATTACGGCGGCGGGGACTTTTCGGGCTTGTCACTATTTGCGGCCGATGGCTATTTGGGCGATTTATTATTTGATGAATTTGAGAACCGCAGATTGAGGCCGATGACTACCATTGGTCACAAGTTACAGCATATTCCATGTATGTGTGGTACATACGATCGATCGCGGGTGATATCCGGTGTAAGGTGCGTCGCTTGCTATATCTTGGATATAACTTGCAGATTACAGATGGCGACGCACCCTACAAACTCGGATGTTGAGTAGAAAAATCAGATCCTATGAAAGCAGTTTTGTCAGTAATTCTACTGATTGACAAATACAATTATGTCTTAACTTGTGACGAATGGATGAACATTGATTAATATCAATTGTGGTTGCACCTAAGCATGACTGTTTACTACTTGAACAATACTGATGCAACCGGAAACTATATAAGAAAGATTATCTTGATTTGTGATGATTATTTACGCTGTCGTCTATATATGTTAAAAATCGGCTTTTTATAAGACTGAAAAGCGATCGATCATTTTTCCGGATCGAAGTCATTGATGATGAAAGTTAAATATATGGATTAAGTAGGTGCAAGTAATTACAACATTTAACCAGGATAGATCAATCATTCAGATATTTATTGGGCAAATGTTTGGCAGTTTAAGCCTTTTTACTTGATTTGTTTGTACCTACTTATGACGATGCTTTTCTAGTAGTAACGATCGCCATCAAGAAAGCCCAATCTTTGGTTTTTAGTTACTTCTAATCCTTAATTACTCATCATCACAAGAAAAACTATGGCTACTCCCATCAATGGTTCTTTGGGTCAAACGACTAATTTCAGCACTATCAATGACTTGATCGCAAAATGGGCGACTGCTTCCCAAAATAAAGGTGTCAAACTGTCTGGGATAGCTTTTGATGGCGTAGAAACTGACTATGCTAGTCCTGCTGCGATCGGCAATCTCACTTTAGCAACGAACGAAAACCCGAAAAGCTGGCAGAGTTACGGCAATTCCGCTGGTATTGGTGTGCCATCTTCTTATGATGGTTGGTTCACAGACGTGAATAAAATTCGGGCGGAAATCAACCATAATCCCAACACCAATGAATCTCAGGCGCTGAAGGTGAAATGGGCTGATAACCAAGATGTGACTAGCGCGACGATCGATCTCAGTTCATTGGGTATCAAAAGACCTCTAGGAGTGGGCGATCAAGGTAATGAAGTTGGTCTTTTGCAAGTCTTCAATAATGGAGTTTTGGTACCGACTAACAATTTTACTTTCACTCGTCTCAATGCTCCAGTTGTACAAAAAGCTCTGGCTGTATCTGCGGATGGAGTGACTTTTACAGGCGATCGCAATGATGCCAGTTTCCAATTCAAGGTAGAAGCAAAGCCTAACACAGGCGCTGCTTTTGACGAACTACGTTTCTCCGCCCAAGCCTATGATAGCGCCACCCCTGCTTACCTCGCCACCCCTTTCAAAGACGATAGTTCCGACTACCTAGTACGCAGCATTCAATATGAAGGTATGGATGTGACGCCAACTCCGACGCCAACTCCGACGCCAACTCCAACTCCAACTCCAACGCCTGCAAGTGTCTTCCAATTTGAGCAAGGAAGTTACACGGTAAATGAAGGTGGTGTCGCTACAATTAACGTTGTTCGTACAGGTGGTACGGGGGCTGCATCGATTAACTACGCTACTGTTAACGGTTCCGCAACTGCTGCTGGGACAGCACCCGATTATACTGTGGCCGCAGGGGCGTTGAATTTTGCTGCGGGCCAAACTGTTGCTAGTTTCACAGTGACTTCTTTGAACGATTTGCTTTTTGAATCGCCGGAAAGTGTGAATTTGGTACTTAGCGGTGGCAATATCGGCAGTAATCCGTCTATTTTGACGATTAATAATGTGGTGCCAACTCCGACGCCGACTCCGACTCCGACACCTGGTCAAAACACGTTTTCCTTCAGTGCGGCTGCTTACAGCGTCAACGAGGGTAGCACTGCGCCGATTACGATTAATCGCGCTGGGGATCTTTCGATAGGGGCCACAATTTCGTTCGCCACTGGTAATGGTACTGCTCAGGGTGGGGGCACTGTACCAGATTACACCCGTGTGAATCAAGCGGTCACTTTTGCACCTGGACAAGCTAGCGCAGAAGTTCCGGTTCAAACTTTATTTGATGGCCGCATAGAGCCTACTGAAACTGTAAATTTGTTCATAAGTGGTGGTAGTTTGACGAGTCCATCAACGGCGGTTTTGAGTATTCTTGATTCTACTGTTGCGCCTCCGACTTTCTTCTCTTACGGTTCGGCTCGTGGTTCTATTACTGATGGTGGGATTGGAACTTTTACGATTAATCGGACTGGTAATACTGCGGGTTCGGCTTCGATCGACTTTTTGATTGCTGCCCCTGGTGGCCGTCAACCTGTGAACAACGTGGACTACAATATTCTCAATCCATCTGGTAGTGTGACTCCTTCTGGTGGAACGGTGAACTTTAATCCTGGTCAAACTAGCGTTGAGCTGACGATGAACAATCCTTTTGGTCCCCGTCGTGGGGTGGTGAATTTAGGCTTTGTTGCAGGTCCGATCGGCGGTCAAGCATCAACTGCAATTACTCTGCTTTAAGCCCCGGAATGACATAGAGGACACGGCACTGCCGTGTCCCTACAATGTTGTTTTGGGTATTGATATTACTCAATTATGCTAAAGTCTTGTTGCCCGATCGCACCAACTGACACTCCATTCAAAACAGCCAAAAGTTGACCTGTGTTGGCAATCTTAATTAAGGTACGATTGTTTTCTTGGGTGATGCTGAGGCGATCGAACTTCAAGCCATTTGTTAAAACTAATAAGTCTTCCCCTTTCGTAAAATCAGTAATTACATCACTGCCTTCTCCCAAGGTTAACATAAAGTAATCGCGCCCTATTCCACCTTGCAGCGTATCATTTCCTAAATCTCCAATCAGCCAATCATCGCCAATTGAGCCCATCAAAGTATCATCACCTTTGCCGCCGTAAATAGTATCATTGCCTTCGCCACCGCAAAGTTTGTCTGTATCATCATTGCCAAAAATTAAGTCATTGCCATTACTACCACAAAGATAATCTTTTTGATTGCTAATATCTGCTACAATTTTATCAGTATCTCCAAAAATTGTATCATCGCCGTCGCCACCACAGATGGTATCATTTCCTAAATCTCCAAATAGCAAATCATTCCCGGAATCACCGAATATTAGATCGCTATCTTTGCCACCGTGTAGGGTGTCATTATCTTCGCCGCCAGAAACAGTGTCTTCGCCTTCTTGTCCATACAAAATGTCGTTTCCCCGATCGCCAAAAAGCAAATCTCGTCCAGTTAAATCGCCATCAGACGAGTCGGAAGTGCCACCAAATAGGGTATCGTTACCATCGTCACCAAGTACAGTATCGTTGCCTTTGTCGCCCCAGATTAGGTCATTGTCTTTGCCTGCGATCGCCAAATCATCATCTTTGCCAGCATAAATAATATCATTGCCAGCATGACCGACAATGTAGTCATTATTTTCGTTGCCAAATATGGTATCGCTGTCTATATCCGCACCGACAGAAATGCTGCTGGCTAAGCCACCGTAAATATGATCGCTGCCTTCGAGTCCAATTAGCAAGTCACTACCGTTGAAACCGTTGATGCTGTCGTTAAGATTGTTGCCGATTAAGGTATCTTTGGCGTTAGTACCGCTGATGGTTTGTTGAGTAATATTGGCTGGGGGAATGGAATTGCGAACCTCTTCGAGGGCTGCGCTAACGGGTATGATTGTGCGATCGCAAATGCAGTCTTCGACAGGGTAAAAAATAGGCGAAGGTGTTGGCGTGACGCTTGCTGTTGGGGGTGGTATTGCGATCGCTATTTGACTTGGCGCTGGCACCGGAGTCGGAATTGCAGTCGGAGTTGGAATTGCAGTCGGAGTTGGAATTGGAGTCGGAGTTGGAATTGGAATTGGAATTGGAATTGGAATTGGCGTTGGGATTGGCGTTGGGATTGGAATTGGAATTGGAATTGGCGTTGGGATTGGAATTGGCGTTGGGATTGGAATTGGCGTTGGGATTGGAATTGGAATTGGAATTGGCGTTGGGATTGGAATTGGAATTGGAATTGGAATTGGCGTTGGAGTTGGAGTCGAAATTAGAGTCGAAATTAGAGTTTGAATTGGAGTCGGAATTGAAGTCGGAGTCGGAGTCGGAATTGGCGTCGGAATTGAAGTCGGAGTCGGAGTCGGAATTAGAGTCGAAATTAGAGTAGAAATCGGAGTCGGAATTGAAGTCGGAGTCGGCGTTGAAATTAGAGTCTGAATTGGAGTCGGAATCGGAGTCGGAATTGAAGTCGGAGTCGGAATTGGAGTTGGAATTGGAGTTGGAATTGGAGTTGGAATCGGAGTCGGAATTGAAGTCGGAGTCGGTGTCGTATCTACAATAGTCAAAACAGCCGTCGAAATCGTTCCCAAATCAGCGACATTAGTAGGATTAATCAATCTGAGATTGACTGTTTCATTACCTTCTACTAAACTGTCATTAATAATTGAAATAGTGAAAGTTTTACTTGTTTCGCCGATCGCAAAATCCAACTTACCCGATGTCGCAGTATAATCGCTACCAGCATTAGCGGTTCCATTACTTGTGCTGTAGCTGACATCCGCAGCGGCATTAGTAGGAGGAGCAGTACGAATCACAGTAATTGTGGCAGAATTACCATTTTCATTGACAGTATAGTTAGCTGCACTAAAGTTAAATGTACTGGTATTATTTACATTTATAGCAAATGTTTGATTTGCCGAAGTATCGACACCGCCGTTAGCTGTGCCACCGTTATCTTTGAGGTTTAAACTAATAGTAGCAGTCCCCGTTGCACCGATCGCAGGCGTAAAAGTCAATTGTCCCAAAGAGTCGATCGCAGGTAATACACTAAATAAACCAGTATTATCATTCCCCACCACTTGAAAGTTTACGGTTTGTGCAGACTCGTTGGCGGGGCCTGGAGAAATGCCTGTAGCCCATCCAGCAACGGTTTGTGGGCCTGCGTTGCGGTTGACGGTGCGATCGGGCCCTTTGACAAACAAGGGTGCGTCGTTGACGGGATTAACTGCGATCGGTACTGCGATCGAATTAGTGCTAAACGGCGTTGCTCCCCCTGTGACAGCAGCGTTGACACCCGTTGTACCGCTAGCAACTCCGTTACTTCCATCCCATGCCCGAAACGTAATTTTTGGTTCGTTTCCGGGGGTACTGTAATAGTCTGGGTTGGGTACAAAGCGGACTCTCCCAGGGGTTTGCAGCGAAACCCGCGTCAGGTTGATGTTAGCTTGCGCGGAAGTAGTATCGTCTCCTAGGAATAAGAAATTAGGAGTTTCGTAAGGATCGATCACACCGGTAAATGCAGCATAATTTCGTAGCGGGCCGCTTAGTATGATACTACTACCATCTGAAAGAAAGTAATTATCGCCTTGAACTCTCAGAGTGTAATTAGTCGCAATGTTAGTGTTGAAAGAAGCATTTTCGGCTGCAACAAATAAGGTGTTGGTTTGTCCGCCTGGATTAGGAGTAATGTCGTCTCCCTGTGCAAAGATATTACCGGAAGTTGGAGATAGCTGTTGGAAACCGATTTTGATTGCTTTGCGATCGCTAGTAACAGCAATAATACTGAAACCTGCCCGACTGGGATTACTCCGAGATTCTGAGATAATTTGGAGATTAAAAGATAGGCTAAAGCCAGAATTGCGATCGAGAACTGGAAATGACGAATTTAAAGGATTTATATACCCAGCATAGATTCTATTGGCAGCAGTGCTGTTTAAATTAGTTCCATTACCGCTAAAAATTTCTGAAGCAATCGTCAAAAAAGAATCAAAATTTAAGTTGATTAAAGACAGCCGATTTTGAGCATTCGGAGTGTTGCCAAATAAGCCGTTGTAGAGAGGGATCACTCCAAGTACAGTTGCGGAAATATTAGAAACATTGCCGAAATTTGTCCAAGTATTGCCGCCGTTAGTTGAGAATTGCCAATTGCCGTTAGTATTATCAACTCCGGTAACTGCCACACCCAAAGAATCACCATTTGCGTCACCGCCCAACTCCGTAAGATAGCCAGCAAGACTAAATCCTGTATTAGCTGCATTGGTTATATCTTCGTTAATTTGATTCGGTGGATTAACATTAGGAATTGCCAAAGTTGGAGCATTGTTTGCCGGCGGGTTGCGGAGACTGTTAATATAAATAGTGTTAATTCCGCCGTTGGGTAAACCGATCGAGCCAAGGCTGTTTACCGCATAATTAGCAACTCTATTGACCCCGCCAAGTGCGCTGGAAAACTCGACAATTCCACTATTACCGTTATTCGGTGCGGGAATCTGCACTTTAGCTGCACTCCCAAATGCTCCTAAACCAGTAGTCGGCCAGGCGATCGAATCAATTGAAGTAATCCCCTCACTGCTAGTATCTACCCATGCAATATCGGAAGCTGCAAAATCCCCTCCCAAAGCGTTAGTGCTGACTAAAACATTGTTTAGGTATGTGCCACCAGCACCATTATTGATCAGCAATTGAATGTTCCAGTCAGCATTAGTTTCGCCGGGAAAAGGGTTGTAGGTAATATCATTAGTAGGAATTACACTTGAACCGCCGATCGCAATTATTGTCCCTGCTTTGAAAACAGGCGCAATACTCGCCATATTAGTAAATCGATAAGCTGAATATTTCGCTAATGTGTCAGCAGTTGAATCGCCTACAAAATAAGACTGAAGTTGAGCGGCATTCATGTCTTCGGTGAGCAGCAATTCCACATACTCATTGCCCTGAAACATTCCCTGGCGCCGGAATTCGTTAATGATTATCTGTCCCATATAGATGCACCTAAATTTCACATAAAAACGATGTTTATCTGCCAACCACTGTCGCCTTATGACCAGCAACTAAATTTATTTTTGCAATTTTTTATGTAATTATATTGATGTGGATTTAGAAAATGGTGTTGAATAGGATATTAAATCATAGCTGTACGGATGAGCGGTGTCAAGCACAATCTTAAATAATCAAGAAATTAGGAGACGGCAGTGCCCTTGGACTACCGCGATTAATGGTAGGGGTACGGCAATGCTGTTTCCTCGGTTACTTAAATGATGGTAAAGTCCTGCTGCCCGATCGCACCAACTGACACTCCATTCAAAACAGCAATAAGTTGACCTGTATTGGCTATCTTAATTAAGGTAGATTTGTTGTCCTGAATGATGCTGAGGCGATCGAACTTCAAGCCTCCTGTTAAAACTAATAAGTCTTCCCCTTTCGTAAAATCAGTAATTAGATCGTCGCCTTGTCCCGCTGTTAAGATAAAGTAATCGCGGCCGCTTCCGCCTTGCAACGTATCCTTTCCTAAACCTCCAATCAGCCAATCATCGCCAATTCCACCAGCCACAGAATCGTCACCTTTGCCGCCGTAAATAGTATCATTGCCACGATCGCCACACAGTTCGTCAAAACCGCCATTACCAAACATCAAATCGTTGCCTTCCCCGCCGCACAAGGAATCTGGTTCACCGTTAAGCCCGATCGCACTTTCTCCAAAAATAGTATCGTCGCCGTCGCCGCCGCAAATGCGATCACTGCCGCGATCGCCCAATAGCAAATCGTCACCACTACCGCCAACAAGAACATCATCGCCCTTGCCGCCGTAAACCGTATCATCCCCCTCTCCGCCGCTGAGACTATCAGCCGCATCTCCCCCGTTCAAAAAGTCATTTCCCTCGTCGCCAAACAGCAAATCGCGTCCATTTGAGTCAGGGTTAAATGGGTCAAAAGTGCCTCCAAACAAGCAGTCGTTACCCTGGTATCCCACCAGAGTGTCATTGCCCTTGTCGCCCCAAATCAAGTCATCATCTTTGCCGCCGATCGCGACATCATTGCCCTTGCCGCCGAAAATGAGATCGTTGCCAGCATTGCCGTTGAGGTAATCGTTGCCATTGCCGCCAGACAGCAAATCATCGTCTGTATTGGTGTCAATCGGCACATTACTCGGCAATCCGCCGTAAATATTATCATTGCCCCTTTGACCTAACAGTATGTCGTTGCCGTTGAAACCGTTGATAGCGTCGTTGAGATTGCTACCAATCAGGAAGTCGTTGCGATCAGTGCCGTTGAAAGTGCGATCGACTGAATTCGCGCGGGGAATTGAACCGATCGCGGGTAGGGTTATCTCTTCACAAATGCAATCGCGATCGGCACCGAAAACGCTGTCAGAGTCAACGGGAATGATAGTAGGAGTTGGACTGGTTGGAGTCGGAATGGTTGGAGTCGGGCTTGTCGGAGTTGGACTTGTCGGAGTCGGAATGGTTGGAGTCGGAATGGTTGGAGTCGGAATGGTTGGAGTCGGACTTGTGGGAGTTGGGCTTGTCGGAGTCGGACTGGTTGAAGTCGGAATGGTTGGAGTTGGACTTGTCGGAGTCGGACTGGTTGGAGTTGGACTGGTTGGAGTCGGACTTGTCGGAGTTGGACTTGTCGGAGTCGGACTGGTTGGAGTTGGACTGGTTGGAGTTGGACTTGTGGGAGTTGGGCTGGTTGGAGTTGGACTGGTTGGAGTTGGGCTTGTCGGAGTTGGGCTGGTTGGAGTTGGACTGGTTGGAGTTGGGCTTGTCGGAGTTGGACTGGTTGGAGTTGGGCTTGTCGGAGTCGGACTTGTGGGAGTTGGACTGGTTGGAGTCGGACTTGTCGGAGTTGGGCTGGTTGGAGTTGGACTGGTTGGAGTTGGACTGGTTGGAGTTGGACTTGTCGGCGTTGGACTGGTTGGGTTATTGACAATAATGCTGGCCGTAGCGATCGCAGAATCAGCTTTCCCGTCATTAGCTTTGTATGTAAAAGAGTCTGTCCCTGCAAAAGCAGCATTCGGAGTGTAACTGAAGGAACCATTAGCATTGAGTGCGATCGCACCTTTCGTCGGCCCAGCTACCAAAATCGCAGTCAGCGGATCGTTTTCCGCGTCTGTATCGTTGATTAAGACTCCCAATCCTGCCACGTTCAGAGGAGTATTAAAGGCAGTAGTATAGCTGTCAGCAATCGCTACAGGCGGGTTATTGTTGACGTTTACAGTCACGGTAGCGGATGCAGAGTTAACTATCCCATCGCTGACTGTGTAGGTAAATGTGTCTGTTCCAGCAAAACCAGCGTTAGGAGTATAAGTGAAAGAACCGTCTTTGTTGAGGGCGATCGCACCTTTCGTCGGATTTGCACTCAATGCAGCAGTCAATGTGTCTAAATCTGCGTCGGAGTCATTGGCTAAAACTCCCGGCGCTGTTATGTTGAGGGCTTTTCCCGCACTGATGCTGTAGTTGTCGGGTTGTGCGATCGGCAAACTATTTGTAACATTAATATTCACCGTAGCCGGAACTATTGCAGCGCCGTCACTAACGTTGTAGGTGAAGGTATCAAGTCCGAAAAAACCAGCGTTAGGAGTATAAGTGAAGTTACCTAGGGGATCTAAGAAGATCGTACCTTTGGTCGGGCCTGTAGCTAAAACAGTAGTCAGCGAGTCTAAGTCGGCGTCGGTGTCGTTCTTTAAGACTGACGGATTCGAGAACAGAACTTTGTCGTGCAGAACGTTGTATGTGTCGGGTTGTGCGATCGGCAAGTTATTAACCGATATCGGGCCAAGAGTAAAATTGGCACTTGCTTGATCCGTGGCGTCGCCGAAAAATAGGAAATTTGGCTGGCTGTAGGGATTGTAGGGTAAAGCTGGCTGGCTGGTTTCTGGATTAAAGGCCGTGTAGTTGCGTAGCGGTTGATTTGTCAGGTTTGGTATTGCTACCCCACCCGCAAACAAGGTGTAAGTGTTGCCTTGAACTATTAGTTTGTAGTCGGTAGCAGCGCTGATGTTAACCCCTGCGTTTTCCCCGCGAGTAAACAGAGTTGGGGATGCGCCACCGTTTTGAGCAAAAATGCCTCCATTTGGGCCGAGGTTGCGGTTGGTGAAACCCAGTTCAATGCCAGTTTGAGCGTCGCTGCTAATAGAGATGATACTGAAACCGGCCCGATCGTTACTATTGCTGGCTTCAGCCGTAACTGCAACGTTGAAAGAGACGCTGTAACCGTTGGTGCGGTTGAGTGCGGGGAAACTTGCATTGAGTTGAGCAAATGTTGAAGGCGGGGTGTATTTGTAGTTGGTGTAGCCCGCATAGCCTCTAACGTCACCAAACGCCGTCACGCTAGCAGTATTAATACCCGTGTTGGGGGAGTATGCACCAGCAGGAAGAAGACCAGAACCCAATGGGGCAGGCAGAGGTACTTGTCCATAAGCTAATTGGGTACCGGCTGCTGTCCCAATGCCTGGTATAGGTGCTGATGTTGGTGGTAGTGGTGAATAGTTTGTGCCGTCGTAGAGGGTGCGGCCGAACACATATTGATAAGCGGCCATTGTCGCTTGGTCGATCGCCAATTCCGACTCCACCGACCCAATTGTATAATCTAGCAGCCAGTCTCCGCCTTTGGCTGCACTTCCTACAGGCGATCGAGAAGCCGCAATTTTTGCCTTCGTTAACAGACTGATTTGCCGCACGAAGTTAGCCCCCGCATCCCCCGCCGCTACCTCGCACCCGTACAGCAAAATCTCTGAACTCTCTGCCAGGGCTGCTGACCACCGCTGCAATTGATTACCATATTTTTTTAAATTTGTCAAGTTTAGATCGATCGCGCCTAGCTGCAAACTCGCCGATCGACCGTGGGAGATAATATGAATGCTTTTAATATTGCTGCGACTCCCTAGCACTTCCGTAATTTGTGCTACTCCATCCCGCGCGCGATCGACGATAATTACTTCTATTCCGGCTGCAATACCGTTGCAAAGATTTTGGATATCCGGGAGTGCAGAGTCGAGAAAAACGATGGAACCAATAACAGAATTGATAAAATTTAGCACAAGACACCTCTGGTTCGATGACCGTCGATAACTTAAATATATGCCAAATATACCAAACTCAGATATTAAATGTCATTAGTAAAATTTCGGGAATGTTGCTGCAACCAAGTCACCAAATCTGAACTACTTCCAAAATCAAACATCTCTTCTCCTAAATCTTCTAAGATGTTACGATTTAACTCTTGGATGCGCCTTTGAATATCTGCTGAAAATTCACTACCAATAAGCCGCGTCAATTGTCGCAAGATTACCGAATATCTTCTTGAAGGCAAAGTCTATTTTGGGATTAATAAATCTCATGGTTCTGAGTCACAAAAGGTTTATATACAATTATAAACTACCAGCTTTAAGATTGACTACCCAGTAATTCTTCAGCAACCAATCCTTTCTGGATAGCGAGTACAGCAGCTTGAGTGCGATCGCGCACTTCCAACTTTTGCAAAATCGCATGAACATGAACCCGCACCGTCCCCGGAGCAATGTACAATATTTGAGCAATTTCCTGATTGCTTTTCCCCCCCGCAACTAAAGCTAAAATTTCCTGTTCCCTCGGAGTCAGCGGATTCTCCAAAATATCTGATTTCAACCCCAATTTAACAGGTTCAGGATTGGCAAAAACCGCGCGAATTTCCGCAGTTGCCGCCCTATCCCACCACGAAGCCCCCGCCGCTACCGATCGAATTGCTAACACCAAATTTTCCGCAGCAATTCCCTTGAGACAATACCCCTGAGCACCCGCAGCAATCAATCTTTCAATCAACGACTTTTGCGAATGAGATGTTAAAATTAAAATCGGAATTCCTGGATGTCTCTGTTTAATTTGGCGACACGCTTCAATACCACCAATTCCTGGTAAACCCACATCCAGAACCACCACATCTGGCAAATGTTCCTGAGTCAACTCTACCGCCGTTTCGCCATCTTCCGCTTCCGCAATTACTTGCAAACAACTTTCTTGCTGCAACCGCGTTTGCAGTCCCAACCGAAACAGTTCGTCGTCTTCTACTAACAGAATTCGCAATGGATATGCTGGTTTCATTTCTCTGGGATCGCAGGGAGTCGGAATCCAAATAAAGCACCATGTGGCAATTTATTTTCTGCCCAAATTATACCGCCGTGGGCCTCAATAATTTGGCGAGACAAGTATAATCCTAATCCCGATCCTTTGGCTTGCCGATCGCCATTTCCTTGATAAAAACGTTCAAACAAGCGCGGCAGTTCGTCTGCTGTAATTCCCAATCCGCTATCTAGGACTTTTACCACTTGATAACTTGAATAAAATTCCATTACCACTTCCACTCTACCACCGCGAGGAGAATGATTGATCCCATTTGTCAGCAAATTAGCAAAAACGCGCTGGAGTTGCACTGCATCGCCTTTTACCCACAAAGAGCGGCGAAAATCTGACTCTCCATAACTCATGTGAATATAAACTCGCCGCGCCGCCGATAAATCTATCATAGTTGCAATCACTTCTTCTGCCAAAGCAACTAAATTTACCGGAGCAAGTTGCAGTTTTAAGCCTTCGGCATCGTTGCGGTAAACATCTAGCAGCGTTTCTACTAATTGTAGTGACATTTTGTGCGATCGGGCCATTGTTTCGAGCACTTTTTGTTGAGTAGAAGTCACATCCCCAAATTTCCCCTGTTTAAAAGCTTTAATAGTCTCGATCGCACCCAGCATTGGCGTTTTCAAGTCGTGACTCAAAGTAGACACAAAATCTTCTCGGATGCTAGCTAACTGCTGCTGTGACTGCAATTGCGCTTTCGCGATCGCGATCGCCTCTTGGTACTGCTGATTGCGATCGCTCAAATATCCCGTCACCCCCAAAGCCATCACACCAATCGCTCTATTTGCAACAGTCGCTAGGGCGATCTTTTCTCCATAAGGAACAAACAAACTTAACAGCGTCAATGCTGCTGCTACCAGCGTAATTTGCAACTTTCCCAACCGACTCAGACGCGAATTTGCAATTAAAATTGGCCCAGTGTACAAGTATCCGAATAAATACTCCGAAGGCGTAGTAAATTCTAGTGCTGCGACGATCGCAAATAAAATTGCGATCGACCATCGCCCCCGCAAATACTTCTCCTGAATCATCAAGTTTTCTGTGATTTTAAATAAGCGGTGTAACATCCTTTATTAATCCATTCTATCTTTTAGATTTACACTAAATTTCCTGCCTTATACTTAGGACTTTTCCATCTATTGTGACGCAAGATTAGAGTGTTTAGACAGCATCTATATCTGCAAGTATAGATAATACTCAATATCTAAGCATTGATCTATTCGTGGAAGTATATAGCAGCCAAACATAATTTGTAAACGACAACTTATACCTATGGGCTAATTATCAAAAACCCTAACTTCAAGTATATTGACTGTTAAAAGTAGATTGCACTTTCAAGGAAGTATTGGATCAATTATGCTTGAAGGACTCATTCAAATCGCATTAACGCTAATCATCGTAGTAGCGATCGCCCCTGTTTTTGGCAAATACATGGCGCGGGTATACATGGGAGAATCAACCATCCTCGACCCCGCGATTAAACCCGTAGAACAACTGATCTATACTGCTGGCAATATTCGTTCTTCAGATTCAATGACAGGTTGGCAATATGCCCGATCGCTATTCTACAGCAATATAGCAATGGGCATATTTGTTTTTCTAATTTTAATGCTTCAAGGACTCCTGCCTTTAAATGCCACCAGTTTAGGTGTACCCACCTGGGATACCGCCCTGCACACAACTATCTCATTCCTCACCAACACCGACCAACAACATTACTCCGGCGAGACAACATTTACTTATTTATCCCAGTTAACTCTGGGTTTTTTAATGTTTACCTCAGCCGCTACTGGTTTAGCAGTAGGTATTGCCTTTATCCGCGGATTAACCGGTCGTCCGTTGGGCAACTTTTACATTGATTTAATTCAATCAATTACTCGCATCCTGCTGCCACTTTCTTTAATAATTGGCTTATTTTTGCTGATTTCAGGAGTCCCAGAAACCCTAGCCGGGCCGGCAGTCGCCCGTACATTAGAAGGTGGCACGCAAATAATTGCTCGCGGCCCAGTAGCTCACTTTGAAAGCATCAAACAACTCGGAGAAAACGGAGGCGGATTTTTTGCCATCAACTCCGCTCACCCCTTTGAAAATCCCAATCCTTTTACTAACCTGCTAGAAACAATAGCAATGGTTTCAATTCCAGCATCGCTCATTCACACCTACGGCATATTTGCCAACAACAAAAAACAAGGATGGTTGATTTTTTGGATGGTTTTTGGCATTTTCGTTATCTTAATTACCATTGCAGCAACAGGCGAGTTTCAAGGCAATCCTCAAGTCAATAATTTGCTGGGTTCAGCGCAGCCAAATCTAGAAGGAAAAGAAGTCCGATTCGGCTGGGCAGAAACAGCACTTTGGGCTGTGACTACAACAGGAACAATGTGCGGAGCTGTCAACGGAATGCATGATTCTCTCATGCCTCCGGGTGGTTTTGCTACTCTGTTTAACTTATTTCTGCAAATCGTTTGGGGCGGACAAGGAACGGGAACAGCTTACTTGTTTATCTACTTAATTCTGAGCGTATTTCTCACCGGATTAATGGTGGGAAGAACACCAGAATTCCTAGGTCGCAAAATTGAAAAACGGGAAATTGTTTTAGCTAGCGTTGTCCTGATAATTCACCCGATCGCAGTTTTAATACCCGGCGCAATTGCCCTCGCATTTCCAGACAGTTTGAGCGGCATCAGCAACCCCGGATTTCACGGCATTTCCCAGGTGATGTACGAATATGCTTCTGCCGCAGCCAACAACGGTTCAGGCTTTGAAGGATTAGCAGACTCTCAACCAGCATCTACTGGACTTTGGTGGAATTTAAGCACCTGTTTTAGCCTGCTGTTGGGACGCTATGTTCCGATTGTTGCCTTGCTGCTTTTAGCTGACAGCATGACTAACAAACAACCAGTACCAGAAACAACAGGTACTCTCAGAACAGATTCAATTTTGTTCACCAGTGTCACCGCCGGAGTAATTATAATTCTGGGCGCGCTGACATTTTTCCCAGTTCTAGCTTTAGGGCCAATTGCCGAAGGATTTGAAATTAGCAAAGCTAAGTTGGAACAAGTACCAGTAACTGCGCCTTCACCTGAAGCGACATCAACACCTCCACCTCTGTAGCAAAAAATTGTCAACATCCCTCTACTCTTTCTCTGTGTTCTCTCTGGTTCATTAAAAATCCAAAATCGATATGGCTTCTTCCAATACCCCCGATTCCCAAAAATCCCGTCGTGGAGGCTCTCGCGAGTCCCGCAGACACACGCCGAAGGCTAATACAAAAGGTCTTTATCAAAGAGCTTTTAAAGAAGCTTTTGTCAAACTTGACCCACGGGTAATGCTAAAAAATCCCGTGATGTTTGTGGTCTGGATTGGCACAATTGTTACTGCATTGTTGACGATCGATCCTAGTCTTTTCGGACCGGTTCCAGGTAAAAATCAGGTAGTTTTTAATGGCCTGGTCACCTTCATTTTGTTCTTCACTTTGGTATTTGCTAATTTTGCCGAAGCGGTAGCAGAAGGGCGTGGTAAAGCCCAAGCAGACGCACTGCGATCGACCAAAGCAGACACCACAGCCCGCAAACTCTTGCCAGACGGTTCAACACAGGAAGTGAGTTCCACCTCCTTGAGACGCGGCGACCAAATAAAAGTGATCGCAGGCGATGTCATTCCCTCTGACGGCGAAGTGATCGCAGGTGTCGCATCAGTAGACGAATCTGCAATCACCGGGGAATCCGCGCCAGTGCTCAAGGAACCAGGTTCGGATGTCGCCAGTTCAGTTACCGGCGGGACACGCATCCTTTCCGACGAACTGACGCTGCGGGTGATGGCCGACCCCGGTAAGGGGTTTTTGGACAGGATGATCGCGCTGGTGGAGGGCGCTGAACGCTCGAAAACGCCTAACGAGATCGCGCTAACTGTATTGCTGGCGGTGCTGACTCTGGTGTTTTTGATTGTGGTGTCAACGATTCCGCCCGTGGGAAATTACGTCAAAACTCCTGTGGGTGTGGTGACGCTGATTTCGCTACTGGTGGCGCTGATCCCGACGACGATCGGCGGTTTGTTAAGTGCGATCGGGATTGCGGGAATGGATCGCGTGGCTCAGTTTAACGTGATAGCGACCTCTGGACGAGCGGTGGAGGCTTGCGGCGACGTGAATACGCTGATTTTGGACAAAACGGGGACAATCACCCTAGGCAACCGTTTAGCTGAAGAGTTCATCGCAGTAAACGGTCATTCGCTGGAAGAAGTTGCCAGTATAGCCTTGGCTGGGAGTCTGTTTGATGAGACTCCAGAGGGAAAGTCGATCGTCCGTTTGGCAGAAAAATTGGGCGCAACGGTGGAGTTCGATCGCACTAACGCCACCGGGCTGGATTTTTCGGCAAAAACGCGGATGTCAGGAACCGATTTGCCTGATGGTACTGAGGTTCGTAAGGGCGCGGTGGATGCGGTGAAGGGTTTTGTGCGATCGCGCGGTGGCAATATCGGCCCCGATCTCGATGAAGCTTACGAGCGAGTTTCCCGGCTTGGAGGTACACCTTTGGGAGTTTGTCAAGGCAACGACATCTACGGCATTATCTATTTGAAAGATATTATCAAACCGGGGATTCGCGATCGGTTCGATCAACTCAGAAAAATGGGAATTCGCACCATCATGCTCACCGGAGATAACCGAATTACAGCATCAGTAATTGCCGACGAAGCCGGAGTTGACGACTTCATCGCCGAAGCAACTCCAGAGGACAAAATTGAAGTAATTCGCAAGCAACAAGCCGAGGGCAGATTAGTAGCAATGACGGGAGACGGAACCAACGACGCACCCGCACTAGCCCAAGCAAACGTAGGACTCGCGATGAACTCTGGAACCCAAGCCGCAAAAGAAGCTGCGAACATGGTTGATTTAGATTCTGACCCGACAAAACTGATTGATTTAGTGACAATTGGCAAACAATTGCTGATTACTCGCGGCGCGCTGACTACATTTTCCCTAGCCAACGATATCGCTAAATATTTTGCAATTATTCCAGCAATGTTTGCCCCCGTTGGCGCATTGAACGTAATGGGTTTAGCTAGCGGACAGTCTGCGGTTTTATCAGCATTAATTTACAATGCTTTAATTATTCCCGCTTTGATTCCCCTCGCACTAACCGGAGTAAAATTTCGACCATTGAGCGCCAATCAACTGTTGCAGCGAAACATTTTAATCTATGGATTAGGCGGAGCAGTTGCACCGTTTATAGCCATCAAAATCATCGATGTTTTGATTACTGCTGTTGGCTTAGCATAAAGAAGTCAGTAGTCAGCAGTCATTAGTCAGCAGTCATTAATGCCCAACTTTTCTTAAAAGTTCTGCGGTTAATTTGTTTGAAAGATATTTAGTCCCCACAAAAGGAGAATGTATGAAACGGAATGATTTGCTCAATGATATTTTACCTAGGGATTTCCAAGAAACAATTGAATTAGCACAAATGCTTTGGCAACGCCACCCAATCCCGGTGCAATTATTTCTGGCAATGTGTTTTAACTTAATAATTGCCCCGGCTGTTTACGCGGCTGCGGATGAAAATTTGACCAAGAAAGCTGCGTGGGGTTTAAGTCTTTTGGGATTAGTGATTATCGCACTAGCCATTTATCTTTTTGTCGTGATTTTTCAACCGGAAAGATTTTAGGTAAATCACGGCAAACAACAATTTAACCTGTTTCGCACTCCCAAACGAATACAGAAAAAGTTGTTTCTTCCTTCTTCCCGGTTCCTGAGCGTAGTCGAAGGACTTTCTTCCTTCTTCCTTCTTCCTTCTTCCTTCATTAATTGAGGTCATTTATGAGAGAAATAATCAAAGCAATTCGTGTCACCCTAGTTTTATGGGGAATTACAGCTATTATTTATCCCTTGATAATGCTAGCAATCGGTCAACTTGCTTTCAATAGCCAGGCTAATGGCAGCTTAATAACCAAGCAAGGAGTTGTAGTTGGCTCGTCATTAATCGGTCAGTCTTTCACATCAGAAAAATACTTTTGGAGCCGTCCCAGCACTACAAATTACAGCAGTTTTCCAGACTACCCCCAGACAAAAGGAGAGAATTTAAGTCAAAGAACAGGCGTTTCGGGAGCTAGCAATCTTGCTCCCAGCAACTCAGATCTGCTAAAACGAGGTAATGAGAAAGATGGTTTTCAGGGCGTTCAAGTTGAAATAGACCGTCTGAACAAAGCTGGTATTAAACCAACTGCTGATTTAGTGTATACTTCTGGTTCAAGCCTCGATCCGCACATTAGCGAAGAGGCCGCTAGAGCACAAGTTCAACGGATCGCAAAAGTGCGATCGCTCAATCTCAATGAAGTAGAAATGCTAGTATCCAAGAATACAGATGGCAGATTCCTTGGCATCTTTGGCGAACCGGGGGTCAACGTCCTCAAGCTGAATTTAGCTCTCGATGGCTTATAATAGTTTACAGTCAGTAGTCAGTTGGTAGTTGTCAGTAGTCAGTAGTCAGTAGTCAGTAATTATTAGTTATTAGTTATTGACAAGGGATCGACAACTAACAACCAACAACTGACTACGAACTACAAACTACTGACAACTACCAACTGACTACTGACTATTCAGCTATGATTCACTCTAGTGAACTCCCAAACGATCCGAACGAAGTTTACATTCAACCGAATCGCACTTACGATCGCACCCGCCGCCGGGGCAAGCACAAAATCTTTATTGGCATGGCCCCCGGTGTCGGCAAAACTTTCAAAATGCTTGAGGAAGGACACCGACTCAAATTAGAAGGCATTGATATCGTCGTCGGGTTATTAGAAACTCACGGGCGAAAAGAGACAGTAGCAAAAGGCGAGGGACTAGAAATAGTGCCACGAAAAGAAATGCTACGAGGCGAAAAAATGCTAACAGAGATGGATGCAGAAGCTGTCATAGCGCGCCACCCTCAACTAGCATTAGTAGACGAACTAGCTCATACAAACATTCCCGGTTCTTTGCGAGAAAAGCGATATCAAGATGTTGAATTAATTCTCAATGCTGGTATTGATGTTTTCTCCACTCTCAACATTCAACACATAGAAAGTCTCAATGATTTAGTAGCACGAATTACCGGAGTTGTCGTCCGAGAGCGAGTGCCCGATCGCATTCTCGAAGAAGCTGACGAAGTAATCGTGATTGATGTCACACCAGAAACCCTAGAAGAACGCTTGCTAGAAGGCAAAATTTATGCTCCAGAAAAAATTGAACAATCTTTAAAAAACTTTTTCCAGCGCCGTCATTTAATTGCTTTGCGAGAACTGGCGCTGCGGGAGGTAGCAGATAGTGTTGAAGATGATGCAGCAACTTTAAAAGGTCAATCTTGCAACATTCACGAACGAGTTTTAGTCTGCGTTTCAACTTATCCCAATTCTTTGCAACTTCTGCGACGGGGTGGGAGAATTTCTAGCTATATGAATGCTCCATTTTATGCTTTATTTGTCGAGAATCCCGATCGCTTCTTAACAAAATCCGAAAGCTTACACGTTGAAACTTGTGAGAAACTTTGTCAAGAATTTAACGGGCTATTTCTGCGAGTGCAGAATCAGAATATAGCAAAAGCCATTTCCGATGTAGCTCAAGAGTATCGCATTACTCAAATTGTGATTGGCGAAAGCCAGCAATCTCGATGGAAATTGCTGCTACGGGGCTCTTTGACTCAGCAATTAGTGCGATCGCTCAAACACGTAGATTTGCACATCATTGCTACTGAAAAAAGTCATTAGTTATTGGGCATAGGGCATAGGGCATAGGGCATAGGGCATAGGGCATAGGGCATAGGGCAT